>CADDZO010000052.1 GCA_902812395.1 bacterium | reverse complement strand
CACGAAGCAGGCTTCGTGGGGACCCCAAGCAGGAACCCGGCACCGCGCAAGCGGGTAAGACCGGGACCGCCACCGGGCAACCGGTGGCTGCGGGTCGGCTGGCTAATGCTCACTGACCCGCAACGGTTCAGTCATCGGTGAGCGCTTCCAGCGCTGCCCGCCCACCTTGACGGCGACCAGGTCGGGAATGGGGCAGTGGCAGCTCGCCTGTCCTCGACGGGGGCGCTTCGCCCGCCCGTCGATGGGCAAGACCCGACCCATCCTGAGTCCGGCCAGCGACCGAACCGGCAGTCGGTGATCGCCGGGCTCATCGGTCCCGACTCGGTCACCGCCATCCCCGTCCAGCCATCAGGAGCGGGCCAGGATCTCGACGATCTGATCGGTTGTCTGGGCTACCGGCACGCCCGCTGCCCGGAAGGCCTCCTCCTTGGTGCGAGCCGTCCCCCGGTTGCCGGAGACGATGGCACCAGCGTGCCCCATCCGCTTCCCCTCCGGGGCAGTCCGGCCGGAGATGAAGGCCACCGACCGGAGCCGAGATCCCCTGAGTCGCTCCGCAGCCTGCTCCTCGTCCGAGCCCCCGATCTCGCCGATCAGCGCCAGATGGCTGGTCTCCGGGTCCCGCTCGAAGAGCTCGATCACGTCGGTGAACGAGAGGCCGAGCACGGGGTCGCCGCCGATGCCGACCACCGAGGACTGCCCCAGCCCGGCCGCGGTCAGCGCTGCCACCGTCTCGTAGGTCAGCGTGCCGCTGCGGGAGACCACCCCCACCGGACCAGGGCTGGCGAAGCGCTGAGGGATGATGCCGATCTTCGCCTGCCCCGGAGTCAGGATGCCAGGGCAGTTGGGGCCGACCAGGCGGCAGCCCGGGTATTCGCGAAGGAAGGCCTTGACCCTGATCATGTCCTGGATCGGGATCCCCTCGGTGATGCAGACCACCAGAGACAACCCGGCCGCGGCCGCCTCCATGATCGCGTCGGCGGCGAAGGGGGCAGGAACGAAGATGCCGCTGGCCTGAGCCCCGGTGTCCCGGACCGCTTGGGCCACGGTGTCGAAGACCGGTACTCCGAGATGGGTGGTGCCGCCCTTGCCGGGGCTGACCCCGCCCACCACCCGCGTTCCCAGAGCCTGCATCTGCTGGGTGTGAAAGGTGCCCTCCCGGCCGGTGATGCCCTGGATCACGACCCTGGTCTCGGCGTTGAGCAGGATGGCCATGGCTAGCGGGTGAGCTCCACGATCTTCTGAGCCGCCTCCCAGCCACTGGCCCCGGGCGTGATGCCGTGCTGCTTCAGGATCTCCCGGCCCTCCTCCTCGTTGGTGCCGGACAGGCGGACCACGAGCGGCAGCTCCATGCCCAGGCTGTCGCGGGCCTTGACCAGCCCCTTGGCCACCTCATCGCCCCGGGTGATGCCCCCGAAGACGTTGATCAGTACCCCCCGCACCTTCGGGTTCATGAGGATCACAGCCAACGCGTTCTCCACCACCTCGGCCCGTGCCCCCCCGCCGATGTCGCAGAAGTTGGCGGCCCGACCGCCGGCCCGCTCGACCATGTCCAGGGTGCCCATGCACAGCCCGGCACCGTTGCCGATGACCCCGATGTCACCGTCGAGCGAGACGTAGGTCAGGTTCCGACGCTTGGCTTCGACCTCAAAGGGGTCGCCCTCCACCACGCCGCCATACCGTAGCTCCAGGTCCCGGTGGCGGAAGGCCGCGTTGTCGTCGGTCTCGAGCTTGGCATCCCCGGCCACCAGCGTCCCCTCACCGGTGACCACCAGCGGATTGATCTCCGCGGTCATGGCGTCGTACTCCGTGACCGCCCGGTAGAGCTGGCCGATGAGCGGGACGAGCGCGCGAACGTGCTCCCCCAGCTGGGCATCCCAGACCAGCGCGTTGAGCTCGAAGGCGAGCGGGCCCCGCCAGGGATCCGGATAGAGACGGGCGATGGCCTCGGGGGTCTCCTCGGCCACCTGCTCAATGTCGATCCCACCCCGGGCCGATAGCATCACGACGTTGGCCCGGCGGTCCCGATCGACCGTGATCCCAAGGTAGATCTCACGGGCGATGTTGAGAGCGGCTTCGCAGTAGACCAGCGGCACCCTGTGGCCCTTGATGTCCATGCCAATGATCTCTGACCCCGCGTGCTCTGCCTCATCGGGGGTGCGCGCCAGCTTGACACCGCCAGCCTTGCCCCGGCCGCCGACCGGGACCTGTGCCTTGACCGCCACGGGGCCCAAATCAGCACATGCAGCGGCAGCCTCTTCCGGCGTCCGGGCCACCCGGCCCGGGGGGATGGGGACCCCGAGCGAGGCCAGGACCTCCTTGGCCTGATATTCGAGTAGCTTCATAACTAGTTCGTCTCTTCCCTATCGGATCGTCTTCAGCCGGAGCCGAGTTGAGTTGGGACGCTCGGAAAGGGTAGTCCTTCCCGGAACCGGCCCGGGGGCGCCTGGGAGCTGGCGAACCATGACGGCCTGGCCTCCCCGTTACCTACCCCGGCTCTCGCACCCACGCCCGGGGACGGGGCCAGGATTGAATTCCTGGCCCCGGTCACTGGGCACTTCTTGACAGCTAGTTGACGCGACCCCCGGATCGTGCCAGCATGGATGGGCTGGCCACTGGCGACCGAGGTAGGTGGTGGTAGGAGGAGAAGGGCATGCTGGGCAACACCATGAGCGTCCTCAGCGGGTACACGATTCGGATCGAGGGATTCCTCGAGGCATCGACCGCGGAGGTGTGGAGCTGCCTGATCCAGCCGGGGCGGCTTGCCGACTGGCTGGGGGAGGCGGAGGTGGAGCCATGGCCCCAGGGTCGATTCCATGTGCACCTCGACGGCGGGGAGAGCCTTGAGGGAACGGTCTCGACGCTCGAGCCCCAGCGTCGCTTCGCGGTTCGCTGCACTGAGGGGGCGCTCTGCTTCGAGCTAACACCCGTCGGCGGCGGCACCCGCCTCGGCTTCCAGATCTCGCTTCCGTCCGAGGCCGACGTGGCGCAGCATGCAGCCCTCTGGCACGCCCGGCTCGACCGCGTCAGCGCCGTGCTCAAGGGGATGTCGATCCCCGACATGGAAGCTCGCATCTCACAGCTTCGTACCACCTATCGGGCGCTGGGCGACAGCGCCGCGGCTTCCTAGTGGGAGACAACCACCAGTCCGGCAATCGACCAGGATTCAGAAGGAGAGCTCAGCCTGGCACGAGACTTGAATTGCCGATGGGCATCGACAGCTCATTGAGGGTCCCGGTTGGCTTCGCCCCATGATGCGGCCCAACTCCTCCTCAACGGGTCGTCGCGATAGGGACCGGGGTTACCCCCGGCCCCCCGCTCAGATCCCTGCATGCGGCACTACCGCACAGGGCTCCTGCCTTGGGTGAGCGGCGTCGAAGCGTCGACTTGGGAACGGTTTCGCCGCTTCGCGCACGCGGTCCAGCGCACTTGACATGCTCTCGGGTGCTCGCCCCGATGGCGGTCCCGTCCTTCCGGCTCTGCGTCCGCTACCTGTTTTGCTGTCCGCGTTCCCCTTGGCCAGTTCCCTTCCCTCCACCGCTACCGCCTCCGCTCGGGCTTGCACGGGTTCGTTTCCCCACGCGCAGAGGTGTTCTGCGGCTTCGCAGGTACACGGAACTGTCCGACTGCCCACGCACGTGTATCTCGGGCTTGCGGCCTTGGCCTTCCCCGAGCGGCCCGCCCGCTGATCGGACGAACGGGCATTTGTGGGCTCTCTCGGTTCCCGCACCCGGGTGGAGACCGGGGCACCCGGGCGCAGGAAGAGACCGGGGCGGGACCGGGCGACCTGCGCCCCTGCGTGGTGGCGAGCACGCTCGTCGGCCTGCACGGCGCGCTCATCGACTACGTGCGCCGACGCCTGCTCGAAGCCAACCCCGACGTGCGCCGGATCGCCGCCGACGTTCGGCTAGAGGCCGAGAAGGCCATCGCGCTTCTCAGCAGGGGACTGGGCGACTACGCGATCAGACAGCCGCTCCCGCGCCGAACGAGATCATCACGCCCAGAGGAACGACAGCCGATCGGAGGCTCGACATGACCTGGATGCTTGGAGGACCCGGAGGGGCGGAGGTCGTTCGAGGAGCCGATGCCGAGACACTCGCCAACGACCAGGTCGCCATCAGCCTGTTGGCCGACGCCAGCGACACACACGGCGCCCTCAGCACCCACAACGTCGCCCTTCGCGCCGGCTCGGACGGGGCGGGGCCGCATCGCCACAGCCGATCGAGCGAGCTGTTCTACGTCCTCGACGGCTCCTTGGACCTCCTCGCCGGCGACGAAGTGCCGAGCGTGACCGCAGGGGACATCGTCGTCGTACCGCCGGGCCTGCCCCACGCTTTTGGCGCCACCCGAGGGCGCGACGGCGAGGTCCTGATCGTGATCACCCCTGGCGTGGAGCGCTTCGAGTACTTCCGCCACCTGGCGCGCGTCGCTGTCGCACAAGAGCCGCGAGACAGCCTCCTCGCCGTGGAAGAGCTCTACGACACCTACTTCGTCGACAGTGGAGCTTGGCAGCTCGCCCGCAGCTGATCCCTCGGGTCGCACGATCGGCCGGCCCGGCGGCCAAGGCGACGCACCGCCTCGACGAACTCGCGTGCGGTGTGATCCCCACGGCCGTGTGCGCCTCGCCCGACAACCTCGGGAATCCTTCGGGTCCCAGCAGGCCGGCCGCTTTCGGGTATCTTCGTTCGGCGTCGATCCAGTGGAACGAGGTCGCAGGTCTTTGGTCCTGTGGCGGGGCTTTTCTTCGTCCCTGGACGCAACGATCAGCGCCCGAAACGGCGCCCGGGATTTGTCCGGGGGAAGTAGCTAGAAACCACCCGGTCAGAGTGGGATGTTGCCGTGCCGACGAGGTTGACGGGGCCGATTCTTTTCCAGTCCAAGCCGCAGAGCCCGGATCAACGCGGGCCGTGTCATAGCCGGATCAATAACCTCGTCCAGGTAGCCGCGCTCGGCGGCGATGTACGGGTTGGCGAAGCGCTCCGTGTAATCGGCCACCAGCTCCGCTCGCTTCGCCACCGGGTCATCAGCCGACTCGATCTCGCGCCGGAAGATGATATTGACCGCTCCCTCGGGACCCATCACCGCCACCTCTGCAGTGGGCCAGGCCGCGTTGTAGTCGGCACGGATGTGCTTGGAGCACATCACGCAGTAGGCCCCGCCATAGGCCTTCCGTGTGATCACGGTCAGCTTGGGGACGGTCGCCTCGCAGAACGCGTAGAGCAGTTTGGCGCCGTGCCGGATGATGCCTCCATACTCTTGTTGCGTGCCGGGCAGAAAGCCGGGCACATCCTCGAAGACGATCAGCGGCAGGTTGAAGGCGTCACAAAAGCGGACGAACCGGGCCCCCTTGATAGAGGCGTCGATGTCGAGCGCCCCCGCCATCACCTTGGGCTGGTTCGCCACCACCCCGACCGGCCGACCCCCCAGGCGGGCGAACCCGATGACGATGTTCATGGCGTAGAAGGGCTGGACCTCGAAGAAGTCACCGTCGTCCACCACGCGGCGGATGACCTCCTTCATGTCGTAGGCCTCCTTAGCCGAACTCGGGATCAGGCGGGCCAACCCGGGATCGATGCGGTCGGGCGGGTCGGTGCCCTCTCTTGCGGGCGGCGTATCGTCTGCGTTCTGGGGCAGAAAGGACAGCAGCCGCCGGGTCTGTGCGAAGCATTCTTGCTCGCTCTGGGCTAGGAAATGAGCGACGCCCGACCTCATGTTGTGAACCTCGGCCCCGCCCAGCTCGTCGAACGTGACCCGCTCGCCGGTGGTCACCCGGATCACCTCGGGACCGGTGATGAACATGTAGCCCACACCGTGGACCATGAAGACGAAGTCGGTCATGGCCGGCGAGTAGACCGCCCCACCGGTGCAGGGGCCCAAGATCAGGCTCAGCTGCGGGATGACACCGCTGGACTCGACGTTGCGCCAGAAGATCTCGGCGTAACCGGCCAGTGACACCACCCCCTCCTGGATCCGGGCACCGCCAGAGTCGTTGATGCCGATGATCGGGACGCGGTTGGCCAGGGCCAGGTCCATGACCTTGCAGACCTTCTCGGCAAACACCTCCCCCAGCGAGCCTCCGAAAGCAGCGGCGTCGTGGCTGAAAACCATGACCTGCCGGCCGTCGATGCGGGCCATCCCAGTGACGACACCGTCCCCGTAGGGCCGACGGGCATCCAGCCCGAACATCCGGGACCGGTGGCGGGCGAAGAGGTCCAGTTCCTGGAAGGATCCGGGATCGACCAGACGCTGGATCCGCTCCCGGGCGGTCAGCTTTGCCCGCTCGTGCTGGCGACGAAAGGCCTCAGCGTTGCCGTGACCAGCCTCGTAGCGGCGCTGCCGGAGGCGATTGATCGGGTCCACGGGGTGCACGGACGGCTCGCTCATCGGCCACTACGGTAGGGCAGATCGGCCATCCGGCTGGTCATTGCTCGGATCCGCACCGAGGTCGATGTCGACGTCGCCGGGTCCGGCGCCCGAGATGGACGACTGCAAGTTGCTGGACGGTCAACGCAGCTCGGAGCTCCGATTCAGGTGGCGTCAGCGGGCTGGTACTCGCCGAAGACCCGGCGCAGCCGCTCGCAGCACTCTCCGATGGTGGCGTAGGCGGCCAGCGCCTCCTTCAGCGGATACATCAGGTTCCCATCTCCCCGCGCCGCCTCCTCCAGGCAGTCGAGCGCTCGCTCGACGGCGGTCGCGTCGCGCTCGGCCCGCAGTCGCCGAAGGGCGGCGATCTGCGCCTCCTGCTCCTGGGGGCCCACGCGCGTGATCTCCACCCGCTCGGCATCCTCCTCCTGAAAGCGGTTGACGCCCACCACCACTCGTTCCCCGCTTTCGATCCGCTGCTGCAGCCGGTAAGCGGACTCGGCGATCCGACGCTGCATCCACCCGGACTCGATCGCCGCCACTGCGCCGCCCCGTTCCTCGACCTCGGCCATGAGCGCCAGCGCCTCGGCCTCCAGGCGATCGGTCAGCGCCTCCACGTAGTACGAACCGCCCAGCGGGTCGGCCACGGCGGGAACCGCGGTCTCATAGGCGATGATCTGCTGAGTCCGGAGCGCCAGCTCAGCGGCCCGGGGCGAGGGCAGACCCAGCGCCTCGTCGTAGCCGTTGGTGTGCAACGACTGGGTGCCGCCCAGGACCGCGCTCAGCGCCTCCAGGGCGGTGCGGACCACGTTGTTGAGGGGCTGCTGGGCAGTCAGGGTGACGCCACCGGTCTGGGTGTGAAACCGCATCATCCAGGAACGCGGGTCGCGGGCACCGAAGCGCTCCCGGGCCAGTCGGGCCCACATGCGCCGGGCAGCTCGGAACTTGGCCACCTCCTCGAAGAAGTCGGTGTGGCAGGAGAAGAAGAAGGACAGCCGGGGAGCAAAATCGTCGATCGCCAAGCCCGAGGCAAGGGCTGCCTCGACGTAGGCGATGGCGTCGGCGAGGGTGAAGGCAACCTCCTCGGCTGCAGTCGACCCCGCCTCCCGGATGTGGTAACCGCTGATCGAGATCGTGTTCCAGGCCGGCAGGTGGTCGCGGCAGTAGGCGAAGAGATCGGTGGTGAGGCGCATCGAGGGTCGGGGCGGGAAGATGTAGGTACCGCGAGCCGCGTACTCCTTCAGGATGTCGTTCTGGACCGTGCCCCGGATGTGCTCCGGTGGGCACCCCTGTTGCTCCGCCACCAGCTGGTAGAGGAGCAGGAGCATGGGAGCGGTGGCGTTGATCGTCATCGAGGTGGAGACGCGCTCGATCGGGAGGCCCTCCAGAAGGACCTCCATGTCGCGCAGTGAGTCGATCGCCACCCCCACCTTCCCCACCTCCCCCAACGCCATCGGGTGGTCGGAGTCGTAGCCGATCTGGGTGGGAAGGTCGAACGCCACCGAGAGCCCGGTCTGCCCCCGCTCCAGCAGGAAGCGGAAGCGGCGATTCGTCTCCGCCGCGGTCCCGAAGCCGGCGTATTGGCGCATGGTCCACAGCCGCCCGCGGTACATGTCGTCCCGAATCCCCCGGGTGAACGGGTACTCTCCGGGCGGCGGCTCCTCGTCGGGCGCATCCTCGGCCCGGTACACCGGCTGCAGCTCGAGCCCGCTGTCGTTCAGGAAGCGACGGTCAGCTGCCGACATCCTCCTCCAGCTCGGTCAGCACCCCGAAGGTGCTTCGGGGGTGGAGAAAGCCGATTCGGGTCCGGCCATCGCCCCCCGCCCGGGGTCGCTGGTCGACGGTTTCGAGCCCGGCTTGCCGCGCTGCCTCGAGGGCACCGTCCACGTCCGCCACCCGGTAGGCAATGTGGTGCATGCCCTCGCCTCGCCGGGCGATGAAGCGGGCGATCGGCGAATCCTCCTGGATCGGGCACATGAGCTCGATCTCCATATCCCCCACCCGGAACGAGGCGGCCTCCATGCCGTCGGCGACCGCCACCCAGCGGTGGACCAGCTCCAGCCCGAAGACGTCCCGGTAGAGCCTGATCGCCGCCTCCAGGTCACGGACCGCGAAGCCCAGGTGGGAGATCCGGCACACCATCAGCCTCCCTCCGGGTACTCGTACCAGCCCTTGCCCGTCTTCCGCCCCAGCTCGCCGGCCCGGACCTTCGCCTCCAGGGAGGGCGATGGTCGGTAGCGCTCGTCGCCAGTGGTCCGGTACATGTGCAGGCGGGCCCGGTAGGTGACGTCCAGGCCGGTGAAGTCCCCCAGCCGGAAGGGTCCCATGGGCCAGCGGAGCCCCTTCTCGACCGCGGTGTCGATGTCTTCCACCGAGGCCACGCCCGCATCCAGCAGGCGGTAGGCCTCCTGGGTGGCCATATGCAGGATGCGGTTGACGATGAATCCGTCGATCTCTCGCCGGACCAGGATCGGGGTCCGGCCCATCTCCCGAGCCAGCGCCAGCGCCCGCTGCACGGTCTCCTCCGAGGTCTCCGGGCCCTTGACCACCTCGACCAGCTCCATGACCAGGGGCGGATAGAAGAAGTGCATGTTGCAGCATCGGTCGGGTCGCCCCGAGACTGGCGCCAGCTTGGAGATGCCGATGGTGGAGGAATTGCTGGCCAGGAGGGCGTGCGCCGGCGCCAACCGGCCCAGCTCGGCGAAGAGGATGCGCTTGGCCTCCAAATCCTCGACGATGGCCTCGATGACGGCGTCGGCGTCCTCGGTCGCCCGGGCCAGATCGCCGGTGGGATGGACCCGAGCCAGCCCCGCCTCCAGCTCGGCCTCGGTCATGCGGCCCTGCTCCACTCGGCGCCGGAGATGGGAACGGTTGGAGCCGAGGCCGCGCTCCAGCTGCTCGTGACTGACGTCCTGGAGCCAGACCTCGAGCCCGTGCAGCGCCGCCTGCTGGGCGATCTGGGCTCCCATCGAGCCCGCCCCCACCACTGCCAGCCGGAACGGAGCTCTGTGCCTTGACCCGGGCCCGGCGGCCGCGTCCCCCTCGATCATGTGCCTTCTCCAGAGGCTACCGGGTATTGGTGCCAATGGGCCCGCTCTCGGGGGCACCCGCCCCCTGGGCAGGTGCCGACCGCCGCCAGGCATCGGCGATCCCGGTCGGCTTTCGGGCGCTCGCTCGTGAGCTCAGATCGCCGCCCTCAGCTGGTCGAGGCACGATCGCTGCTCCAGCTAGCCAGCGCCATGCTCCAACCGGGCCCACCGCATCGCCTCCGGGTGTCCTGATGCGGTGTCGGGTGGCAGGCGCGGCCGTGAACCACCCGGATTCGCGCCACGCACTCCTGGCGGGGTGGCAAGCTTGCCTGCATGAGCTGGAATCTGGCCGTGATGCTGCGCGAGTCGGCACGCGCCAATCCCGACAAGACCGCGGTCATCCTCGACGAGATGCGCTTCACCTACGCCCAGCTGGAGGCGGCTTCCAACCAGGTGGCGCAGGGGTTGGTGGCAGCCGGCATCAATCCCGGCGACCGGGTGGGTTTGATGCTGCCCAACGTCCCCCAGTTCCCGATCGCGTACTTCGGGATCTTGAAGGCGGGAGCGGTGGTGGTGCCGATGAACGTGCTCCTGAAGGCGGGCGAGATCGCTTACTTCATGGACGACTCCGGGGCCAAGGCCCTCATCGCCTGGGAGGACTTCGCCGCCGAGGCGCAGAAAGGGCTGGCCACGCTGGACGGTCGCCCTCTCTACGTCGCCGGCCGGCCCGGGTCGTCGCCGCCGGAAGGCGCTCGTCCCTTCGCCGAGCTGCTCCAGGGCTCGCCCCGCTTCGACATGGTGGAGACCTCCTCCGACGACACCGCCGTGATCCTCTACACGTCGGGCACTACCGGCCGGCCCAAAGGGGCCGAGCTGACACACTTCAACCTCTTCATGTGCTGCGAGGTCGGCGCCACCCGTCTGACCGAACTGCGTGACGACGACGTCACCCTGGCCGTCCTCCCCCTGTTCCATTCGTTCGGCCAGAGCAACGTCATGAACACCACCTTCTACGCCGGCGGCACCCTCACGCTGGTGCCGCGCTTCGAGGCCGGCAAGGTGCTGGAGGTGATCCAGCGGGATCGGGTCACGATCCTCCTTGGCGTCCCCACGATGTACTTCGCGCTGCTGAACCATCCCGATGCGGGCCGCTTCGACACCTCCTCGCTGCGGCTGTGCATCTCCGGCGGAGCCTCCATGCCAGGAGAGGTTCTGAAGGCCTTCGAGCAACGCTTCGGGGTGACCATCCTGGAGGGGTACGGCCTATCGGAGACCTCACCCACCGCCAGCTTCAACCGCAGCCAGGAGGAGCGGCGGATCCTGAGCGTGGGCAAGCCGGTCTGGGGGGTGGAGATGCGGATCTTCGACGACGAGGACCATGAGCTGCCGCCCGGCCGGGACAACATCGGCGAGATCGTGATCCGCGGTCACAACGTGATGAAGGGCTACTTCCGCCGACCTGAGGAGACTGCCGAGGTGATGCGCTCGGGCTGGTTCCACACCGGCGACATGGGCTACCGGGACGAAGAGGGCTACTTCTTCATCGTCGACCGCAAGAAGGAGCTGATCATCCGGGGCGGCTTCAACGTCTACCCGCGGGAGGTGGAGGAGGTCCTCTACGCCCACCCGGCGGTGGCCCAGGTGGCGGTCATTGGCGTGCCCGACCAGCGGCTGGGAGAAGAGGTCAAAGCGGTGGTCCAGCTCAAGCCCGGCCACCGGGCCACGGCCGAGGAGCTCATCGACTACGCAAAGGAGCGAATCGCCGCCTACAAATACCCACGCACGGTCGAGTTCGTCGACTCGCTTCCCCTGGGCCCCACCGGCAAGGTCCTGAAGCGCGAGCTCAAAGCCCAACTGCAGGCGCGCACCTGAGCGGCCGGGGCCGCCGGCGGCGGCCCCGGTTGCGTTCACTCCCCGCCCACGGCCGCAGCCGGCTGTGGCCGGACGGCGAGCAGATGCCGCTCGAACCAGCCCGCGATCCGCCGCAGGCGTTCGATCCGACGGTCGGGGCGGCCGCCCCGGGAGAGGTCGTGGGACTCGCCCGGGAACCGCACCAGCTCCACCTCCTTGCGCAGCAGCCGCATGGCCCCGAAGAGCTCCTCGGCCTGTGAGATGGGGCAGCGCAGATCCATCTCGCCGTGGAGGAGCAGGAGCGGGGTCTGGATCTCCTTGACGTAGCGGATCGGGGAACGGTGCCAGAGCGACTCCAGGTCCTCCCAGGGACCCGGACCGTACTCGAGCTCCCCCCAGAGGACGATGTCGTCCTGAGCGTAGTCGCTGACCAGATTGGAGAGCGAGCGCATGGCACAGGCGGCGGCGAAGCGCCGGGTATGGCCGACCACCCAGTTGGTCATGTAGCCGCCGTAGGAGCCTCCTGCGATCCCCATCCGGTCGACGTCAACGAACCCGGTGCGCTCGATCAGCTGGTCCAGCGCGGTCATCAGGTCCTCGTAGTCGCGGCCGGCCCAATCCCCGACCACCGCCTTCCGAAACGCCTGGCCGTAGCCGTCCGAGCCGCGGGGATTGACGTAGAAGACCAAGAAGCCCATCCCGGCCAGCACCTGGAACTCGTGGAAGAAGCCCCAACCGTACTGGGCGTGGGGGCCACCGTGGATCTGCATGACCAGCGGGTAGCGTCGGCCCGGGTCGAAGTCGGGCGGCTTGAGCAGCCAGCCTTCGATGCCCAGCCCGTCGGCGGCGGTGAAGCGGTGGGGCTCGGGCACGGCCACGTAGCGCTCGCGCAGCCAGGGGTTGCTGTCGGTCAGCTGCCGCTCCCCGGAGGCGTCGATGGCCCAGACCTCCCCGGGCGAGACCGCATCGGAGATGCCTGCCGCGACCACCCCCGGCGCCAGGTCGAAGTCGAAAAGGTGTCGACGCTCGGATGGCACCTCCACCCTGACCGAGCCGTCCAGGCCCACCGAGCAGAGCTCGACCACCCCAGGACCGCTGGCAAGAAACCAGACCCGGCTGCCGTCGGCCGACCAGCGCAGGCGGGTGCCGTGGCCTGCCCTCATGTCGGTGACCACGCTCGCTCCCGCCGAGCGGTCGAAGCCCTCGGTGAGACAACGGGGCTCGCCACCCTGAGCAGAGACCACCCACACTCGTGCCAGCTCGCCGCCCTCCTCCTTGAGCGGGGCCAGAAAGGCGATCCACTCGCCGGTTGGCGACCAGGCCGGCGAGGCGATCTGGAGGTCGGCACAGATCGGACGCAAGGGCCCGCCGTCGCGGGCGATCAGATAGAGCCTCGAGGTACGGCGGAGGTCGCGGTCGGGCTCGGCGTCGCCCACCACCGCCAGGGAACGGCCGTCCGGGGCCCAGGCGAAGCCCTCGACCGGCCAGGCGCCCGAGGTCAACTGGATGGGCTCGCCCCCCTCGACAGACACCACGAACAGATGTGGATAGCGGCCGTCCACGTATCCCGAGCCATCGTGCTTGTAGTCGAGGCGACGGACCACCCGTGCAACCGGGGGCCGGCGCAGGGTCTCCTGCGACTCCGCCGGCCGGGGGTCGTCGACCACGCCCTCCGGATCACCAAGCACGGGGGCCAAGAAGGCCAGCCAGTGGCCGTCGGAGGACCAGGCGTGGCCCGCCACCCCGTCGGCCAGCTCGGTCAGCTGGACCGCCTCGCCTCCCTCGGCCGGGACCACCACCAGCTGATCGCGGGCACCGCGCCGGCTCAGGAAGGCGAGCCGTCGGCCGTCGGGCGACCACTCCGGCGAATGGTCGCGGCGGGGGCTGGGAAACTCGACCGGCGTCCCCCCCGCAATCGCGACCACCGCCACCCGGCCATGGTTCTCCCGCGATTCCAGGTCCGGCCAGCCCACCTGATAGGCGACCCTGTCACCGCTCGGGCTGAGCCGCACGTGATCGACCCAGCGCAGCAGGGAGAGATCCTCGGGCGTGATGCGTGCAGTGGACACGATTGGTCATTGAAACACACACGCAACCAACAATCCACCAGTGCCACCTCGCCTTTCGCCGTGGTTCAGCATTTCGGCATAGTCTTGCCGCATGTCCGGGCGGGCACCGGGATGGCGCTGGGGCGCCGGGGCCGGCCTGGTTAGCGGCTTGGCCGCGCTGGGCGTGATGGAGCTGGCGGGCGCGGTGGCAGGGGTTCGCACCCTGCCCCAACTCCTCCAGGGGCCGATCCTGGCGGGGGTGCCAGGGCCAATCTTCGGGTTCTTGATCGACAACCTCCAGCACGCGGGCAAGGTGCTCGAGGAGATCGGCTTGCTGGCCGCGATGCTGCTGGTGCTGGTCGCGCTGGGGGCGATCGCCGGCCAGCTCACCGTCCACCGCCAGCTGGGCCACGCCGGGCTCTGGGCCGGCGCGGTCGCGTGGCTGGCGGTCTGCCTGGTCGCTCTTCCCCTCGGCCGCCAGGGTCTCTTCGGTTTGGCCAGCGGCTCTCCGCTGTCCGTGCTGGCCTGGGCGGTGGTGTTCGCGGTCTACGGGGCCGTATGGCAGATCGCCTGGCCGGGAACGGTCGAGCTGACCGCCGCCGGACCCGAGGACCCGAGCCGGCGCAGCTTCTTGCGAGCGGTGCCGCTCGGGATCGGCGCCGCTGGCCTGGCAGTGCTAGCGGCGACGCGGCTTCCGGCGTGGATCAGCCAGGCCCTCACCCCCGCCGGCTCCGGCCTGGTCGGCCCGGTGCCGGACATCACCCCGGTGTCTCAGTTCTACCTGGTCTCGAAGAACTTCCAGGACCCGGTGGTGAGCGCTCGCGGCTGGTCACTGCGGTTGGCCGGGATGGTGGGGCGGCCGATCGCGCTCGACTACCGCACCCTGCTCACGCTGCCGGGAACGGTGAGCGAGTACGTGACGCTGGAGTGCATCAGCAACAACGTGGGCGGCAACCTGATCAGCACAGGACGCTTCACCGGGGTGCCACTGCGGGACCTGGTCCGGATGGCCCAACCCAGGCCCGGGTCGGCGGCGCTGAACTTCGCTGCCGCCGACGGCTACACCGAGAGCCTGCCCTTGGCAATGGTCATGGCCGACCCTTCGATCCTGGTCGCGCACCAGCTCGACGGCCGCCCGCTGCCCGACGAACACGGCTTCCCGGCTCGGATCCTGGTTCCCGGCCACTACGGGATGAAAGGGCCCAAGTGGCTGCAGCAGATTGAGGTCGCCTCGGCCCAGGCCACCGGCTTCTGGGAGGAGCAGGGCTGGGACCAGCAGGCAGTGGTCAAGACGATGTCCCGGATCGACTCACCCCGGGACGGCGCCCTCCTGCGCCTCGCACCGATCCCGATCGACGGCATCGCCTTCGCCGGCAGCAGGGGCATCGCAGAGGTGCAGGTGAGTGCCGACGGCGGTCGGAGCTGGTTCCAGGCCCGGCTGCGCCCCCCGCTCTCGCCGCTCACCTGGGTGCTCTGGCACGCCGTCTGGCGGCCACTGCGGCAGGGCACCTATACGCTCACGGTGAGGGCCCGGGACGGCCAGGGTCAGCTCCAGACCCCGCGGCAGTCGTCGACCTTCTCCAGCGGATCAAGCGGTTACGACACGGTCCAGGTGGTCGTGGTCGGCTGACGCGCTCCTTTGTTCTCAGAGGGCGGGCACGACTTCTCGTAGCTCCCCGAATGCTTCGGTCGGGAGCCCGAAGAAGCCTGGCCACCGCCCCGCCAGCTCAACTTGGACAGGAAATCGGGCTTGAATGGGTCTGTGAGGACCATGTTCGTATTCGACCGGCGCCGAAATGCCCCTTCCGAGACCGAAAGGCACGTCATTCACGTGGGCGGCACGGGTAGAACGCACCGGCCGCGCCCAGCGGTGGCAGCCCCGGGGCCGGGCAGCCGAGCGATCAGCTCACGACTCGGGCTGGGGGCCCGGGGTCACCGGGAACGTAGTGAACCCGTAACGACCGCAATGCGAGTCGCAGGCGAACGCCGTATCGACGCCCAGTCGACGCATGACCTCGAAGCTCACGGTGTCGATGAGGCTCACCTCCCGCAGCCGCGCGTGCGTGATCGGCGACCGGACACTGTCCGCCGCGCCTCGCCAGAAGGTCCAGGCCGCGGCCTGGTTGGGATCGTCGCCGTCCATGAGCACATACAGCGCTGAGGTGTCGACGAAGAACGACCGGTACACGTCCTCGAGGTAACGATCGTGTTGCGCGCCCACCGGCTCTGCGCTCCCCGACCGATAGCGGCCAGCCACGGACAACGACCGCCGCCAGCGCTCGTCCGGCGCCGGCGGTCGTTCCTTCAGCTACCAGGCCGCTCCCGCCAGACTTCAGCTTCGGACCCGACCGCGACCAGTACCGGCAGCAGCGCCGACACGACGGCGTCCTGGTGCTGGAGACCAATCGCCCTGACCTGAGCCTCACCGAGGTCGTCCCTACCGCCAGCTGGTGGAAGTGGAGCGTGCCTTCCGGGTGCTCAAGTCGCTGATCGAGGTCCGGCCCATCTACCACCACCGCGACCACCGGGCCGAGACCTCCATCTTCATGTGGTTCCTCGGCTACCTGCTGGCCAAGGTCCTGGAGCAGCGGGCGGCCGGTCTCACGATCCCGATGACCCATGCCCTGGAGACCGTCAAGCGTCTGCAGGCCGTCGAGCACACCTGAGAGAACCATGCCACCGTGGTCCAGGCCACCGACCGCAGGCCGACGTGCAGCTCATCCTGGACGCCCTCAGCATCCCCCTGCCCTCACCGGTCATCCGCGTCACCAGGGCCTCGCAGCCGCCTAAGCACCGATCCTGGACTCGTCTGTAGGCACAACACCAGTTCAACTTGTCAAAGCCGAGTCAGCGGCGGGCGGTGGTCGGGGCGACCCGGGTATGGCCGCCACCGCCTCGTGGTCGAGCAGGCTTGTGGTCCGGTCCACGGACGGAGCCAACAGGAGGTGTCCCGAAGCCGCTCCACGTCGGCCAGCGGGTGGAGGCCGTCCAGGCACGGCGAACCACCCTGGAACGCCGGAGCGCAACGTTGCCGTGCCTCCGGATGACCACCGGCGGGGCCGCTCCACCCAGCGAGCGGGGTCGTACCGCGATCGAAGTCTCTGGCGGATGTGTGCCCAATGCACGCTCACGACACATGCGGAGTTGGCACTGCGAGTGCAGGTCGCGATCAACGTCAGCATGAGGCGGCCCTTCCCCACCTCACCCTCGGCGCAAGGAGGTCCAGGCCGTGGATCGCCAGCCAGGCTTGGGGCATCGACCGAGGCGAGGCCCCAACCCGCCCTACCGAGCCCGCGGATTGCAGCCCGGGTTCCGGTTCACCCCCTCAGCTCAGCGATGGAGCGGCCGAGCTAGGGTCCACAGCGCCTTGCCGGTGTCCCAGAGCATCCGCAACCCGCCCTCCTTGCGGACGATTCGCAGGGCCTTGGACTGCTTGGTCCACTTCGACTCGCCGTCGACGCGGAAGAACTCATCCAGGGCCCGATCGAGGACCTTGGGGTACTTGCCCATCATCTGCGGGTTGTGCTCGAGCAGGGGCACCGCCCGGTCGTACTTCCGCATGTCGGCCATGATCCAGCTCCGGTCCAGCCGCAGCTTGTAGGTACGGAGGGCCGCCTCACTGAAGTCGCCTTGCTCCTTGGCGTGGACCACCACCTCGCCAGCGATCCGTCCGCTCTCCATGGCCAGGTTCGACCCCTCTCGGTGGACCGGGTTGGAGAGGCCGGCCGCGTCACCGCAAACCAGATAACCGTTGCCGTAGAGCTTGGGGATGCCGCGGTACCCGCCTTCGGGGATCATCTTGGCCAGGTACTCGACCGTCTCCCCGCCCTGGAGCAAGGGCCGGATGGCCGGGTGCCCCTTGAAGTGGTTGAGGATCGCGTTGGGCGAGCGCTTGGCCAGCTCCTCGCGGGAGAGCCGGGTGTCGGCCAGCTCGCTCAGCAGCGCCCCGCCGCCCACCGACACCGTCTCTCGGTTGGTGTAGATGAACATGAAGCCGGATAGGCCCCGGGTGGCATCGCCGTAGCACTCGATCGAGGCCCCTTCCCCCGGCTCACAGTTGAAGCGAGACTCGATCACGGCCGGATCGAGAGCGATGACCTCCTTCACCGCCATCGCTGCCTGGTTGGCCTTGAGCCGGGGCTTGAGACCGGCTCGCTCCAGCAACCGGCTGCCCAGCCCGATCCCCTCACAGACCACGACCACGTCGGCGTAGAGGTCCCCCTCCCTGCCGGTCCGCACGCCAACCACCCGGCCGCCCCTGAGGATCAGCTCCTCGACCACGGTCTCGGGGATGAGGAACGCTCCTGCGGCCTCGGCCTGGGCCGCGAACCACTCGTCGAAGCGGGCACGCAGGACCGAGAAGGAATGGGGGCGCTCGCGGTTTCGGAGGTTCTTGTAGCCCAGCAGGCGGATGGCCGCGTCCTCGGTCATCATCCAGCGCTGCTCCTCAATGATGGGTCGCTCGAGCGGCGCCTCTTTCCAGGCCTCGCCCACCACCTGTTCCAAGTAGTGGTTGTAGAGGATGCCGCCCATGACGTTCTTGGCCCCCGCCTTGGACCCCTTCTCGATCAGGGCCACCTGCAAACCGGCCCTGGCCATGGTGTAGGCGGCGGCACAGCCGGCAGGGCCGGCCCCGACCACGATCGCGTCCAGCTTCTCCTCTGCGGCCACTGGGGCAACATCGTAAGCCGTGGCAGTGAGCGGATACGCGGGCTTACCCCGACCATGAAGGTGATCGGCCTCACCGGTGGCATCGGCACCGGCAAGAGCACGGTGGCCGGCATGCTCCGCCAGTTGGGCGCCACCGTGATCGACGCCGACCGGGCAACGCGGGAGGTCCAGGCACGGGGGAGCGAGGGGCTGCGTCGGATCGTGGAGGAGTTCGGGCCCGAGACCCTGAAGCCCGACGGCGAGCTCGACCGCGAACGCCTGGGGGCGCTGGTGTTCAGGGACCGCGAGGCGCGAGAGCGCCTCAACCGCATCGTGCATCCGTTGGTCCGGACCTGGATGGCGAAGCGGCTGGCCGAGGCCCATGAGCGCGGCGACCGGGTGGCGGTCCTGGACATTCCGTTGCTCTTCGAGACCCGCGGCACTGCCGGTCTCGACTCGGTCATCCTCGTCTACGCTCCCGAGGAGGTCCAGCTGCACCGGCTGGTCCACCTGCGGGGCATGACCGAGGATCAGGCCCGGGAGCGGATCGCGGCCCAGCTCCCGATCGAGGAAAAGCGCCGGATGGCCGACCACGTGATCCTCAACACGGGCACGATGGACGACCTGCGGGCCGAGGTGCAGCGGGTCTGGCAGGCGGTCACGGCCGATCTCTGACCGGGACCTCTCCGACCAGGGCCGGGCACAGTGGGCCTCCTCCAGCAACCCCGCCCGGAACTCGAGCCGGTCAGGACGACACCACCGGCAAATTGACCTGGAGGATCAGGGCCAGGCGCTGGGTCGAATCGGCCAGGTCGAACCCACCCACGCGCTGAATCTGGCGCAGACGATAGCGGACGGTGTTGGGATGGACGCCGCGGCGGCGATCGTGCTCCCGGAGCCTGGCCAGGGGCCCATCCCGGAGGCTGGCGTCGCCCTGGCAGGCTTCGGCGAAGCGGAGCAACAACGCCTCTGCCTGGACCTCGCCGAACTCAGCCACCAGCCGCTGGCCAGAGGCCGCCCCCAGGGCGCGCAGGGCGCGGTCGGCGCTGTCCCGGGCCTCGGGGATCGCGGAGAGCGAGTCGGCGCGCGTCCCGATTGCAGCCACCACCGGCGTCGTGGGGTGCCCCAGGCCTACCGGTACGCGCTCGATCCCACCCCGGCCCAGGAGCGGAGGCTCCGCTCCCATGTCGGAGCGGCTCGCTACGCCTGGAACTGGGGTCTGGCCCGGGTGAAGGCGCGGTACGCAGCCGAGAAGAAGTGGTACTCGGCCGAGGATCTCCATCGGCTCTGGAACGCGGAGAAGAAGACCAACCCTGAGTTGGCCTGGTGGAGTGAGAACTCCAAGTGCGTCTACCAGGAGGCCTTCCGGAACCTGGAACGAGCACTCCACGACTTCCTGAAGTCCAAGACGGGACAACGGAAGGGGCGACGGCTGGGCTT
>CADDZO010000051.1 GCA_902812395.1 bacterium | reverse complement strand
GGTGAGAGCAAGGCCGAGCACGAACAGGACCGGGAGCAGATCGGGAAGCAGGTGGGCACCGGCGAAGATAGCCGCGGTCGACGCCAAGGATTCCTGGGGCCGGCGGGGCCGAACAGGTAGGCGCTGGCCCGCAGCCGCCTCACTCCTGGAGCCGATCGCGCGCCGTGCCGGTTCGACGGTCGTGCCCAGGGTGAAGGAGGTGGTGCCGGGTCCATCTCCCGCGTTCCGACAGGCTGGCGCCGAGGTGCGCCGCGGCCTTGGTGGGGCAGTGCCGGTCGTGACCGGTGTGGTCTCGGCCATCCAGCGCGAACTGGAGGCGGGCCGGGAGGCGAAGCCGGTGCCGCGCGAGCTGCGGGACAGCCGCGGCCGGCGGCTGCGGGCCAGCGCCTACCTGTTCGGCCCCGCCGGCCCCAGGAATCCTTGGCGTCGGGCCCGCGGCACCCGGGCCCAGCTGATGCCGGCGGCGCTCAAGGTATTCCTGATCCTGGTCATCGGCGGCGGCACCTTCTTGGGCGCCTCCAGCGCCTACATCAACTTCGCCGCCGATCTGCCCGACGCCCACCAGATCACCACCGAGCCGGTGCCCGCCGACACCATGATTTACGCCTCCAACGGCAGCCTCTTGGCCGACCTCCACAACCCCAACCAGCCCCATCGCTACTACCAGCCCCTGAGCCAGATGGGGAAGTGGTTGCCGGAGGCCACGGTGGCGGTCGAGGACGCGAACTTCTGGAAGGAGCCAGGCATCGATCCGGTGGGTATCGTGCGCGCGGCCATCGACGACCTGCGGGCCGGCGCCCCGGTCCAGGGCGCCTCCACGATTACCCAACAGCTGGTCAAGATGCGCCTCACCGGCGATCAGCTCTCGATCCAGCGCAAGCTGCGGGAGGCGATCCTGGCGGTCGAGGTACAGAACACCTATACCAAGCGACAGATCCTGGAGCAGTACCTCAACACCATCTACTACGGCGACGACGCCGCGGGGGCGCTGGCCGCCTCCCGAATCTTCTTCCACGAGAACACCAACCAGCTCGACCTGGCCCAGGCCTCGATGCTGGCCGGCCTGCCGCAAGGACCGACCTACCTCGATCCTTTCCTGCATTGGGACCGCGCCAAGGCTCGCCAGTGGCAGGTGCTGGAGGCAATGGTCCGCAACCATCTGATCACACAGGAGGAGGCGGATCAGGCCTACGCGGAGGACATCAGCCCGCCAGACCACATGTTCCTGCCCGGCCCCGACGTGGTCAGCGACCCGGCCTTCACCGGCTGGGTGGAGACGATCCTCGAGCAGCGCTACGGAGTCCAGACGGCGACCGAGGGGGGGCTCGTGGTCCACACGACGCTGGACCCCCAGCTCCAGAAGATCGCCCAGGAGGCAGTCCAAGAGGAGGTGGCAGCCACCGGCGGCGACAACGTGCACGACGGAGCCATGGTGGCCATCGACCCTCGGACCGGGGCGGTGCTGGCCATGGTGGGGAGCGCCAATCCGGACCAGCCGGGCGGTCTCTACAACATGGCCCTTCAGCCGCTCAACACCGGCTCGACCTTCAAGGTCTTCACCTACTCAGCCGCCATCGCCAGCAAGAAGTTCACGATGGTGACGCCGGTGCTGGATTCGCCGACCACGATCCATCTGCCCTACGGCCAGACATACACGCCTCATAACTACGACCTCCGCTACCACGGTGTCTGCCAGGTACAGGTCTGTCTGGGCAACTCGTACAACGTGCCGGCGGTCAAGATTGAGATGACGGTGGGGGTCCCGAACGTGGTCGACCTGGCGCGGGCCGCAGGGGCGACCCCCTGGCTCCCGCTCGGCAACGGCAACTACTCCGACAACGTCCCTGCCACCGACTTCGGGCCTTCGCTGACCCTGGGCGGCTATGGAGTGACGGTACTGGAGATGGCCAATGGCGTTGCGACCCTGGCCGACATGGGCGTCTACCACCCTGCCTACGGGATCCAATCGATCCAGTCCAGCAACGGTTCGCTGATCTTCCAGGCCGACCCGTCCGGCCAGGCCAAGCAGGTCATCGATCCCCGGGTGACCTACATCCTGGCTCAGATGCTCTCCAACGATCGCAACCGCGAGGCGACGTTCGGTGCTGGCTCCGACCTGACCCTTCCCAATCGGCGGGTGGCCGCCAAGACAGGGACCGCCGACAACTTCGTGGACGACTGGACCGTGGGCTACACGCCCGACCTCGCCAGCGCCTTCTGGTTCGGCAACCCCAACAGCTCGCCGATCCGCTACGGCCAGGACGCGATCTTCATCGCCGCGCCAGCGTGGCACAACTTCATGCTCAGGGCCACGGCCGCCATCAAGGAGCCGACCTCGGATTGGTACCAGGAGCCACCTGGTCTCGACCACGCCACGGTGGGCGGCCAGGAGGTGTGGTTGCTACCCGGCACCAGCCCTTACCAGCCGGCGCCGCCGTTGCCCTCGAACGTGGTCTCGAGTTCGGTCCCGACCGGTGGCAAGCCCGGAACCGGGAACCCCGGTGGCGGTGGTAGCGATGGCGGTGGCGGCGGAGGGGGACCAGCTGGACCCGGTCGCGGCGGTGGCGGTCACGGTGGCCCTGGCACGGGTGGTCCTCCCACCCGCGGCTAACCGAGAGCGGCCACTGGTGGACCAGGTTCGGCCCTGGATCTGCCCCGCGCAGCGGTAGCACGCTCGGTGATGGCATTCGACCAACTTCAAGTTGTCGCCGCTTTTTAACAAAAAACGCTTGCTCGTATCAGGGTTCGCGTGGCACGATCGAGTAGAAAAGTGGCCTCTGCCCGTGTAAGCCAACGTGAGGTTGGCAGGCTGGCCAAAGGAGAGAGACGAACGCCAGATGAAGACCAAGCAGCGCGAACCTGTGCGCCTCGAAGAGAAGCTGCCGACAACGCCGACGGCCGACCCGACCGCGATTCACCTAGACAAGCCGATCTACACGCTGAGCGTCGCCTCGGAGATCCTGGAGACGCATCCGCGGACGCTGATGATGTACGAGCACCTCAACATGATCAAGCCCAAGCGGACGGTTACCAATCGTCGCCGCTACTCGCAGCGGGACTTGATGAAGCTCCAGGCCATCCAGACCCTGACGCGCAAGCACGGGGTCAATCTGGCCGGCGTCCGTTACATCCTGGCCCTCCTCAAGATCCTGCAGACCCGTGGCATCGAGCCGCCCGACGGTCTCAAGGACCTGGACGTGAGGTTGCTCGAGGTCTGAGGGAGGGTACGGTGGGCGCGCAAAGACGCGCCGGATTCGGAATGGCCATTCAGATCTTGCCGACGATCTGCTAGCATGGCCGTTCACTCATCTCCTCAGATGGGAGAAAAGAGCTATGTCGAAGAGGCGCCGTAAGGCGGAGATCAAGTTGCTACCGCTGCCGGAGCCGTTCCTGAGCGAGACGGCCGCATGCCCGGTCTGCGGCAAGGACGCCGAGGCCTTCGGGCGGCGGGCCCTCCAGATCGTGTTCAGGTGCAAGACGTGCAAGGTTCTCTTCAAGCGCGCCCACAGCTTCTCCTTGGACTTCTGAGCTGACGCCTGCCAGGGCAGCGTCGGAGAGCGTGGCACGGCTGAGCGGCCGATCGCCCAGAATCGGTGGTGTGAGGCGCAGCGTCCGCCAAGGTCTGGTCTGGGGGGTGGGTTGCGGGTTGGCCGTGGCGCTGATCTGGGAGGCGGCCCGGCCCCGGGGTGGGCCGGCGGTATTGCTGGACTGGGACGAGGTGGCCCACCTCGCCCGCGCGGGGCTGGACGGAGACGAACTGCGCGGCCGGGAGCGGGGCCGGGTCACGAGTGCCTACCGCCGGTATGCCGCCCAGCTGGAGCCGGTGCTGCTCGAGGTGGTGGGCGGGATGCCCGAAGGCACCCGACTGCCTGAGTTCGTGGCCCTGGACCGCCATAGCTGGCTCGACCTCAACATCGGGATCATGCGGGCGTTGATGCAGCCCTTCATGGAGGCCGAGCAGCTCCCACGCAGCTGGCTCACCGAGGCCGGGCGTGCCGGCCTCGACCGGTACGTTGCTCTGGTCCTCCGCTTCCTCGGCAACCGGGTCCTGGGCCAGTTCGATCCCCAGTTGCTGCCTGCCCAGGGCGGGGTGGTGGGCGAACCAGGGCTCTATCTGGTCGAGCCCAACGTTGCCGCCTGGGAGCGGGAAGCGGACCTGCCTTCTGCCGATCTCCGCCGCTGGCTGATTCTGCACGAGATGGCCCATGCCTGGCAGTTCGCCGCCCACCAGTGGCTGCGCGGGTACCTCTCCCGGATGCTGGATATCCTGGTGTCCAGCCACCGCCGGGCGCGCGGATTGCGGGGTCTTTTGACGCTGACCGCCGGGTTGCCCGAGCAGTGGGCCGTACTGCGCCGCATGCAGGCCGCGATGTCCCTGGTGGAGGGTCACGGCAACCTGGTCATGAACCTGGTCGGGCGGCGGCAGTTGGCCGGCTTCGACCGGCTGGAGGCGGCCTACCGGGAGCGAAGCGGCCGACGCCAACCCTTGGAACGGCTGGTGTGGCGCATCACCGGACTGGAGATGAAGCTGGAGCAGTACCGGCTCGGCGAGCGCTTCGCTGCTCAGGTCCACGAACGCTACGGGATGGAAGTGCTGAATCGAGCCTGGCGCTCGGCCGAGCATCTGCCTACCATGGAGGAGCTCCGCGAGCCCGAGCGCTGGTATCGGCGCATCGGCCACCTGCCGTAGCCACGATCCCGGCCCCGAATCCGGTGGCTGGCCGGGCCGTCAGTCCCTGATCTCCTCCTCCGCGGTCTCGGCCGAGATGGGCAGGACCGCCACCGGCAGCTCGGAGATGTCGAAGTAGCGGACCGGCTTGTTCAGTCGTCGGGCGATGCCGATCTGGACCTTGACACCGAGCGAGATCCTGCCGAAGACCCACACCTCGTCGGAGCGTGCGATCAGGTTGTTCATCGCCTCGCGGACGACGGTCTTGGGCACCGTGTGGAGCAGGTAGTAGTCAAACAGCATGAAGGGGCTGATCGGTACCGCCCCCGAGTCCAGGACGAACTTCTGCACGTGGTTGCGCCAATAGAAGTTACGGTTGGACATGGCCACGTAGACCAGTCGCTTGGGATGGCGCAACGTGTGCTCGGCCTGGTCCAGGGCACTGGGCTTCGTCGCGGGCGTGAAGATTCGTTCCAGGATGTCCTCGGCGAAGGTGCCCGAAGTCTTCTCCATTGGCGACTATGCTATCCATCCGTGCCCGACTTTCAGCTCTCGGAACGCGTGGCGATCGTCACCGGTGCCAGTCGCGGGCTGGGCGCGGCGATCGCGGAGGGACTGGCGGAGCACGGCGCCCGAGTGGTGCTGAGCAGCCGCAAACAGGCCGACCTGGAGGCAGAGGCTGCCGTCATCGAGCGGCGCTTCGGACAGGGCCGGGCGATCGCGATCGCGGCTCACGCCGGGCGCGAGCCCGACCTTCGCCGCTTGGTGGAAGAGACCCTTGGCCGGATGGGTCGGATCGACATCCTGGTCAACAACGCCGGCACCAACCCGTACTTCGGCCCTCTGATCGACGCCGATCTGGGTGTGTGGGACAAGACCTTCGAGGTCAACCTGCGCGGCTACTTCATCCTCACCCAGCTCGTGGTCCGGTTCTGGATGGGCGAGCACGGGGGCGCCATCCTAAACGTCGCCTCCACCGGAGGGCTCCGGCCCTCGCCTCTGCTGGGCATTTACGACATCACCAAGGCGGGCGTGATCATGCTGACCAGGCAGCTGGCCAAAGAACTGGGCGGGAAGGTGCGGGTCAACTGCCTGGCCCCGGGCCTGTTCCGCACGCGCTTCGCCCAGGCGCTTTGGGGCAACCCCGAGATCCTGGACCGGGTCCTGCAAGCCAACCCCATGGGCCGCATCGGGGAGCCGGCGGAGATCGCCGGTGCGGCGGTCTTCCTCGTCTCCGACGCTGCTGCCTACGTCAACGGCCAGGTCCTGGTCCTGGACGGTGGCGGCGGCGAGGGGCTCTAGCCGATAACGGGGGAACCGCCACGGCGGTTCCCCCGTGGATGGGACCCGAGCAAGGAGCGGTCCCACGACCGGAAGGAAGGGGGACTGGGATGAGGGTGCTGATTATCAGCCGACGGGCCTGACGCTCAGGATCCGCACCACCCGGCGGCCCCCGGGGGTGACGACGGTGACCTCGTCACCACTGCTGCGTCCCAGCAGCGCGGCCGCCATGGGTGAGCGGTTGGAGATCCGCCGTAACCCGGGATCTGACTCCTGGTCGGCGACGATCGTGTACTCCTCTTCCCCGTCCGGGTCGAGGATGCGGACCCAGGAGCCCAACTCGACGGTGCAGCCTTGTCCCCGAGCGCCGATCTGCTGGAGGGGTCGGGTATCCGTCAGCGTAGCAGCCATATTCGTACGTCCTCACGTGGAGGGGTGCTCCCTGCCTCACTTCGACAGTGCTTCCAGCAAAGCCGATCCGGGAGGGAGGGAGAAAGAGCCAGCGTTGGGCCAAAGCTGGCCGGAGAGATCGACGAGTGGGGTACATGTGCTGGTGCGGCCACGGCGGCTGTGGCCGCACCAGCCTCGGAGCGCTGCGGGCTACTCAGAAGATGCCGAGGATCGTCACCGCGCGCTGGCCGCCGGGGGCCCGCACCTTGACCTGGTCCCCGGCGCATCGCCCGAGCAGGGCCTGGCCGAGCGGCGACGCCATCGAGATCAGACCCCGGGCCGCGTCGGCATCCTCGTGGCCCACGATCACGTACTCCTCCTCGCCGTCGAAATCCAAGACTCGGACGCGGGAACCGACTCGGACGGTCTGCTCTGCGGAGATCGTCATGGTCATGGTCACTGCTTCCATCTTGCTTTGCGCTGCTCCTGATCCCTAGGTCGGGCGACGCCCGACAAATCTGCCACTGTTCTCCATTACGGAGAAACCCGGTCCTGGTGCAAAAGTTACGCCAACGACCTGTGCTCGTGTCGGCACTTTCCACAGTCGCCGGTGCTGTTCGTGGAAGTGTTCCCTGGCGGTTTCCTCCGCTGCAGGTGCAACGTCACCGACCTGCGCCCGCATCGTCGGGAGAACGTCGTCGATTTGTCGGCGACCGGGGCATGTCAGGACTCGCTGTCCAAGAATTTGTCCAGCCGATGCGCCGACGCGCATGCTGCTCAGGTTCGCTTGATGACGTCCCTCTCCATGGCCCGGGTAGCCAGGCGGACGGTCTGCTCCAGGGGGAGGCCCGCCTGGCGCAGCGCCCACTCCAGCTGACGCAGGAGCGAGTAGAGGTTCTTCATGGCCTTGATCGCGTCGCCGATGTCGACGTTGGGAGGCCGGGGGATGGTGTCCATCGGTTCACCCGAGGCCCAGCGATAGGCGAAGTCGATGTAGTCGTGCGAGGGGGGGCGGAGGTTGGGCTCGTCCAGCTCCTCCTCCAGGTCGGCGAAGCGGAAATAGAGGGCTCGGAGTGTACGCGCGGTCTGTGCCACGGCTTGAGTCGGGTACCGACGTGGCTGGCGGGGGCCGCGCTCACGGCCCCGGTCCTCGGCGGCGAACATGGTCAGCACGGCGCAGAGCTCGGCCGGCTCCAGGCCCTCCAGGACTCCGGCCCAGACCGCCTCCGTTACTAGAACCGTGTCCTCGGCGTAAACCCGCGCGGCCAGCAGCCCCTTCTCAGTGGGTCGGTCTCCCGCCAGGAAGCCCGTGTCGGCCAAAATCCGGCAGAGCCGGCGCAGCTTGTGGCGGTACGCGTGCGCCTGGGACTCGATGAAGCGCTCGCCCTCGGCGAGCTCCCGCTCCAGCTCGCGACGCTCGCCGTATGCAGCGAGGTGCTCGCTGAAGTTGGTACAGCGGACCACGGGCAGCTGCCGCTGGCGGGCCAGCAGCCGCTGGCGCTCGTCCTCCAGCTGGTGCAGCCGCTTGCCGGAGCTGTGGTGGGGGTGACCGGTGACCCGGCGGCGAGGGGAAGGTGCCACCTCTCTCCGCAGCCGTCGGATCTCCAGCCGCAGCGCTCGCAGCCGGTCTTCGATCCCGAAGTATTCGGCCACGTCCTCCATCCGGCAACTCCCGCAATCCCAGGTCTGCTCCAGGTCCTCGAGACGGGCGCGTACGTTGGCCAGCCGCTCCTGGGTCACCTCCGCCGCCTGGCGCCTCTGGAACTGTCCGAAGGAGCGCTCCATCAGCTCCTCGGCCTGCTCTGGGGTGTAGAGGCGGAGCAGATTCAGGGCCATGTTGTAGGTGGGGAGGAAGCGGGATTCGACCACCAGCCCTTCCCCCATCGCCACCTCGTAGATGGTCCCGATCTCGACGTCCGCCTCCTTCAGGATCACCCCGTGGCCGATGGCGTCGATGCCCCGCCGCCCCGCCCGACCCATGAGCTGGGTCAGCTCCCCTGTGGTCAGGGTTGAGAACTCGAGTCCATCGAACTTGGTGAAGGAGGACACCACCACCGCCCGGGCGGGCATGTTGATGCCGAGCGACAGGGTCTCGGTGGCGAAGACGACCTTGATCAGACCGGCCTGGAAGAGCTCCTCGACCAGCTCCTTGTGGTACGGGAGCAGGCCGGCGTGGTGAACGGCGAGCCCGTTGCGGAGCATCTCGAAGTCCACCATGCGACGGAAGAGCGCCGCCTCGTCACCCTCGGGGAGCTGCGCCAACCGGGATTCCGTCATCCGCTCGATCGAGAGCTTCTCGTCCTCCGTGGTCAGATTGAGGCGGTGGAAGGCGCAGCGCTGGAGCGCCTCCCGACAGCCACGGCGGGAGAAGATGAAGTAGATGGCGGGCAGCATGTCTCGCTGCCGGAGCGCGGCGATGATGCGGAGCATGTCGTTGGCGGGGAGGGGGCGGTAGCCGCGGGCCTGAAAGCTGGCCTCGTCCTCCTCCACTGCCCTGGCCCAGGTTTGTTGGTTGACGTTGCCGTCGGAGCCGAACAGAGGGTAGAGATGGTTGCGCATGGCCAGCCACAGGCGCAGCTCGGTCGGGCGCTGCTCGTGGAAGACGGTCGCGATCGGCCCCCGGTTCTCCGACATCCACTGGGCCAGCTCCAGGTAGTTGCCGATCGTGGCCGAGAGTCCCACGAACTTGATGTGGGCCGGGGCCTGGATGATCACCTCCTCCCAGACCGAGCCCCTGGGAAAATCGTCGATGTAGTGGATCTCGTCCAGCACGACGTAGCGGACATCGTCCAGCCGAGAGGGCTCCTCATAGATAAGGTTGCGGAGGATCTCGGTCGTCATGACCACGATCGGGGCGCTGTCGTTGATGGTGTTCTCACCGGTGACCAGTCCAACCCGGCCGACACCGTAGGCACGGCTGAAGTCCCGATACTTCTGGTTGCTCAGGGCCTTGAGCGGGGTGGTGTAGACCACCTGCGTGCCCTCTTCGAGCGCACGGAAGATGCAGTATTCCGCCACCACCGTCTTCCCACTGGAGGTGGGTGCCGACACCAACACGCCACGGTGGGTGTCGAGTTTCTCGATGGCCTCGACCTGGAAGGGGTCGAGCGGCCAGGGAAGGGTGGCGCGGAATCGGGCGATGAAGCTTTGGGATGCGGTCTGGATCGCGATGGTCCCGATGCTACGAAACCGCCGGATGACGGCGGGACGCGGTCAGCGAGTGCGCGCCGGCGGGAAGCGAGCACACGCCGACCGGAGAGCACCGCCGGACCGGGTCGGCTCTGGTCTGGCCGTCTGACGATCTGCGGCGAGAGCCGTGCTTCCCCAGGACCAGGGAGGCGGAAGGCGCCTTGGAGGCCCCGCGGCTGGAGTTGCGACAGCAATGCCCGCATCGCAGGTCCTGGTCCGGGGCCGGAGCGAAGTCGCCCGCCATCCGGCTCCGTTTAGGCTACGCTCCATGGCGGACAGCTCGGAGCTCCGGGCGCTCACCGGGAGGCAGCTGCCTCTCGCCGGTCTCAGGATCCTCGATCTCACCCACGCCCTGGCCGGGCCCTATTGCACCCTCCTGCTCGGAGACCTGGGTGCGGACGTGCTGAAGGTGGAGCCGCCTCAGGGCGACCAGTCCCGGCGCTGGGGGCCGCCCTTCATCAACGGCGAGTCTGCCTACTTCCTCTCCGTCAACCGCAACAAGCGCAGCCTGGTCCTGGACCTCCGTCGGGACGTATGTCGGCGGGCGGCGCGCGACCTGGCGCTGGCCAGCGACGTTGTGGTGGAGAACTTCCGGCCCGGAACCGCGGCCAAGCTCGGATTGGGTGCCGAGGACCTGCGCTCGGCCAAGCCACAGCTCATCTACGCCTCGATCAGCGGGTTCGGTCAGGACCAGCCGGCGCTGGCCGGCTACGACCAGATCGCCCAGGGAACCTCCGGTCTGATGAGCATCACCGGCCAGCCCGAGGGCCCGCCCACCAAGGCCGGCGTGCCAATCGGGGACATCGCGGCGGGTATGTTTGCTGCCCACGCCATCCTGGCCGCGTTGTGGGAACGGGAACGCACCGGTGCCGGCCGGACCATCGATGTGGCCCTCAACGACGGGTTGCTGGCGTTGCTGACCTACCAGGCCGGGCGGTACTTCGCCACCGGGGTCGCGCCGCCGCGCGAGGGGAACCACCACCCGACCATTGCCCCGTACGGGACCTTTGCTGCCCGCGACGGACACCTGAACGTCGCCATCGGTTCCGACGAGCAGTTTCGCCGCTTCTGCGATGCCCTGGAGGCACCGGACCTGGCCGCGGCCAGCCGCTTCGCCTCCAACGCCGGCCGCCAGGCCGCCCGGGCCGAGCTGACGATCGAGATCGAGCGCCGGTTGACTCGGCGCACGGTGGGCGAGTGGCTGGCCCGGTTGACCGCGGCCGGAATCCCGGCCGGGCCCATTCACGACCTGGCCGCCGCCTTTGCCGACCCGGTTGCCCGCCGCCGGCAGATGCGGGTGGAAGTCGAGCATCCCATCGCCGGCCGCATCTCCCAGGTGGGTGCCCCCTGGAAGCTGGACGGTTCCTCTCTGCCAGTACGCCTCCCCCCTCCCCGGCTGGGTGAGCACACCGAGGAGGTGCTGGCCCAGGTGCTGGGCTACGGGGCCGCGCAGATCGCCTCGCTGCAGCCCGACTGAAGCGGTCAGAGCCGGATCAGCTCGGTGGCCACGTCGGCGATCACGGCGTCGCCGGCCGATCGCTCGACGAAGGAGAGCACGCTGGCCAGAACCTGGTCGGCGTGGGCGCCATCGGCGCTAACGCAGGCGACGCCGAGCTGGGCCAGCTGCCAGCGGTCCAGCTCCCCGACCTCAGCAGCTGCCACCCCGAAGCGCTGGCGCAGGCGCCGGACCAGGCCGCCGACCACCTGGCGCTTCCCCTTCAGCGATTGGTTGTTGGGAAGGTGCAACGTTAGCCGTAGAATGCCGATAACCATTGTGGAAGCGAGGAGGGTCGGCTTGGGGGCCTCGGGGGTCAGCTCCCATAATGCGCTGAGTCCCAGCCGGCCTGCCTTGCCGCCGCGAGGGTGCGAGAAGACCAGATCCCTAGAGAGGGAGGAGCCTAGGAGTAAGGATCATGGGGAGCCAGGAAGGCGAGCGCGAGTTCGAGACCTATGAGCGGCTCCTGAAGGACTGGAGCCGGCGCGACTTCCTCCGCCGAGCCGGGGGTATGTTGGGGGCCTCGGCCCTGGTCGGCGGTGGCTTGGAGTTCCTGGCCGCCTGCGGTAGCTCCAGCCCCAAGGCCTCGTCCACGCCCTCGGGGGCCAAGCGCGGCGGCCACATCGTCGAGGGCAGCTTCAGCGACACCTCGCACTTCATGTCGGTGCTGGTGTCGGACACGGTCAGCGGGACCCTGGTCTCGCTGCTCTTCGATGGCCTGATCGGAACCATGCCCAACGGGACCTTGATCCCGCTGGTGGCGGAGAGTATGCCAACTATCTCGTCCGACCAGACCACCTACACCTTCAAGATCCGGAAGGGCATCAAGTGGACCGACGGCACGCCGCTGACCGCGGAGGACGTGCTGTTCACCTACCAGCTGATGTGGGATCCCAGGTACGAGGCGGTCAACTCCCCTCGGAGGGGAGACCTGACCGAGCACGTGGCCGACATCAGTGCCCCCGACCCGTACACCTTCGTGGTCAAGACCAAGGGGGTCTATGCTCCCTTCCTGGACACCCACGGCGGGTACGGGATCCTGCCTAAGCACGTCCTCGGAAGCCTGTCGCCGGCGGCCATCAACACCGCCTCTTTCGATTCCAACCCCACCGTCAGCAACGGGGCCTTCAAGTTCGTGAGCTGGGAGAAGGGCCAGCAGATTGTGCTGGAGCGCAATCCCACCTACTACCGGGGGGCACCTCTGCTCGACCAGTACATTATGAAGGTCGTTCCCAGCTCGACCGTGCTGGTCGATCAGCTGAAGACAGGCGAGGTCGACTTCGGCACCGTCGATCCCTCGCTGTGGGACAGCCTGCAGGGCGCCAGCAACCTCAACCTGATCCCGCCCTTCGGGACCGCGATCTTCACCTTCTACGCCTACAACCTCAACCCGGCCACCCACGGCGGCCAGCTCTTCGGCGATCAGAACGTGCGCCAGGCGCTGCTCTGGGCGCTGGATCGCCAGGCCATGGCCCAGCGCGTCTACTTCGGCCAGGCGTCGGTAGCCGACTCGGTCGAGCCGCCGATCTCCTGGGCCCACGTCCACCCCAAGACCCAGATCGGCTACGACGTGAACAAGGCCAATGCCATGCTCGACGCCGCCGGTTGGACCAAGGGTCCGGACGGGATCAGGGCCAAGAACGGCGTCAAGATGCAGTTCACGATGATCACCAACGCCGGCAACATCCAGCGCCAGGAGCTGCTCCAGATCATGCAGCAGTCCTGGGCCGCGCTCGGCGTCCAGGCCACTCCCCAGCTGATCCAGTTCCCCCAGCTGGTGACCCAGATCACCAACGAGCGCACCTTCGACATGTTCCTGGTCGGCTTCAGCTGGGGCCAGGATCCGGACCAGACCGAGCTGTTCAGCAGCCTGGGCACGGCGCCGGGTGGCTTCAACGGCTTCGACTTCAAGAACGCCCAGGTCGACAAGCTGCTGAGTGAGGCCACCGCCACCCTGAACCAGGCCAAGCGGAAGGCCTACTACGCGCAATACCAGGAGCTGATGAACGAGCTCCAGCCAGCGCCGGTGCTGGTCTTCAACAAGGCGCTGTGGGCGGTTTCCAAGCGCATCGTCGGGATCACCCCCTCGACCTTCGGGCCGTACAACCAGTACTCGAGCCGGTTCTTCTTTAACAAGGTGGCGACCACCAACGGCCAGTAGGTAAGGGGGTGGGCACAACAGGTTAGGGAGCCGGAGGGACTCGGCAGGTGCTGGGCAGGTACGTGGCGAGGCGGGTGCTGGCCGCCATCCCCGTCTTCCTCGGGGTCACGATCGTCACGTTCCTGCTCATGCACCTGACCGCCGGCAACTACGTGCCCGGCCTCGCCCTCAATCCCGACCTCACCGCTAAGGACATCGCCCGGATCCGGGCCAACCTGGGCCTCGACCGTCCCCTCTATGTCCAGTACCTCACCTGGCTGGGCGGCATCCTCCACGGCGACTTCGGCACCTCGCTGATCGATGGCACCTCGGTGCTCGGCGACATCTTGGGCCGCCTTCCCAACACCTTGGAGCTGACCGGGACCGCGATCTTCATGGGGGCGCTGGTGGCGATCCCTCTGGGGGTGGTCAGTGCCAGACGCCGAGGCGGTGCCCTGGACAACTTCCTGACCCTGGTCTCCACGGTCGGCTTTGCCGTTCCGCAGTTCTGGCTGGGCCTGCTCCTGATCCTGATCTTCTCGGTCCAGTTCGAGGCCTGGCACTTACCCTGGCTCCCCTCCAGCGGCGCCTACAGCGCCTTCAACGGGGGAGGACCTCTGGATCGCCTGCAGCACCTGATCCTGCCCGGGGCCGTGCTCTCCTTCTTCTACATCTCCCAGTGGTCCCGCTTCGTTCGCTCCAGCATGGTCGAGGTGCTGTCCCAGGACTACATCCGGACCGCCTGGGCCAAGGGGATGTCCGAGCGGCGCGTTACCTACCTGCACGCGCTTCGCAACTCGATCCTCTCCCTCGTCACCCTGGTCGGTCTGGAAATCCCGGGCCTGATCGGAGGCGGGCTGGTGGTCGAGGTGGTTTTCGGCTGGCCCGGGATCGGCCTGCTGGCCTACCAGCGGGCGCTCCAGTACGACTACACGGTGGTGATGGGCACGACCACGTTCGCCGCCCTGCTGGTCATCGTTGGCAACCTGCTGGCGGACGTCCTCTACGCCTGGCTCGACCCCAGGATCCGCTACCGATGAGGGGGAGCAGATGATCGGTTCCAGCCCAGAGATCGAGCTGGAGGAGGGGCTCGAGGGGCGGGAATTCGTTCGGCCCCCGGAGAGCTACTGGCGGCAGTCCTGGGTCCGCTTGCGCGAGAACCGGCTGGCGCTGGCGGCCGGGGGGGTGGTGCTGTTCCTGGCCGTGGTCGCGATCGCTGCCCCCCTGATCCAGATCCCGATCCACTACGGTCCGCTCCAGCAGGACCTGACCGACAACTTCGCCCCACCCTTCAAGGCCCCCCACTGGCTGGGCACCGACGAGCTAGGCCGCGACGTCCTGATTCGGCTCGTCTTCGGGGCCAGGGTCTCGCTCGGGATCGGCTTCCTGACCGTGCTGATCGCGACCACGGTGGGCACCGCAGTCGGGCTGGCGGCGGGCTACTACGGTCGCTGGACGGACGAGGTCCTGATGCGGATCGTCGATGTCTTCCTGGCCTTCCCGGCCATCTTCCTCTTCATCGGCATGTCGATCCTGTTCCGGCCCGGCACCCTCACCCTCTCCCTGATCATCGCCTCGGTGGGGTGGGCGGGGGTGGCACGGCTGGTGCGGAGCGAGACGCTCACGCTCAAGACCCGGGACTACATGCTGGCAACTCGCTCACTGGGGGCGCGCGATCTCCGCCTCATGGTGCGCCACCTGTTGCCCAACGTGCTCCCCATCCTGATCGTCTCGGCTAGCCTGGGGGTGGGCCAGATCATCCTGATCGCAGCCGCACTGGACTTCCTGGGCCTGGGCATCCAACCTCCCACCCCGAGCTGGGGGAGCATGCTCTCCAATGCCCAGACCTACTTCTACCACTCGCCCTGGCTGGTGATCTTCCCTGGCCTCATGATCTTCATCACCGTGCTTGCCACTACTCTCTTCGGCAACGCTGTGCGCGACGCCTTCGACCCCAGGCTGCGCTGATGGCCGAGCACCTGCTGGAGGTCCGGGGCCTCACTACCGAGTTCGAGACCCGCGATGGCATCCTGAGGGCGGTTGACCGGGTGGATCTCTACCTCGACCCGGGTGAGATCCTGGGCATCGTCGGCGAGTCGGGCTCGGGCAAGACGATGACCGTGCTCAGCATCATGCGCCTGGTGCCCCGGCCGGGACGGGTGGTGGCAGGTGAGGTGATCTATCGCGGCCGGGATCTGGTCCAGGTGTCGGAGCAGGAGATGCGCGAGGTTCGTGGGGCCGAGATCGCGATGATCTTCCAGGACCCGATGACCTCGCTGAACCCGGTGTTCCGCACCGGCTGGCAGGTGGGGGAGCCGCTCCGCCTGCACAAGGGCATGGGCCTGCGCGACTCGATCGGCCAGGCGGCCAGGATGTTCCGGCAGGTCGGCATTCCCGAGGCCGAGAGGCGGACCGCCAACTACCCTCACGAGTTCTCGGGCGGGATGAGACAGCGAGCCATGATCGCCATGGGGCTAACGACCGCCCCCCCGCTTCTGATCGCGGACGAGCCCACGACCGCCCTGGACGTCACCATTCAGGCGCAGATCCTGGAACTGCTGCGGGAGATCGCAAGCCAGTTCGGCACCGCCATCATCCTCATCACCCACAACCTGGGCGTGGTGGCGGGGATGTGCGACCGGCTGATGGTCATGTACGCCGGCCGGGTGGTGGAGGAGGGGGCGACCGAGGGGGTCTTTGCCCGACCCAAGCACCCCTACACGTGGTCGCTGCTGCGCTCCATACCCCGGCTCGATGCCGACGAACGGGAGCCGCTGCATCCGATCGAGGGCATGCCGCCGGACCTGACCAACCTGCCCTCGGGCTGTGCGTTCCACCCCCGCTGCCCCTTCCGGATCCAACGCTGCATCGACGAGCGACCGGAGCTGGTCGCGCTCGTCGACGGCCAGCGTGCGGCCTGCTGGGTGACTCAGGCCGGGACCGACCTCGAACTGGCCGCGACCGGCGACGCCTGGGGGGGCGATGGCTGAGGCGACGGTGCACCCCCAGCTGCATCGGGAGTGGACGGCGGCGGAGCCGCTGATCCAGGTGCGGGGTCTTCGAACCTGGTTCCCGATCACGAGCGGGATGCTCCAGCGCACGGTCGGACACGTACGGGCGGTAGACGGGGTGGACCTGGAGATCAGGCAGGGAGAGACGCTGGGGCTGGTGGGCGAGTCCGGCTGCGGCAAGACCACGCTCGGGCGCAGCATCCTGAGGCTGGTCGAGCCCACTGCCGGCGAGGTTCTGTTCAAGGGCCGAGACATCCTGAAGCTGTCCGGCGGCGAGATGCGGCGGCTCAGGCGGGAGATGGCGATGGTCTTCCAGGACCCATTTGCGTCGCTCGACCCCCGCCAGACCGTGGGCGACATCGTGGGCGAGGCGCTGGACATCCATGGCCTTGCCAGAGGCCGCCGCGAGCGTCAGGAGCGGATCTCGGAGCTGTTGCAGGTGGTAGGTCTCAATGCCGCCTATGCCAACCGCTACCCACACGAGTTCTCGGGCGGCCAGCGGCAGCGGATCGGGATCGCCCGGGCGTTGGCGGTGGAGCCGACGTTCATCGTCTGCGACGAGCCGATCAGCGCCCTGGACGTCTCCATCCAGGCGCAGATCATCAACCTCCTGGAACGGCTCCAGGACCGCTTCAACCTGACCTACCTCTTCATCGCCCACGACCTCTCGGTGGTCAAGCACATCTCGGACCGGATCGCGGTCATGTACCTGGGCAAGGTGGTCGAGATCGCGGGCGCGAACGAGCTCCACCGCCGCCCCAAGCACCCCTACACTGCCTCCCTCCTCTCCGCCATTCCCATCCCCGACCCGGTGGTCGAGCGTCGGCGGCAACGGATCATCCTGGAGGGCGACGTGCCCTCACCCGTGAACCCGCCCTCGGGCTGCCGCTTCCGCACCCGCTGCTTCAAGGCCCAGGAGCGCTGTGCCCAGGAGGAGCCGGCGCTGGACACGGTCAAGCTCGACGGCCACGAGGCGGCCTGCTTTTTCCCGATGGACTGAGAGAGGTGCTCCGCCTGGGAGCGCCACTGCCACTGAGCGGCCCCCTTGCCCGATTCGGCCGTCAGGCCGCAGCCGGGCTGCGGGCCTGGACGGTACTGCAGGGCCCGTCGGTTCGGCTCCAGATCGTTGACTGCACCTCGGATCCTGCCCGGGTGCCGGGTTGCCTTCGAGAGCTGGCGGGCGTGGACCTCCTCCTTGGCCCCTACGCCAGCAGCCTCACCCGGGCGGCGCTGGAAGCACTGCAGGGAGGGTGGCTGCTCTGGAACCATGGGGGCGCCGCCGACGATGTCCAGGAGGGGGCTCCGGGACGGGCGATCTCTATCCTGACCCCGGCGAGCCAGTACGCGCGTCCTCTGGTCCGCCACCTCTCCCGCCAGCCACGGGCGGCGCTAGTGGTTCGGCGTGGTCGCGGCCGCTTCGCCGCCTGGGTGGCAGAGGGGGCCGAACGGATGGCTCGCTCGGCCGGCCTGGAGGTGGTCGACGAGCCGGCTGCCGATGTGTGGGATCTGCTGGTGGTCGGCAGCTTCGAGGACGACGTGGCCGCGGTCCAGACAGCCCGCCGCCTACCCAATCCGCCGCGACACCTGTGCGCGGTAGCGGCCGGGACCCGTGAGTTCGCCGCTGCCGTTGGCGAGCCGGACGGCGTGTGGGGGCTGGCGCAGTGGCTGCCCGGCGGGCCGGAGCCACAGATGGGGCCGACCGAGGCCGAGTTCCTGGCTGCCTATCGGTTGGGTGAGCCCGACTATCCCGCCGTCCAGGCCTGTGCCGCCGCCTCGCTGGCCCGGTGCTGCGCCGAGCTGGCCGGCGGCACCGAGCCGGCTTCGCTCTGGGCGGCGGCTATCAGCCTCCGGACTCGGACGCTCTTCGGCACCTTCGTGGTGGACCGAACGAGCGGGGCGCAGCGCGGCCACCGCACCGTGCTCGCGCGCTGGCAGCAGGCAAGCCTGGTTCGCGCCTGAGCGGGATCACGTTGGGCGCCAACGGGTCGGAGGTTGCTGCCAGCAGTCGGGTCTGCACTATCTCGGTGGCGGTCTTAGACTAGGACCGGCGTAGAGCAGCTCCGAGGCCCTGGTCAGCAGCAGCTGCAGCTGACTCGGACTCGGGACCAGCGGCACCCCGAAGGCCGCCAGCGGGGCCAACACCTCCGCCACCAAGCCATCTCCGAGGATACCCCTGGCTTCAGCCATGGGGAGGAATCGGAGGTGCTCGTAGCACAGCTGTTAGCATTCAATGCGTGAAGCTGACGCTTGCCGTCAAGCTCGGACCTTTGGCCAATCAGCACGCCGCGTTGCTCCAGATCATGGAGCGGTTCAATGCGGCCTGCGATGGGATCGCCGAGGTCGCCTTTCGGGAGAAGACCGCCAACAAGATTCGGCTTCAGCGCCTCGTCTATGGCCAGATCCGGGACCGCTTCGGGCTCAGCTCCCAGATGGCGATTCGAGCCATCTCCAAGGTCTGCGAGGCGTACAAACGCGACAAGACGATCCGGCCTCGCTTTCGGCCGCATGGAGCGGTTCCTTACGACCAGCGGATCATGTCGTGGAAGGCTCCCGATCGAGTGAGTCTGCTGACACTGGGCGGTCGCGAGGTCATGCCCTACCGCTTCGTCGAGTACCAGCGGGCGCGCATGGACCGAATCCGAGGACAGGCGGACCTGATCTTGGGCCGCAACGTGTTCTACCTGTACTGCACCGTGGACGCCCCGGAGGCTCCCGCTGGGAAGATCCAGGACTACCTCGGCGTCGACTTGGGTATCGTCAACCTCGCCACCGACTCGGACGGCGAATCCTTTGGTGGCGAGCAAGTGGAGGTCAAGCGGCGTATCTCCTCTCACCGCCGCCGCAACCTCCAACGCAAGGGCACCAAAGCCTGCCGTCGGAAGCTCCGTCAGATCTCCGGCCGTCAGCGTCGGTTCCAGACTGATACCAACCACTGCATCGCCAAGCGTGTCGTCGCCAAGGCGAAAGGCAGCTCGCGCGGAATCGCCCTGGAAGACCTCCTCGGCATCCGTGAGCGGGGCACGGTTCGTGGTCGGCAGCGGGCGCGGCACGCTAACTGGGCCTTCGGACAGCTCTGCTCCTTCTTGGAGTACAAGGCCCAGTGCGCGGGAGTACCCGTGGTCCTGGTCGATCCTGGCAACACCTCCCGCACTTGCCTGGAGTGCGGGACGGTCGACAAGGCCAACCGCCGCTCCCAGGCCGACTTCAGGTGTGTTTCGTGTGGGTTCGCTGCACCTGCCGACCACGACGCGGCGCGGGTTATCCGCGCCAGGGCTGTCGTCATGCAGCCGATGGTCTCGGATACGGCCACTGGGCCGTAGCGCCAGGGTCAAGCCCCCGGCTTTAGCCCCGATCTTCGCGCAGGGATTTCGACCCCAGGCTCCCTCCTGAGCCCCTAGGCGCCCACCCCGAGGCTGAACTTGACCTGGTCCGCCAGACTGGCTCTACGCTCAGGCTGATCATCGGATGTGGCTGTTCGTTGACACCATTTCTTTGAAGTCGT
>CADDZO010000050.1 GCA_902812395.1 bacterium | reverse complement strand
GCTCCTGCTCGAGTTGCAGAGGCCGCCCCGCGAAGTAGGGGATTGAAACCAATCCTGCCTGGAACTGCACAATGCGGCCGAGTGGGGCAGGTTGCAGAGGCCGCCCCGCGAAGTAGGGGATTGAAACCTCCATGTCCGGGCGCTTGGCGCCCACCTTCTCCAGGAACCCGTTGCAGAGGCCGCCCCGCGAAGTAGGGGATTGAAACACCCCGAATTGATGGGGTACGCGCTCGCCATTTGCGGTTGCAGAGGCCGCCCCGCGAAGTAGGGGATTGAAACTCGGACGGCGCCGGACCTCCCGGGTTGGGCCTGACCGAGTTGCAGAGGCCGCCCCGCGAAGTAGGGGATTGAAACATCTCGCGCTCGAGCTGCTCGTCACGCCCCCGCTGCAAGGCGTTGCAGAGGCCGCCCCGCGAAGTAGGGGATTGAAACTCCACACCGATCGGGACTCCGAACTGACGGTAGACCTCGTTGCAGAGGCCGCCCCGCGAAGTAGGGGATTGAAACCCGGCATCGGAGCCGAGCTGGAGCCAGTCGGAGTGGAGACGGTGGTTGCAGAGGCCGCCCCGCGAAGTAGGGGATTGAAACACCCCGGAGCAGGAGGCACGGATCCGTGCCTTCGAGGAGTGTTGCAGAGGCCGCCCCGCGAAGTAGGGGATTGAAACCTCCCGGCGCGAGGCCTGGCCGCCGTGCTGCTCCAGCCAGTTGCAGAGGCCGCCCCGCGAAGTAGGGGATTGAAACCTCTGGGGATGATGGGGACTCTCCAGCGCCAGACGGGTTGCAGAGGCCGCCCCGCGAAGTAGGGGATTGAAACCGGTCAGCCAGCGCCCACTCGGATCCCATGCGGCCGAGAGGGGTTGCAGAGGCCGCCCCGCGAAGTAGGGGATTGAAACGCGGCGTTGGCGCCTGGCGCCCAGATCGAGGGCCACCAGAGGTTGCAGAGGCCGCCCCGCGAAGTAGGGGATTGAAACCGTTCGGGGCGGTTGGCCCGCGACACGTGTTCGCAGGGTTGCAGAGGCCGCCCCGCGAAGTAGGGGATTGAAACACATCGCAAAGGACCAGGATGCGCACCTCAGCCGCGCCTCCTGTTGCAGAGGCCGCCCCGCGAAGTAGGGGATTGAAACTTGATTGGCGCGCCACAGAACTCCGCCTGGTTCGCCGCCGTTGCAGAGGCCGCCCCGCGAAGTAGGGGATTGAACCCTGAGAAGCCGCCTGCTTTAGCAGGCGGAGTCGTCACAAACCTGCGCTGGAGGGTCATACGACGATGCGACGATTCGTCCGATACGGCATCCTGCCGCTGGCGTTGCCAGCCATAACCCTGATCCTGGCCGCCTGCGGCTCCTCACCCCAGGCCACGGCCGGCAAGAGCCCGGCCAAAACCACGGTCGCGAAGACCGCCCCGAAGGCGACATCAAAGCCCAGTCCGACGGCGGCATCGAAACCTATGGCCTGCGCCCAGCCCTGCGTCGTGGCGGACGACATGACCTTGACAGTTAGCTCCATCCAGTACGGCTGGAGCGATCCGAACGGCATCGACACCCCGGATCCTGGCAACACCTACGTGGTGTTGCAGATCACGGTGGTGAACCACGGGTCCTCCTCCTACAACCTGAACCCGGACGACTTCACCCTCCAGGATGCCTCGGGTATCCGCCACTCCTCCGAGATTCTGGTCGACGACCAAGCGACCGAGTGGTCCCCCGTTGATCTGACCAAGGGCGCCTCGCAGACCGAGACCCTTGCCTTCCAGGCTCGGGCCAACGAACCGCATGGGCTGATCCTGCGCTGGCAGCCGGATCTGCTCGGCCCCGTTTACCAGGTCAAGCTCAGCTGATGCGTCAGCGCCTCGGTTGCCTCGGTTGGCTCGGCGTCCTGCTGATTCTCGGCGGGATCGGCGAGGCGTTCCAGTACTCGCCCGCGTTCGGCTGGCTGCTGGTTGCCGTCACCGGTGCCGTCCTGATCCTGGGCTGGCTGGGCAACCGCTGGCGAGCCCAACCCTGAGAACGCGAAAAGAGCCCCGGCCGCACCGTCTAGACGGACGACCGGGGCTCCGAGGAAGAGAGAGGATGGAGGGACAGAGAAAATCAGGTTGGATCGGTGCGGCGCTCGATGTCGGTGAGGATCGTCTGTTCCAGTGCAGTGATACGCTCGAGGATCACATCGAGCTGATCCGCGGAGCGCTTGCTGCTGTAGGCCAACGCTGGCTGGGTGACGGCCGAGTAGACGGTGAGTTGCAGAGGCCGCCCCGCGAAGTAGGGGATTGAAACTCCTCGAAGAGACAGAGGACCCTGGCGTGGCTGGAGCGGTTGCAGAGGCCACCCCGCGAAGTGGCCCCAGGTGAGATCCGGGAACGGTCGTGGCAGGGAGGTGAGTGGAAGGACGCGGCTGTGACTACGATCGGCTCTTGCCGAGGAGCACCGCTACGCTCTCCATCCAACCCTGCAGCTCGTCAGCGGTGGGAGCCAGCTCGTAGGGGTGATAGTGGCAGGCGTGGCTGAGCGCGAGCCAGGTCTGGTGGATGCGGTCGCCGAAGCTCCGACCATCGAGTGCCGTCAGGCAGACCAGCTGGCAGCGCATGTTCTGGATGTCGGCCAGAGCCGGCACCCGCTGCCGCCAGAAGCGACATAGACCCTCCTCCAGCGCCCGGCGGGCGAGCAGGGCAGCGGCGCGAGGCCAGAGCCCGGCTGTGGCTGGGCTGGGTTGCTGGACCAGGTCCCGGGCCGCAGCGAGCAACGCCTCGGGCTCCATGGTTTGTCTCAGGGCAAGGCGCGGATACGCCCTGCCAGGCGCCCGGTGGACTGGATCAGACCGGCGAAGTGGCCATCGCCGCGATGCGAGCCGCGGTTCAGCGAAGAGACCAGGTCGCGGGCCCAGCTCCCGAAGCGTTCGCCGAGGGCTCCGTAGACGTCGCCTGCGCGGCTGGGGTCGTCGAACAGCGCAAGCGCCAAGTAGTCGATGGTTCGGTTCGCGCCCTTCAGCTCGGCATCGATCCGGGCATGGGACTCACCACGGCCAATCCGGCGTCGGCGCAGAGCCTCGGCGCAGGCTGCCTCGAGAGCTTCGCGGCACAGGCCGGGCACGACCTGCGCCGCTACCTCGGCTGGCACCTTCTCCTCCAGCGCCACCACCCTGGCCTCCTCGAGCAGCCTTGCCACCGGCTCGAGCTGCACTTTCACCTCCACTCGAGAGCCCGGGCGGCGGGTGACCTCGAGGATCCGGGCCCGAACCCGAAGCCGCCGCACGGCTTCTGAGAGCCGGTCGTCGTGCGTGAAGACCACGACCTGGCGTTCCTTCGCCGTCTCCTCCAGGACCCGGGCCAGGCCGTCGACGCGAGCCGGGTCCATGGACTGCACCGGATCGTCGATGACGACGAATCCAAAGGGGCTGTCCGGCAGCAACGCTCGCGGGAGGAAGAGAGCCAGGGCCAGGCAGTGCAGCTCCCCCTGGCTCATGACTCCGACGGCGGTCGCCTCCTGCCCATCCACCTGGACCACGAGCCGGACCCGTCGTCGGGTCGCCCCTCCTTCCAACGTCGGCCGTATCAGCTCGACATTGGAGCGGCAGCGCAGCTCCTCCCACATGTGGAGGGCGCGGTCTGCGATCGGCTCGAAGCGAGCGTCGCGGAGAGCGGCCGTGGTGGTGGCCAGCCACTTCTCGGCCGCCTGCAGGTGCGGCAACATGGTCCGTGCCAGCTGCGCCTGGCGGGCTTGGCCCAGCCACTCGGACAGGTCTCGAGCCAGGGGCAGCCACAGGCTCTCACGGCGATCCAACTCCTCCCGCGCCGCTTCCCTCACCTCGGCCAGGGCCGTCTGCAGCGGGTCGTAGAGATTCAGCAGGTGGTCGGCCATCTCCTCTGGCCCCAGATCCTTGACGGCGGCCCAAACCGTCCAGGCAGCAACGGCGGCGGCAGCCGAGATGCCCACCGATTGGGCCTGGCTCAGGATCTGAGGTGGCCCTCCCACCAGACGCTGCGCGCGCTCCAGCGCCCGCCGGCTGCGCTCCTCCGCTGCCGCCAGCGCTTGCGCGCGGTGGCGCAGCTGCACGATCTCGGTCTCGGCCGAGGTCCGCCAGCACGCGTCGAGGGCACCCTGTCGGCCGCAGACGGGGCAGTCCTGGTCGCCGTGCGCTGTGTGAAGGTCCAGCGCCCGCTGGAGCAGGTCTGCCACACGGTGGGCTCGTTCGGCATCGGTGCCGACCGTGGCGGCCCGGGCCCGGGCCCCCTGTCGGAGCTCCTCGACAGCTGCTTGCACCTCCTCCAGCGAGGGTGGAGAGAGCGCTACCAGCCGGCGGAGGAGGGCATCCGTGCCATCCTCTGCCTCTGCAACACGGGGGCCAAGCAGGACCTCCTGCAGCCGTTCCAGATCCCAGGGTGTAGTCGACAGCGCGACCAGACAGCTGCGGGCACGCTCGTCGTCGAGCGACTCCAGACGCCGCCGGAGCTGGCCGAGCGCCTGCTCCGCTGCTCGCACGAGGCGGTCCCGTTCCCGCCGCGCCTCACCGAGTCGGGTTCGGGCCTGCACCAGATCGTCGAGACCCAACACCGAAGAGAGAGCGTCGTATAGGGCCGAGGGCTCATCGAACATCGACCCCAACTCGTCGTAGGAGAGGAACGGGCGGTGGATCTGGAACGCACGCTCCCAGCCGAGCAGATGAGGGCCGTCGGTCGCACCGCCCTGCTCCTGGATCGTCACCTGGCTCCCATCGAGGTCCGCTCCCTCGGCCCAACGACGGCGGAGGACGATGCCGCGGGTGCCCTCGGCAGCGAGTTGCGCCTGGATCTCGACGACGCTGCCGTGATGGAGGTTGCGCCAGCCCTCCCGCCACGCCACCGACCGCTCCACCCAGCGCTGGCTGTCGCCGGTGAGCAGGACCTCCAGAGCCTCGGCGAAGCTCGACTTCCCCGAGCCGTTGCGGCCCACCACCAGGGTCAGACCTGGCCCCGGCTCGAGGCTCAGGCTGGCCCGAGGGCCGATGCCCCGGAATCCCTCAACCGTGATGCTCTGCAGGTAGGCATGAACGCTGGCCTCGGGAGCGGCCTCAGGGACGACGGTGCTGTGGTCGCCCGTCCCGACCAGGACCTGCTGCAACCGCGCTGGTCCGGCCACAGCGGCCAGGACCAGCTCCCGCGTCATCGGCTCGACTCGCTCGGCTTGGAGCCTCTCATCGAGCAGGTCTCGCAGCGTCCCTTCCATGCCCGACTTGAGAGGAGTATGAAACGGTTCTGGGGAGCTGTACAGCGATCCGGCGGGTTCTGTCCTTTGTGGGGTGGTGGCGCGCGCAGCCCGGCCGGAGTCATGAGGCGAGCGGGGCCTGAGCAGCTCGACCAGAAATCTCGGCGGCGCAAGCTGCGTTCCAGACCAGCGCGTCGGACCCTGCCTGACATCACGGGCAACACGGGGGCCTTCGTCTGGCCCGGCCCACGACCGGGCGCGGCCAGGCCGAACCTGAGGGCGACTGGATACCTCGCCAGGGAGCGGGCCGAGGGATCCACGACGAGCCATGGGTTGCGCCGCGGCCCTCGCAGCTGGTAACCCCGGGGCGGTGCGGGGTCAGCCGGAGCCGTCGTTACGGGGCGAGCAACACCGTCTCGGACCGCGTTCCCGCCGCCGCTGGGCGCTGGTGCTGGGCTCCTTGGTGGCGGTGGCGCTCGGACTGGGCTTGACCATCCCGAGGCTGGTGGTGCCGGGGTCTCCGGCGCCCCAGCCCGCTCGGGTGCTCTGGGGTGTCTACCAGCCTGGGCTGGCTGCCAGCCCCAGCGCGTTTCAGGAACTGGAGCAGAAGCTGGGTCATCCGGTCCAGGTCGTGTCTTGGTAAGCGCAGTGGCGGGACGGGCCCGGCTGCGGGGACGCCACCTGGGCGGAGGACCGTCCCCTGATCGACCGGGTCAGCGGCGAGGGCGCGATCCCGATGATCACCTGGGAGGCATGGGGCTGCGGCGCCCGTTTCCCCCTTGCAGAGATCGCCGCCGGTCATTACGACACCTACCTTGAGAGCTGGGCCCGAGGCGCCGCCACGGATCGCCATCAGATCTGGATCCGGATCTTCCACGAGTTCAACGACAGCCAGACCTACCCCTGGAGCCTCTCCGCCAGCGGGCCGGCAACCTTCGTTGCCGCCTGGCGCCACGTCGTCGACGTGTTCCGGGCGGCCGGGGCGGATAACGTTCGCTGGATCTGGAACCCGGACGGTGATCACGTGACGCAGGCCGGTATCCGCTCGGCCTATCCAGGCGACGCCTACGTCGACTACCTCGGCTGGGACACCTCCAGCACCCCCGCCTACGACAACGCGGCCAACTACCGAGTGATGGAACGGGTGTGGCACAAGCCGATGGTGCTGGGTGAGGTCGGGGCCTCCGAACCGGGTTGGTTGGATCGGCTCGCGGCCAGGCTCAACGGCGGCCGAGCGCCCCGGATCCGGGCCCTGGTCTGGTTCGACGTCGGCCCCGACTCCCTGGACCGGCCCCACGTGGCGGCTGCGGTGCGCTCGATGCTGGCCGGCCCTGCGTTCGGTCCCGCCCATCCCTCCTGACGGCTGTAGCCCCTCCCCCGAGGACCTACTAACATCGGCCCCGATGGCGGTGGCCACGGACGTGATCAGGCAGCGCCTGCAGGCGGTCCCCGAGTCGCCGGGCGTGTATCTCTTCCGCGACCGTACCGGGGCGGTGATCTACGTGGGCAAGGCGATCCGGCTGCGGGACCGGCTGCGGACCTACTTCACCCCTGGCTACGCCCAGACACCGCGGCTGGCGGACATGCTCCGGCGTGTCTACGACTTCGAGTTCGTCAGAACAGCGAACGAAGTCGAGGCGCTGGTGCTGGAGTGCAACCTAATCAAGCACTACCGGCCCCGGTACAACATTCGCCTCCGCGACGACAAGAACTACCTTTACTTGAAGCTGCCCATAACGGAACTCTATCCGCGGGTGCACTACACCCGCAAGGTCCAGGAGGACGGGGCGCTGTACTTCGGTCCGTACACCAGCGCACAGAGCTTGCGGGACACGGTCAAGAGCCTACGTCAGATGCTGCCCTTTCGCACCTGCTCGGACGACGTCTTCAAGCAGCACCGGGTCTGTCTGGACTTCCACATCAGGCGCTGCCCCGGGCCCTGTGAGGGCCGGATCTCGCCTGATGACTACAACGCACGGATCCGTGAGGTGGCGCTGTTCATGGAGGGACGCTCGGACGTGCTCACCCACCAGCTGCGGGAGAAGATGGTGCGTGCCTCCGAGCAACTCGATTTCGAGAACGCGGCGCGCTACCGCGACCAGCTGCTGGCAATGGAGCGGATCGCCGATCGGCAGAAGGTGCTGACGCGGGGCCGCGACGATCGGGACCTGGTGGCCTATGCCCGCGACGGGCGCGACGTCTACGTCGAGGTCGCCTACGTTCGCCAGGGCAAGATGGTGGGCAGCGATGGCCATGCTCTAGAGGGGGCTGGCGACGCTCCCGAGCCGGAGCTGTTGCGTGGTTTCCTGCTCATGTACTACGGGTCTGCCACCCACATCCCCAGGGCGGTGGCGCTCCCCGGCGAGGTCGACGAGCCCGAGGTGGTGGCGAGCTGGTTGGCGGAGCGACGCGGTGGCCCGGTTGAGCTGGAAGTGCCCAAGCGAGGTCGGAAGCGGGCGCTGCTGGAGCAGCTGGCCGAGACCGCCCAGGAGGAGCTGAAGCAGCACCGCATTCAGGCGGACTACGACCGTAGCCGCACCGAGCCCATGCTCTCCGCCCTGGCCGAGGCCCTGGACCTACCCCGGCCGCCCCACCGGATCGAGTGCTACGACATCTCCAACATCCAGGGCCAGTCGGCGGTCGGGTCGATGGTCGTCTTCGAGGACGGTCGACCCCGCAACGACCACTATCGCATCTTCCGAATCAAGCAGATCCCCGGCCCCAACGACTTCGCCATGCTGCAGGAAGTGCTCAGGCGACGGTTCGAGCGCCTGGAGATGGCCGAACGCCGCGAGCAAGGAGGGGCAGCCGACGACGCGTCCTTTTCCAGCCGCCCCGACCTGATCCTGATCGACGGCGGCAAGGGCCAGCTGAGCGCTGCCCTGGAGGTACTGGAGCAGATCGGGTATGCCGACATCCCCACCTTCGCGCTGGCCAAGCAGCACGAGGAGCTGTTCGCCCCTGACCGCGACGGACCGATCGTGCAGGAGCACAACTCGCCGGGCATGTTCCTGGTCCAGCGGATCCGGGACGAGGCCCACCGCTTCGCCATCACCCACCATCGCAAGCAGCGGGCCAGGCGAGCGCTCTCCTCTCCTCTCGACTCCGTCGAGGGCATCGGACCGGCCCGCAAGCGGCAGCTGATGCGCACCTTCGGCAGTCTGCAGGCGATCCGGCAGGCACCGCTCGATGAGCTGACCAGGCTGGGCATCCCCGAGCGGGTGGCGATCCGGTTGCGTGAGCTGATCTGAATCGATGGCTCTGGTGATCGTCGGCGGTGCCTCGGCCGCCCACATCCGGGCGGCGTTGCAGGCCTTCGAGACCGCCGGTTGGGCCCCTGCCACCGATCTGGGCAGCCCGGCGGAGCACGACGCGGTGCTGGCCGGCGACGCCGCCCTGCTCCGCGAGGCTGATCGCCGCGGCATCCGCTACTTCCTGGTCCACTGCGGGCCCGATGACGGGATCGCCGACGGCACGTTCGCACGTGCCCACCATCGGGTGGGGACGGCGGAGGTGGCCGGGCTGGCACGCCGATTGCGCAGCCGTGAGCGACTGCTGGTCCGTTGCCGGCCCTTTGGCTTCCGCCAGGGGATCCCCGGCGACTGCGACTGGGTGATTGACGCTCGCTTCCTCGACAACCCGTACTGGGTGGAGGAGCTGCGTCCGCTGGATGGCCGGCATCCGCGGGTGCGTGAGCACATCCTCGTCCAGGAGGCCGCTGGGGCGGTTCTGGACCATCTCGAGCGGGCGCTGCGGGCGGCGCTGCCCGGGTACCGGCGTCAGGGTCGGGGGGAACTGGTGATCGGGTTCGGCTGCACAGGTGGCCGACACCGTTCGGTCGTGCTGGCGGCGGAGCTGGCGCGCCGTCTGGAGACGGCAGAAGGGGTGGAGGCCCGTTTCGAGCCGGGGGATCTGGACCCGTGAGGTGCCTGGTGGTGGGCGGCACCGGGTTCATCGGGACCGCCGCCTGCCGGGAACTGATGCGCCGAGGGGTCGAGACGATCGCCGCCGGCCGCACCCCCAAGCCCTACGGCACCTTCACCAGCCACCTGGTGCTGGACCGCCGCCGGCCCGGAGCCCTGGCAGAGGCAGTGGAGCGTACCCGGCCCGATGTCCTGCTCGATCTGGCAGGCTTCCTGCCCGCCGAGGTGGAGGCAGTGCTCGAGCTACCGCTTCGTCGCTACGTCTTCGTCTCCACTGCAGGTGTCTATCCCGACCGGCCCCCGGACGCGCCCCGGCCGGCAGCCGAGGACGACTTCCGGCCCCTGGAGGGCACGGTGCCTCCCGGAGATCTCGCCTATCGCGAGGGCAAGCGCTGGTGCGAGACGGTGCTGGCCCGCAGTCACGCGGTGGCGTGGGCGACGCTGCGCCCGCCCGCGGTCTTCGGTCCCGACGATCCGTCACTGCGGATCGCAGCCTGGCTGGCCCGGATCGCGGACGGGGGGCCGCTCTTGGTCCCGACCGAGACCCTGGACCGCCGAATCGGGCTGGCCTGGGTGCGGGATGTCGGCTTTGCCTGTGCCCTCGCTTGCGACCTTGACCGCGAGGTCTCGGGTCCCTACAACGTGGCTCTGGCTGACGTGACCCTCCGGCAGCTGCTGGAGGCCGTGGCCCGGGCCCTGGGCCGGAGGCTCCAGCTCGTGCCGGTGCCCTGGCAGAGGATTCCCGATGGTGTTTGCCCCTACGGAGACCCCGCCCGTCCCTCCGGCTACGAATTGGCCCGAGCCCGCCGGGATCTGGGCTTCCGGCCAGCGCCGCTGGAGGATGGCCTAGCGGAGACCCTGGCCTGGTACTTGGCCCACCGTCCCTCCCACCCTGGCTACCGACACAGAGCGTCTGAGCTGGAGCTGGCGGCGAGGCTGATGGCCAGCTGAGCGGCGTCTAGCAGGGGATCGGCAGCAGGGGAAGGGCGATGGTCACCGAGTCCGGGCAGACCTGGTGACACCCAAGCCACCCGGGGATGTCGGCCGGCGTCACCCACTCGGCTGCCACCACCTCGTGGTCCCGGAAACGGAACGGCCCCTCGCTTCGCGCGAGGAAGACGTCGCCGTGCACCCGCGTGGTGGCGTCCTCGTAGCGGCCGTGGCCGAGCCACTGCAGCGCGACCTCGATCCCGGCCTCCTCGGCCAGCTCGCGGCGCGCCGCCTCAAGGTCAGACTCGCCAGGCCGGGCGAGCCCGCCGAAGGCCACGTCCCAGAGCCCCGGGTTGATGTCCTTCCAGTCCGCCCGACGGTGGACCAGAAGGGAGCCGGTACGGTTCAGGACCAGCACGTACACCGCCCGGTGGGGGAGACGACGACGACGGACCTCAGCCCGGGTGACGATCCCGACCACCGCCCCGGTCTCGTCCAGCTCCTCGACCAGCTCCTCGGCCTGGCGGCCCTCAGCGTCGGGTGACGTCCTGCAGCTCCAGGTCCCAGATGGGATTGAAGTGTACGCCGCCCAGGCGAGCGGACACGGCCACCGAACGCAACCGCTGGTAGAGGACCACGAAGGGTCGGTAACTATTGCCACACGAGCGTGTGGTAGGGTGCAAGGATGAACTTGAGGGTGTGGACGCGGCAGCAGGGCGTCCACCCCGCGACCGCGTACCGCTGATTCCGGGAAGGCAAGTTCCCGGTTCCTGCGCGCCGTGCCGGCCGGCTGATCCTGGTGGACCAGGCGCCGGTCAGTGCCGTTTCGGAGATCACGACCATGTATGCTCGCGTGCCCTCCGCTGACCAGCGCGCGGACCTCGACCGTAAGGTTGCCCGGGTGACCGCATGGGCGGCAGCCCAGAGCCTGGCGGTGGGCCGCGTGGTGACCGAGATCGGCTCTGCGTTGAACGGCAAGCGCCGCAAGTTCCTGGCCCTGCTGCGCGACCATTCGGTGGCCATCATGGTGGTGGAGCACCGCGACCGGTTTGCCCGGTTCGGCGCGGAGTAGGTCGAGGCTGCGCTGTCTGGGGCAGGGCTGCCGGTTGCTGGTCGTGGACCCACGGCAAGGTGATACGGATTCCCGGTCCCAAGCCGCTTCGGGCGGCGCTGCGGCGTCTACGCCGAGCCTCGCGCGCCCATTCCCGCAAGCAGCCCCAGGGGCCTTGGTCGTGATGCCGTTGAAGGTGAGGTGGACCCTGGGATCGGCCCCGTTCCAGGCAGACGCAGCTGACCGAATGGCGGCGATTACCTGTGCGGGCGTGAGTGTGCTGGATCCGAGTCGATCTGCCCGCGGCAGCCGGTTCACGCCCGCAAGGTGTTTCGCGTCAACAATGCTTGGGCGCCACAAGCCAGCGCTCGCGCCCCCGTCGACCCCGCGGTCTCGGCCCAGGCGAGCCAGCGTGGGAGCCGCTCCGGTCCAGCTCTGGCCGGCCGGCGCGAGCCGAGGCCAGCATGCCACTGGCTGGAGCTCCACATTCCGTTTCTCAGCGCCTACTAGTAAGCGGCCAGCTTGCGCATTGCTGCCGCGATCTTGTCCGGCCCGGGCATGAAGGCGTCTTCCTGTGGCTTGTTGAAGGGCATGGCGGGCACGTCCGGACCTGCCACGCGGAGGATGGGGGCGTCCAGGTACTCGAATCCGTCGCTGGCGATCAAGGCTGCTACCTCGGCCCCGAAGCCTCCGGTCAGGTTGTCCTCGTAGACGATCAAGGCCCGAGCGGTCTTGCGGACCGAGTCCAGGATGGCGTCGCGGTCCAGGGGCCGCAGGGAGCGGAGGTCGATCACCTCGGCCTCGATCCCCTCGGCGGCGACCTGATCGGCGGCCTCCAGGCAGTGGTGGGTCATCAGGCCCCAGGCGATGCAGGTCAGACTTGTGCCCTGGCGTCGGATCGCCGCCCTGCCCAGGGGCACCAGGTGGTCGCCGTCCTCCGGCACCTCACCCCGGACGAGCCGGTAGGTCTTCTTGTGCTCGAAGAACATCACCGGATCGGGGTCGCGGATGGCGGCCTTGAGCAGGCCCTTGGCGTCGGCCGGGGTGCTCGGGATCACGACCTTGAGTCCGGGCACGTGGGCGTAGAACGCTTCCACGGACTGGGAGTGGTAGAGACCGCCATGGACCCCACCCCCAAAGGGAGCCCGAACGACGATCGGGCAGGAGAAGCTCCCGTTGGATCGGTAGCGAATCCGGGCCGCTTCGCTGACGATCTGGTCGAAGGCCGGATGGATGAAGTCAGCGAACTGGATCTCGGCCACCGGGATCATCCCGTTCAAAGCCGAGCCGATGGCCACCCCGACGATGCAGGACTCGGCCAGCGGGGTGTCCAGCACCCGGCTGGGGCCGTACTTCTCTTGTAGCCCTTCGGTGGCCAGGAACACCCCTCCCTTGCGGCCCACGTCCTCGCCCAGCACCCAGACTCGCTCGTCCCGGGCCATCTCCTCGTCTAGCGCCTCCCGCACCCCCTCGATCAGTGTCTTCACCGCCATCACGCGCCCTCCGCCGCGTACACGTGCCGTTCCAGGTCGGCCGGGTCGGGAGCGGGTGCCTCCTGCGCCGACTGCACGGCCTCGTCCACTTCAGCCGTGCACTCCTGGAGCAGGCGATCGTCGGCCTCCTCGGTCAGCAGGCCGGCCTCGAGCAAGTAGCCCCGCAAGCGCTCGATCGGATCGCGGCGCAGCATGGTCTCCAGCTCTTCCTGGGAGCGATAGCGGCGCTGGTCGTCGTCCGACGAGTGCGAGGTGAAGCGCGCCACCTTGGCGCAGACCAGCGTTGGCCCCCCGCCCGAGCGGGCCCGTTCCACCGCCGTCCGCATCACCTTCAGCACCGCCAGCAGATCGCCCCCGTCCACGGTCGTCCCTGCCATCCCATAGCCACTGGCCCGCTCCGCGGCCGAGTCGACGCCCATCTGGAGGCGATGGGGAACCGAGATCGCGTAGTCGTTGTCCTCGACCAGACAGATCAGGGGCAGCCGGTGGACGGCGGCGAAGTTCATGGCCTCGTGCCAGTCGCCCTTGGAGGTGCCCCCCTCGCCAATCGTGGTCAGCACGACCTCGTCCAGTCCCCGCACCTTAGCAGCGTAGGCGATGCCGGCGGCGTGCACCACCTGGGTCGCCACCGGGCTGGACGTGGTCACGATCCGGGCCCGGGCGAGGCCGAAGTGGGAGGGCATCTGCCGCCCGCCCGAGGTCGGGTCCTCGGCACGGGCGAAGACCGAGAGCATGAACTCCCGGGCCGTCATCCCCAGGGCCAGGCACAGCGCCAGATCGCGATAGTAGGGAACCGCCCAGTCCACGCCCGGTCGCAGCACTGCCGCTGCCGCCACCTGGGCCGCCTCGTGGCCCTGGCCGGAGATCACGAACGGCGCCCGGCCCTGGCGGTTCAGAACCCACATCCGCCGGTCCAGGGCCCGGGCCAGCACCATCCGTCGATACATGGTCAATACGGCATCCGGATCGAGGCCAAGCTCCTCGTGAGCCATCCGGGTCCCCGCCGGTGCCTTCACCTCTTCGCTCATTTGGCTTCGATTATCCGGCAGCGAAAGGCGGTTCTCCCCGGTTGGGTTCTGCTCCCTGTTGGCACGTGACCTCATCCATGTCTACACTGGTGGCTCGCGCGGGAGGGGAGTTCTTCTGGGAGGTGATGCGACCATCTCATTCGCAGCCGATGTCAAGAGCGAGCTGTCCAGCCTGACGCCGGCGCGCTCGTGCTGCCAGCTGACCGAGCTCCTGGGCATCTTCTATTCGTCCAGAGGCCGCATCATCCGGAGCGGGGATGGCCAGGCCGCCTACTTCCCGCTGCTGCGGAACCCGATCGCTCGGAAGGTGGTACGCCTGGTCCACCTGCTGGGCGGGATGGAGGTGAAGTACCAGGCCTCCCGCAGCGCCAAGCAGATGACCTTCACGGTCGAGCTCTCGCTCCCGGACCACCTGCGCGAGCACTTCGAGCTGGCCTCGAGCCGTTTCGGGGTCGAGTCGGCCTGCGACCGCAAGGCGCTGGTCCGCGGCGTGTTCCTGGGCTGCGGATCGGTCAACGCCCCCTCGGCCCGCTACCACCTGGAGTTCGTGCTTCCCAGCGCCGGCTGGGCGGCGGTGGTGGCCGGTCTGCTCGCCGCCCACGAGATCCGGGCCGGGACCGGCCAGCGCCAGGGTCACCATCTCGTCTACCTGAAGGACGGAGACGGGATCGCACGCACGCTCTCGCTCATGGGCGCCTCGCGGGCGGTCATGGAGTTCGAGAACATCCGGGTCGTGCGCGAGGTGAGCGGGCAGGTCAACCGTCGCATCAACTTCGAAACCGCCAACATCGACAAGACCATCGAGTCCGCGATGCGGCAGGTGGCTGCAATCGAAGCGCTGGAGCGTTCAGGCCGCCTGAGCATCCTCTCGCCGGCGCTGCAGGAGGTGGCCCGGGTTCGGCGCGACAACCCGGAGATGAACCTGACCGAGATCGCCCTGCACATGCGGCTCTCCAAGTCGGCGGTCAACCACCGCCTGCGCCGACTGGTCGAGCTGGCCGAAGGGGGAGCGGCGCTGTCGGAGCTGGACGAGGCCCGACCGGAACCGGCGGGCGTAGTCTGAGGCTCGGGGAACCGGCCAGGCGCTGGGTGCACACACTGGGAGGCAACCGCATGTCGATTCGGGTCGGAATCAACGGGTTCGGGCGTATCGGCCGCAACGTCCTCAGGGCCGCATACCAGCTCAACCCCGAGATCGAGGTGGTCGCCGTCAACGACATCGGCGATGCCGCCACCTTCGCCCACCTGCTGAAGCACGACACCGCGCTCGGGACGTTCCCGCCTGCGGTCGAGGCCAGGGGCACCGACATCCTGGTGGACGGGCGGGTCATGCGCTTTCTCTCGATCAAGGACCCGGCCGAGATCCCCTGGCGGGAGTACGGCGCCGACATCGTGGTCGAGTCCACAGGGCTCTTCACCGACGCCCACCGAGCCCGGGTCCACATCGACCGGGGCGGGGCTCGCAAGGTGATCATCTCCGCCCCGGCCAAAAACCAGGACTACACGGTCGTGATGGGCGTCAACCATCGTGGCTATGACCCGGGCGCCCACCACGTGATCTCCAACGGCAGCTGCACCACCAACTGCCTGGTTCCCCTGGCCAAGGTCCTGCACGACGCGTTCGGGATCGAATTCGGGATGATGACCACCATCCATGCCTACACCGCCGACCAGCGACTGCAGGACCTGCCCCACCGGGACCTGCGTCGGGCGCGGGCGGCGGCCGACAACATCATCCCCACCTCGACCGGCGCCAACCAGGCGGTCTCGGAGGTGCTGCCGGAACTGTCGGGCCGCTTTGCCGGGATCGCATTCAGAGTCCCGGTCCTGGACGTCTCGGTGGTCGATCTCACCGCCCAGCTCGGCCGGGCCACGACCGCCGAGGAGGTCAACGCCGCCTTCGAGGAGGCGGCGAGCGGGGAGCTGCGCGGGATCCTGGCCGTGAGCCACGAGCCTCTGGTCTCGGCCGACTACAAGAACGATCCCCACTCCTCGATCGTCGACGCGCCCCTGACCGCGATGCTGGGCGAGCGCACCGCCAAGGTCGTGTCCTGGTACGACAACGAGTGGGGCTTCAGCTGCCGCATGGTCGACCTGATCGCCTACGTGGCCGAGCGGCTCTGACGGATGAAGGCGTCCTACCGATCGCTCGATGTCCGGGGGCGGCGGGTGCTGGTCCGGGAGGACCTGAACGTTCCGCTCAAGGGGGGCGAGATTGCGGACGACACCCGCATCCGGGCCGCGCTGGCCACCCTCGGTGACCTTGCCGAGCGAGGGGCCCGGGTGATCGTGATGTCCCACCTGGGCCGGCCCAGAGGGCGCCAGCCGGAGCTCTCGCTGCGGCCGGTGGCGGCGCGGCTGGCGGAGCTGCTGGGGTGCCCGGTCGCCTTCTCCGAGGACTGCGTCGGCGAGCCCGCGGAGCGAGCGGTAGCGGCGCTGGCCGACGGCCAGGTCCTCCTGCTCGAGAACGTGCGCTTCCATCCAGAGGACGAGAGCGACGACGCCGGCTTCGCTGCCCGCCTGGCTTCCCTGGGTGAGGTGTTCGTCAACGACGCCTTCGCCGCTTCTCACCGACCCCACGCGTCCGTGGTCGGGGTGGCGCGCCACCTGCCCGCCTACGCTGGCTTGCTGATGCTGGCCGAGCTGGAGGCCCTACATCGGGCCCTGGACGAGCCCCGCCGGCCCCTGGTCGCGATCGTGGGCGGGGCCAAGGTGTCGACCAAGGCCGGGGTCCTGCGCCACCTGCTGCCCCGGGTGGACGCGTTGCTGGTGGGCGGGGCCATGGCCAACACCTTCTTGCTGGCTCAGGGCAAGGAGGTGGGCGCCAGCCTGGTCGAGCCCGAGGCGGTGGAGACGGCGCGCTCGGTTGCAGCTGAGGCGGGGGCCAAGCTGGTCCTGCCGCTGGACGGGGTCTGCGCCCGGCGGGCAGCGGCTGGCGAGCCGACCCGGGTGCTGGCGGTCGATGCAATCGAGCCAGGCTGGATGGTGCTGGACATCGGGCCCGCCACCGTGGGCCGCTTCAAGGAGCAGCTGGTCGCGGCCGGGACCGTGGTCTGGAATGGACCGGTGGGTGTGGCCGAGATCCCGGAGTTCGGCGCCGGGACCCGGGCGCTGGGCCAGGCGGTGGCGGCCTCGGGCGCCTTCTCCCTACTCGGGGGCGGCGACACCGCGGCCGCAGTGCGGGCCCTGGGCCTGGACGGGTTTTCCCACGTCTCCACCGGGGGCGGGGCGACGCTCGAGTACCTCGAGGGCCGGGAGCTACCCGGGGTGGCGGTGCTGCGAGAGGCGGGGTGAGGCCGCTACTGGCCGCCAACTGGAAGATGAACCCGCCCACGCTGGACCAGGCGGTGGAGCTGGCCCTGCGGGTGGCGCCGGTCGCCCGGCGGGCACGGGCACGGGTGGAGGTGGCCCTGCTTCCGCCCTTCGTTTGGCTGGAGTCGGTAGCTGGGGTGCTGCGAGACGATGAGATCGGGGTCGGCGCCCAGGACTGCCACTGGGAGCGCTCGGGAGCGTACACGGGGGAGGTGTCGGCGGCGATGCTCAGCGGCTGGTGCCAGTGGGTGATCTGTGGCCACTCCGAGCGTCGCGGCTACTTCGGCGAAACCGACGAGCAGGTGGCGCGCAAGGTCCGGGCGGGCCTGGACGCGGGGCTCAACGTCATTCTCTGCGTGGGCGAGCGGGAAGAGGAGATGGTGGCGGGTCGGACCGAGGCGGTGGTGACCCACCAGCTCGGAGCCGCCCTCGAAGGGCTAGCCGCCGACCTGGGTCGGGTGGTGGTGGCGTATGAGCCGGTGTGGGCGATCGGGACCGGACGCAACGCGGACCCCGAGCGGGCAGGCGCGACCATGGCGTTGATCCGTCAGATGCTGGTGGGATGGGGGGCCGAGGAGCCCCGGGTGCTGTATGGAGGCAGCGTCAACGCCGGCAACGCAACCGACTACGTGGGGCTCTCCGTCTGCGCCGGTTGCCTGGTTGGCGGGGCCAGCCTCAAAGCCGAGGAGTTCTCCACGATGATCGAGCGGGTGGCCGAGCTCGGCGGGGACGGTGATCGGGCATGAGCGACACCTACCGGTTGGTCCTGCTCCGCCATGGCGAGAGCGAGTGGAACGCCCTCGACCTCTTCACCGGCTGGATCGACGTCGGCCTCTCCAGCCGCGGCGAGGAGGAGGCGGCCCGGGCCGGGCGGCTGCTGCGCGACCGGGGGATGCTCCCCGATGTCGTCCATACCTCGGTGTTGCGTCGGGGGATCCGTAGCGCCGAGCTGGCCCTGGACGCCTGTGATCGCCACTGGGTGCCGGTGCGCCGTAGCTGGCGGCTCAACGAGCGCCACTATGGCGCCCTCCAGGGCCGCAACAAGCGCGAGATCCGGGAGCGGTATGGCGACGAGCAGTTCATGCGTTGGCGTCGCTCCTTCGACGTCCCCCCGCCCCCGCTGGACGAGGAGGCCTTCCTCGTCCAGGCCCGAGACCCCCGCTACGCCGCCCTTCCCCCTGACCTGCTCCCGCGCACCGAGTGCCTCAAGGACGTGGTCGCCCGGATGCTGCCCTGGTGGTACGACGCCATCGTCCCCGACCTGCTGGCCGGTCGCCTGGTGCTGGTCTCGGCCCATGGCAACTCCCTTCGAGCGCTGGTCAAACACCTGGAGAGGATGTCGGACGCCGCGGTGGTGGACCTGAACCTGCCTACTGGGATCCCGCTCCTGTACGAGCTGGACCGATCGATGCGGCCGGTGCGGGCCGGCGAGTACCTGGATCCGGAGGCGGCGGCAGCCTCGATCGAGGCGGTCCGCAACCAGGGCCGCCGCTGAATCGTCGCGCGAGGAGTACGTTTTCGGGTTGACGGCGAGGCGCCCCAAGCGACGCGCGCCGTCCTCAGGGAATCGCACCACTCTCCAAGGAGGTACGTGAATGGCCTTCGAACTCCCACCGCTGCCCTACGGCTTCGACGCGCTCGAGCCGATCATCGACGCGCAGACGATGCAGATCCACCACGACCGCCACCACGGCACCTACGTCAACAACCTGAACGCTGCCATCGAGAAGCACCCCGAGCTGGGCGGCAAGAGCATCGAGGAGCTGCTGGGCAACTTGGACGCAGTCCCCGAGGACATCCGGACGACCGTTCGCAACAACGGCGGCGGACACCTCAACCACGCGATCTTCTGGACGATCATGAAGCCGAACGGCGGGGGCGAACCGAGCGGGGCGATCGCCCAGGCCATCGACAGCGCCTTCGGCAGTTTCGCCGCCTTCAAAGAGGCCCTTTCCGCCGCTGCCGTCGGTCAGTTCGGGAGCGGCTGGGGCTGGGCCTATCTGGAGAACGGCCGCCTGGTGGTGAAGGGGTTCCCCAATCAGGACAACCCGGTCATGGTCGGGGGCAAGCCCATCTTCGGCGTGGACGTATGGGAGCACGCCTACTACCTCAAGTACCAGAACCGGCGGGCGGACTATGTGGCGGCCTGGTGGGGCACGCTGGACTGGGCCGAGATCAACCGCCGCTACGAGGCAGCGCGGTAGGCGAGGTCGGGGAGGGCACCGCCCTCCCCGACGCACCGCCGTAGACTTGCTGGCGGCCGATGCAGGCGATCAAGAACACGTTCGTCATCCTCGAGGTGGTGGTGGCCATCCTGCTCATGGGCGGGGTGCTGCTGCAGAACCCACGGGCCAGTGGCCTGGGTGGGACCATCGGCGGCGGGGGTGGCGGTCTCGGCGGCGGCTACCGTACGCGGAGAGGGCTGGAGCGCCAGCTCTACTACACGACCTGGGTACTGACAGCCGTCTTCCTGATCGTGTCAGCGGCCAACGTCTACCTGCAGAGCAAGTAGCCAGGAACGGGGTTGGAGGGGGGTTGGTAACTGTTGGCGCTTGAACCTATGGTAGTATGTAAGAGGGACCTTGAAGGACTGGGCGCGGCAACAAGGAGTTCATCCCATGACTGCCTACCGCTGGTTCCGGGAAGGCAAACTCCCAGTTCCCGCGCACCCCGCCGGCCGGCTGATCCTGGTGGACCAGCCACCGGTCAGTGCCGTTCCGGGGATTACGGCCGTGGATGCCCGCGTGTCCTCCGCCGACCAGAGATCTGACCTGGACC
>CADDZO010000049.1 GCA_902812395.1 bacterium | reverse complement strand
CTGCGCCGACGGCGGCTGAGACCGTTGACACCGTATGATGGCTGACGTATCTTCGCCTCCACCATGACCCCGAACGATGGCGCCGGGGCCTTCCATGAGTGACGTGATCGCCAAGGCCCCGCCCGAGGTGGTCAGGCCACAAGAGGCAGCAGGGCCGATCGTTCCGGTTCGAGGACTGCCGGTCGTGGCGGCGGTGATCGCCGGCCTGGTGGCGGCCATCGCCAGTAACTCCCTGTGGGCGTTGAACTTCCTCCATGTGAGCTGCGGTGCTCTCTGGACGGCCATCGACCTCTTCATGGGTTTCGTGATCGGTCCCACCCTGGCCCGCATGGAGGTGCCGGCGCGCATCGCCCTGACCCGGCGGCTGATGCCCCAGATGCTGTTGATCATGCCGACGTTGGTACTGGTTACGCTCACCACCGGCTGGCAGCTGGCCCGCTATTTCGGCTACCTCGTGCTCCCGTACCCTCAGCGGTGGTGGCTGGCGGCCTCGTACATCGTGGTCGGGGTAATGGCTATCGTCGCCTACGGTGTGCTGGAGCCGGCCAACATCAGCGTGCTCCTGGAGCTACGCAAGCCGCGGCCCAACGCGCTGCTCATCGGCCGTCTCATGCGGCGGTTCATCTTCACCGCGGGCGTCACCGGGGTCATGCAGGTGGCGACGCTCGTGATCATGACCCGGATCGCAACCTGGTGAACCCGTCTGGCGCCGGGACGCCCGAGGCGGAGGAGCCCTACCTCGGGGACAGGTCACGCTCGCCCGTCGTCGGCTGCCTGCTGGCCTCCATCGTCTCCGCCTTTCTCTCGGTGGGGATCATCGCCGCCTACCTCCCACGCCCGGCTCCGCTGTCCTGGTCGGTCGGCTTCCTGGTCGCCTCGGCCGCACTGCTGGCGGCGGCGCTGGTTTTCCTGCTGCGCCGTCGCGGCTTCGCCTGGCGGCTCTTCTTCGCCGTCGCGCGCTGGATACTGGTACTGACGCTGGTCTTCACGGTCATGGCCGTCTACGTCTTCGTCTCGGATGGCACTCCGGCGACGACCTTGGCCGTCATGGCGGTGGTGCTCCTGCTGGCGGCAGTCGACATCCCGGTGCTGTTGGGCTTCTCGGTCGCCCGCCACGAGCGCGCCTGACGGCGGCCGGACTGGCCACTCTTGGCTCCGGCGGCCCCGCTCCCGACGGTGGCGCCAGCTTCGGGCCTGGACGGCGTGGACGGCCCAGTTCTTCGGTCTGTGCTACCCACTCGAGGTTGTGACCGAGGAGCGATTCCGCCGCTGGCGGGAGCACCATCGCTGGCGTCGTCAGGGGTGGGGCTGGCAGGGAGACGCCTCCGGACCTCGACCATCCCTTGCCGGTGGCCGTGGGGACGGCCGGCTACCGGCGAAGACCGCGCTCCATGACGACTCCCGGCCGGTCAGCCCGGCCGTCGCCGAGGCGGCGTTCGCGTGATCTCGGGCGACGCGTCCTCTGGACGCGGGAGTTGTTGGCCGCTCTCCAGACGACCAGCCCGTCGCTGCGCCTCTACGGCGGGAACGACGACGATGGATCTGGCCGGCGATGGATCGGCCTGCTTTCCTGGTGGCGTGGTGCCGAGCCCGGCCGCACAGCAGGCGCTGTTGGGTTCGGGCGAGCCCCGCCGGTGAGCTGGCCGGCCGCCACACGCCGCAAGCGCCGCAGGGCGACCCTGAGCGGCCTAAAACCAGAGAACCGGAGCGCCCGGCCGTAATGGTGCACCGCGGCGATCAGGCTTGCGACCCCAAGATCGATGCCGATCAAGGGATCGGGGATGGCGATCCGGGATCTCGCGGCCACCAAACCCCCGAGTGACGTTCACTGGCGCCGGGTCCACCAGGATCAGCCGGCCGGCGCGGCGGGAACGGGGAGGTTGCCTTCGCGGAACCATCGGTACGCGGTCGCAGGATGCACACCCTGCTGCCGCGCCCACTCCTTCGAGTTCGCCTCTACGCCCTACCACGGGCTCGGACGGCAGCAGCTGTCAGCCGCCGGGATGCGGCCGGCGGCGGCACTGTGCACGACCACCTGGGGCAACTCGGGGACGAGGAAGCTGCCGGATTGCGGTACCGGCCGCAGCGCCTCCAGCGTGCGCCCGACCAGGTTCTCGTGATAGAGGAGGCAGCTCCGGCTCCTCCTGCGCTCGCCGGGCCATGACCCGGGCGGCATGGGCCAGCATCACCCCCCATCAGCCGGATCGTGGCCAGGGGACAGAGATTGGAATCGATTTAAGTGAGGTATATGGACCGGCGGCAACGTCATCCACTCAGATGCCGACCGAACAGGCTGGCGGCGCCTCCTCACCCCCGCTCTGATCGGGGAGACGGTTGCCTCTGCCCATTCGCACCCTGGCGTCGATCACTGCCGGACGCTCGTCCAATTCGATCAGCACATAGGAGCCACCCACACCGGAGGCTCCAGCGAAGAATCGAACCCGACCGGATGGCTCGCCCGCTACCGCACCCTCAGCAACACGCCACCATCAGGGACGCGCCGCAGGCAAGGGGAGACTGGTCGGGGGCTCGGGATTTGAACCCGAGACCTCACGGTCCCGAACCGTGCGCGCTACCGAGCTGCGCCAGCCCCCGTCCGTTTGACATCCTCCCCACCCTCAAAGGTGGGGATTCCGGTGCGCTGACCATCAGGTGGTTGACGTTCGGGCCGCTCGGTCCTTGCGGTCCTGCCGTCCAGTCACCGGGTGGCCCCCGGCCTAGGTCACCGGACGGAAGAAGCGTATCACGGCACCCCTGACGGCCGCGCGGCGCTTCACCGCCGGCCTCGGGGCCGGCGCACTGCACCGCAATCTGGTAGGGCACCCATCCTAGCCGTCGTCCGAACTGACCGTGGTCGGCACCGCCATCAGCGTTGCCGTCGCCTCGGCCACGCAGGCTCCGTCGGCGCGGTCGATGCGCGCGGCCGCGTAGATCAACGACCGGTGTACCCGCTCCACCCGCGCCGCCACCCGGACCCGCTCGCCCACCCGGAGCGGCTCTCGATAGCGGACCTGGAGGCGTCCGGTCACACCCGGGTGGCCGGCGTGCCAGCCCGCCCAGCCCATCGCCTCGTCGAGCATCAGCGCCACCACACCCCCGTGCACCATGCCCTCCCAGCTCTGGAACCTCTCTGGCACCTCCAGCTCGCAGACCGACTCCCCGGCCATCGGTTGGAAGCGCATCTTGAGACCGTCGGGATTCCGCTGCCCGCAACCGAAGCAGCGTCCGTCGTAGACGACATGCACGCGCTATAACGTAGCCATGGCAGTGGCGCTGGAGCATTTGACCGTCGAGGATGCGCTCCCGGCCGCGGTGATCACGCTCAACCGGCCCGAGCAGCGCAATGCGCTCTCGACCTCGTTGATGGAGGAGCTGACCCGGGAGCTGGAGCGGCAGAGCCAGCGGGCGGAGGTGCGGGTGATCGTGCTGCGGGCGGTCGGACCGGCCTTCTCCGCCGGCCACGACCTGAAGGAGCTGGTCGGGCGCACGATCGAGGAGGAGCGCCGCGTCTTCGAGGTCTGCACCCGGATGATGGACACCATCCAGCGCATCCCCCAGCCGGTGATCGCCGCGGTCCAGGGCATCGCCACCGCCGCCGGCTGCCAGTTGGTGGCCACCTGTGACCTGGCCATCGCCTCCGAGGAAGCGCGTTTCGCCACCCCCGGGGTCAGGATCGGGCTCTTCTGCTCCACCCCGATGGTGGCGCTCTCCCGCAACGTGGGCCGCAAGCGGGCGCTGGAGATGCTGCTCACCGGCAAACCGATCGACGCTGGGACCGCGGCCGAATGGGGCCTGGTCAACCGGGTGGTGCCGGCGGCCGAGCTGGACCGGGCCGCGCTGGAGCTGGCCCGCGAGATCGCGACCGCCTCCCCGCTCACGGTGAAGATCGGCAAGCAGGCCTTCTACCGGCAGATCGACGTTCCCCAGGACGACGCCTACCGCCTGATGGGCGAGACCATGGCCGCCAACGCCATGACCTGTGACGCCCAGGAGGGAATGCGCGCCTTCTTGGAGAAGCGGATCCCGGTCTGGCGGGGCGAGTAGCGCCTCAGACCTGGCAGGCCCAGGTCCCGCTGACGTGAAGCGTGCCGGTCCCGGTCTCCAGGTTGGTCAGGGTGGCGTTCAAGGTACCGGAGAGCTGGTCTGCATCGACGGTGAAGGTCGCGGCGTCGCCCGGCTGTGTCTGCCAGACTTGGGAGCCGTCGGGGCGCAGCACCTGGACGGAGACCTGAGGGGTCTGGTAGACGCCCGGCCCCCGGTAGGTAGCGACCGTGACCACCACCCCATAGACGGCACCCCCCACCTGCCCGTAGAAGGACGAGGCCCAGCTCCCGGCACGCGTCGACCCGCTGCCGGTGCAGCCGTCGGGCGTGGTGTCGCTGTCGGGCACCACCGAGGTCAACGTGCCCCGGATCTGGCCGCTGAAGGCCAGGTCCTCGTGCCAGCTCCCGCGGGGGGCACTGGCCGCGGGTGCGACCGGGGAGGTGGCGGGGACCGAGGAGGCGACAGAGAACGGCCCCGCACAGGCGGCAAACGCCCAGGAGCAGAGCGTGAGCGCAACCGGGGTCAGGACTCGGTGCGGATCCATTGTGCCACCCCACAGCCGTCAAGCTCCTCGGCCCCGGACACGAGCCGAGGTGCCGAGGGCGTGTGTTCGAATAGTAGCCATGGGGGCCACCCGCGATACCGACGCTACCGCCGGAGCCTTACGCTCGATCGAGGCCGCCTTCCTCCTCGACCCTCGAGGCCGGACCCTGGAGGGTGCCACCGAGGTGTGGCTGGTCCGACACGCCGACTGCTACCTGGGCCTCGACGGCCAGGCGGACGAGGACCCTCCGCTCACCGCCCTGGGTCGGGAGCAGGCCGCCCGGCTGGCGGCCAGGGCACGGCGTCTGGCCCCGGACGCGGTCTACTCCAGCCCGCTGCGACGGGCGCTCGAGACCGCGCGCGCGATCAGCGAGCGCGTCGAGGTAGACGACCGGCTGCGCGAGGTAGGGACGACGGTCGAGGGCGGTCGGCTGTCGGTGGCCGAGCCGCCAGAGGAAGTGCGGGAGCGGATGCAAGCGTCGGTGGCTGATGCGGTCGCCACCCACCGAGGGGGGCGGGTGGTGATGGTGGGACACGCACTCGCCATCCTCGCCTACCTCTGCGACGTGCTCCGCCTGGAGTTCGGGAGCCTCCGCCTCCTCCCCTACTTCACCAGCGTCAGCGTGGTCCGGGTAATGGGCGACCGGCGGATGGTCGGCAGCTTGGCCGACGTTGCCCATCTCGAGGCCTGAGCAGTGGACCCCGAGCTCGCGGAGCGGCTGCGGGCCGACCTGGAACGGGCGCTGGCCCAGCCGGTCCGGTCCGTGCGGCCGATCCCCGAGGGCCATTCCGGCTTCAGCTACTGGGTGGAGCTTGATGGCCGGCGCGCAGTCATGCGCCTTCCCCCACCCGGGACCCGCATCGCCGGGCCGGCCGACATCCCCCGCCAGGGCCGGCTCATGGCCAACCTCAACCGGCTCGGGCTGCCGGTGCCGGCGGTGCTGGCGATGAGCGCCGAGCCGGCGGTGGACGGGCGCCCGTTCTACCTCCTCGACGCGGTCGAGGGGGAGCGGATCGAGCAGGTGACGGGCACGGTCCCCGACCGTGCGCTGGCCCAGGAGGCGGTCGAGGTCCTGTGCCGGCTGCAGGCGGTGCCTCTGGCCGAGACCGGGATCGGGGACGAGCGTCCGGTGGGCCTGGAGGAGGAGATCGGGCGCTGGACCTGGCTGATGGACCGGGCCCCCGCCGAGCTGACCGCCCGGGCGCCGGAGCTGGCCCGCCGGCTGCTCGCCACCCGACCGCCAGAGCGACCTCCGGTGCTGGTCCACGCCGACTTCCACTACGGCAACATGCTCTTCCGCGGCGCCCGGGTGGCGGCGGTGCTGGACTGGGAGATCGCCGAGCTGGGCCAGCGGCTGCTCGACCTCGCCTGCCTGGCGGTGGTGGCCAGGGCCGGGGCGGCGGGGGTGGAGCGCGTGCCCGGCGGCGGTCGGGTGGTGATCGCCGAGCAGGACCTGCTGGAGATGTACGGGGCCGACGCCGGGGAGTTCGCCTGGTACCTGGCCCTCACCTACTACAAGTACGCCGCCATCTTCGGCTACAACCTGATGCTCCATCGCCGGGGCAAACGGCCGGACCAGATCTACGAGGAGCGGGCCGAGGACGTGGTCGAGTTCATCGCCGAGGGGCTCCGTCTGCTCGGGCCCTGACCAGAGGAGGTGTGCCGTGGCTTGGGACTTCTCCACCGAGCCCGAGTTCGAGGAGAAGCTGCGCTGGATGGACCGCTTCGTGCGCGAGGAGGTCTTCCCGCTCGAGGTGCTGGACGTGGACGAGGCCACCTTCATGCGCCTGGTCCGCTCGCTCCAGGCACGGGTGAAGGAGCAGGGCCTGTGGGCTGCCCACCTGCCCCCCGAGCTGGGCGGGCAGGGCTTCGGCCAGGTCAAGCTCGGGCTGATGCACGAGATCGATGGGATGTCGCCGTGGGCGCCGATCGTGTTCGGCAACCAGGCCCCGGACTCCGGCAACTCCGAGGTATTGGCGCTCTATGGCACCCCGGAGCAGAAGGAGCGCTGGCTCTACCCTCTGCTGGACGGCCGGATCCGGTCCGGCTTCTCGATGACCGAACCGATGCACGCCGGCTCCGACCCGACCGTGATGTCGACCACCGCCGTGCTGGAGGGCGACGAGTGGGTCCTAAACGGGCACAAGTGGTTCACCTCCAACGGCATGATCGCCGACTTCCTGATCGTCATGGCGGTCACCGACCCCGACGCCGCGCCCCATCGCCGGGCCTCCATGTTCATCGTCCCCACCGACACCCCTGGGGTCCGACGGCTGCGCAACATCCCGACCATGGCCGGAGGCCACGAGCGCTTCGGCTACGGCCATTCTGAGATCGTCTACGAGGACGTCCGGATCCCCCGGGCCAACCTGATCGGGGAGGTTGGCCAGGGGTTCACCATCGCCCAGATGCGACTGGGCCCGGGACGCATCCATCACTGCATGCGCTGGCTGGGGCAGGCCCGCCGTGCCTTCGACATGCTTTGCGAGCGAGCCCTGCAGCGGGAGGCCTTCGGCGCCCCGCTGGCCGCCCAGGAGACGGTCCAGAACTGGATAGCGGACTCCGCTGCGGAGATGCAGGCGGCACGGCTGATGACGCTCCACGCAGCCTGGATGATCGACCGCTATGGCAGCGCGGCCGCGCGCAAGGAGATCTCGCTGATCAAGTTCTACGGGGCGAAGGTGCTGCACGACGTGATCGACCGCGCCATCCAGGTCCACGGATCGTGGGGGTACTCCAGCGACCTGCCCCTGGAGGAGATGTACCGGCACGCCCGGGCCGCCCGCCTCTACGACGGGCCCGACGAGGTGCACCGCCAGTCGGTGGCCCGCCGGATCTTGCACGACTACCAGGCGCCCGAGGGGTGGCTCCCGCGCGAGCACATCCCGACCCGTCGAGAGGAAGCACGGCGCCGCTTCGCCGAGTTGCTGGATCAGGCGACGGCGAACCTGTGACCGACCGAGTTCTCGGCGTTTGGCCCGGTCGATCGCGCCCCCGCCGTCTCCAACGTGCGCCGCTGAGCTGTCGGGCCTCGGCTGCAGCTGCAGGTGATCCGGCCACCTCTCTTTCGGCACGACTCGTTCCCGGACCGCGGGGCGGGACTGGCGGTCCTGGAACGCTGGTGGGCCGACGAGGGCAAGCGAGTCGCCTCATTCTCTGGAGGTGCGGGACCGAGCCGTCTCCTCCTTCGGGTTCACCGACCTTTCGATCCGGACACGGCCCACCGACAGACCGCCCGGCGGTTCCTGGGGAACCACGCGCCCCGGGCCCGTGCCGTCGCCTGATCCGTCACTACACTGTGGCGCGTGACGTGCAAGGCGGCAGCCGGTGACGCGTTCGCACCGTCACCGTCCCCCAATGGGCGGAGCGGTAAGGTGAGGGACTCGGTGATCGGCCTTCTCACCTGGGCTGAAGGCGGTGGATTCTGGGCGAGACGACGTCCAGGCTGGCTCTCCGGATTGGCGCCTCGTGGCCTGCCCACGGCCTCCGGCTCCCCGCCCTGCCTGCGCTGGCCCCATGGCGGTTCCCATGGGCTGGCCCGTTTCGGGACGGGACGAGCATACCTTGGTGGCCCCTGCCGAGCGGGGAGGGCCGCGAACTCCGCGCTCGGCGCCACAGGCCTGCGCGACAGGATTCACGATCGGACCCCGTCGATTGGTGGCGACGGTCGCGATCCCCGTCCCCCGATTCGCATCGGGGGCATCGAGTTCCCCAACCACCCGCCAGCCGCGCGACGCCCTGCTGGGATCCCGGCGCCCGCGCCCCGGCGGTCGCCGCGGAGGGTTGCGTGAAGATGGCCAACGAGCCCTACGACACGGTAGACACTGACGTCCTGGTGATCGGTGCCGGGGGTGCCGGACAGCGAGCCGCCATCGCCGCCGCCGAAGCCGGCTGCCAGGTGCTGGTGGTGTGCAAGTCGCTCCTGGGAAAGGCCCACACCGTGATGGCCGAGGGGGGCATGGCTGCGGCCCTGGCCAACGTGGCCGGAGCCGATACCTGGGAGGTGCACTTCCAGGACACGATGAAGGGGGGCAAGCTCATCAACAACTGGCGGATGGCCCACATCCATGCCACCGAGGCTCCGGAACGGGTCCTGGAGCTGGAGCGCTGGGGAGCGGTGTTCGACCGCACCCGGGAGGGCTACATCCACCAGCGGCCCTTCGGAGCTCACACCTACCCCCGCCTCGCCCACATCGGCGATCGCACCGGGCTGGAGATCATCCGTAGTCTCCAGGACCACCTGGTCCACATGCCCAACATCGAGGTCCACATGGAGACCACGGTCTCCAGCCTCCTGACCTGGGAGGGCCGGGCGGTGGGGGCCTTGGCCTACCGGCGTGTCGACGGCGCCCTGGTGGTCTACCGCGCGAAGGCCGTCCTCCTCGCCACCGGCGGAGCGGGGCGGATCTACCGGGTCACCTCCAACTCCTGGGAGTGCACCGGGGACGGCGTCGCCCTCGCCTATCATGCCGGGGCCCAGCTGCAGGACTGCGAGATGGTCCAGTTCCACCCCACCGGGATGGTCTGGCCGCCGGGAGTGCGCGGCATCCTGGTCACCGAGGGGGTTCGCGGCGAGGGCGGTATCCTCCGCAACAGCCGGGGCGAGCGGTTCATGGTCAACTACGACCCCGAGCGGATGGACCTCTCCTCCCGAGATGTAGTCGCCCGAGCCATCAACGCCGAGGTCGAGGCCGGGCGCGGTTCCCCGCACGGGGGCGCCTTCTTGGACATCAGCCACAAGAGCCCCGAGTACATCCGGCGCAAGCTGCCCTCGATGTACGAGCAGTTCCTCAAGCTGGCCAAGGTGGACATCACCAAGGAGCCGATGGAGGTGGCCCCCACCATCCACTACTTCATGGGTGGCGTTCGGGTGGGAGCCGAGGACGGCGCCACCACCGTCCCCGGGCTGTTCGCGGCGGGCGAGGTGGCGAGCGGGCTCCACGGCGCCAACCGGCTGGGCGGGAACTCGCTCAGCGACCTTTTGGTCTTCGGCAAACGGGCCGGGGACGCGGCCGCCGTCTTCGCCCAGGACCACGCCGGCCCGGTCAAGATCGACCGCGCCCAGGTCGAACGCGCGATCGAGGAGCTGCTCGGCCCTCTACACCGTCCCGACGGCGAGAGCCCCTTCGCCCTGGAGGAGGAGCTCCGCGACGTCTGCACCGAGTACGCGCCCCTCATCCGCGACCGGGAAGGGCTCGAGAAGGGCCTGGAGCGGACCCTGGAGCTGGCCGAGCGGGCGGCCCGCTGCAGCGCCGGGGGTCCCACCGGCCGCGCCTTCAATCCCGGCTGGCACACGGCGCAGGATCTGCGCAACATGCTGGTCAGCGCCGAGGCCCTGTTTCGGTGTGCCCTGGAACGCAAGGAGAGCCGGGGTGCCCACGCCCGCCGCGACTACCCCGACCTGGACCCCAAGCTGGAGGCGGTCAACATGGTGGCTCAGAAGTCGGAGGGGGGCATGGCTTGCTTCCCGGTGGAGCGCGAGCCCATCCCCGACGAGCTGCGGGCCATCATCGACAAGAAGTTCCCCAGGTTCGAGCTGGAGGAGGGTTCCTAAAGTGGCCGACCGCACGGTCAAGCTGAGCATCTTCCGCGGTGATCCCGGCGGCGGCGACATGGTCACCTACGAGGTGCCGACCCAGGAAGGGATGGTGGTGCTGGATGCGGTGCTCTGGGTCCAGTCCCACCGGGCGCCGGACCTGGCGGTGCGCTGGAACTGCAAGGCGGCCAAGTGCGGCTCCTGCTCGGCCGAGATCGACGGATTCCCCCGGCTCATGTGCAAGAGCCCGATCGACGAGTACGGGGACGAGATCTCGGTCCGGCCCATGCACACCTTCCCGTTGATCCGGGACCTAGTCACCGACGTCAGCTGGAACTACGAGGTCAACAAGCGCATCCAACCATTCACCCCCTCGGAGGCCGACCTCGCCGACCCCCAGCCCTGGCGGATGCAACAAGAGGACGTGGATCGGGTCATCGAGTTCCGGAAGTGCATCGAGTGCTTCCTCTGCCAGGACGTCTGCCATGTTCTGCGCAGCCACGGCCAGAAGGACGCCTTCTTCGGCCCCCGCTTCATGATCCGGATCGCCAGCCTGGAGATGCACCCCAAGGACGCGGCCGACCGGCGGCCGCTGCTCCGGGGCGAGGCCGGGGTGGGAATGTGCAACATCACCAAGTGCTGCACCGAGGTCTGCCCGGAGCACATCCACATCACCGACAACGGGATCATCCCGATGAAGGAGCGGATGGCCGATCTCTACTTCGATCCGCTGCGCTTCGTTGCTGGCAAGCTGATGCGGGGGCGGGAGTAGGGGCCCGACGGCGTCAGCAGCGCCTCTTGAGTCCCAGGGGCTTCCTGCTCGCGCCAGGTCACGCTCGGAGCCCTGTCACGCTTCGATCTGGAGCGGTCCAGCGGCCTGAGCAGGTGCCCGGACCGGCAACCGCCAGGGCCTGGCGTGGCCACCGCAGCCCCGCGAGCAGCCGGCCCCTGGCCGGCTCAGTCGGGGCAAGGGGACGCTCCTTCTGCCACCGGTCGGCCGGGTGCTACTAGGAATGGGCGCCCGGAGCTCGGGAAGCCCGCACCCAGGGACCCACGTCAACTGATCGCAGCGTCCAGTCCATGCCGGCATCCGAGCTGGCCGCGAGCAGCACCTCGGTCCCCCGCATCCCGACCAGGAACCTGAGCTGCCCACTGGCCACCCAGTCGTAGGGGGTGATCGGGCCCAGGGCGAGCTTGCGGCAGGACCAGCTCGAGCCGCTGTCCTGCGACGCGCAGAGGCCGCTCGTCGTGCCGCCGGTCACCATCTCCAGGGCAGTGGGGCCGGTGACGACGAACCGGCCCACCACCTCTGACGAGGGAAGGCTGGCCCGCTCCCAGTGCTGGCCCCCGTCCGCGGTCGCGTACAGCTCCGGCGGGCCCCCGATCCGATCGAAGAGAGCGAAGCCGTGAAGAGCGTCCGTGAACCCGACCTGGGCGGCATCCGCCGCCGAGCTCGGCCGGAGCTGCAGCGTCCAGGTGCGGCCGGTATCGCTGGTGGCGACGACGCCCCCCGGCCCTCCCGCCCAGGCGTGGGTCGCGTCCACCCACTGGATCCAGGTCACCACCGACAGGCCGACCGGGTACGGGCTCCAGCTGGCCCCCCCGTCCAGGGTTCGCAGCACGTGCCCGTCCTGGAGAGCGGGTGAGGAGCCGGCGATGACGTAGCCGACCGAGGGGCTCAGGAAATCGAGCCGGTAGAGGTCCCCACGTGAGCTCACCAGGACCCAGCGGACACCCTGGTCCCGGCTCACCAGCAGGCCGTGGTTCGTGGCCGCGAAGATGGTGGTGTCGGTGACCCATTCCAGGTCTCGCACGTTGCCATGGTGGTCGGGCAGCCCGGTGTAGACGACGCTCCAGCTCCGGCCTCCATCGGTGCTGCGCAGGAGCTCGTCACCGGCGCTGGCCACCTCGACCTTGCCGAGCAGCGAGGCCACGGCCGGGGTGGGCAGCTCCGGCGGCACCGAGACTGAGGTTGGCGGGGTCTGGGCCGGGCTAGCCGACGAGGCGGGGAGGCGGGAGGAGGCGGGCAGGGTTCTGGGCAACACCCGGGGATGGGACGCGATCAGCGCCGCCGCGGCCGCCGCCAGCACCATCGCCACGGCCGCCGCCAGCAGGCCCAGCCGGGGCCGGCGCCGCTCCTCGCCCTCGTCCAGCAGCTGCCGGAACGCGTCGGGTCCCGGGAGATGGCGGTCGAAGGTGTCGCGGAACAGCTGCCGCAGTTCCTGCTCGTCCATCAGCTCCTCACGTCACCGTCACCTCGACCGCCTCGTTGGCAACCCGCAGCTTGCGCAGCACCCGGAAGGTCTTGGACTTGACCCCGTCCGGCGTGCTGCCCAGGATCTGCGCCATCTCCTCGAAGGGCAGGTCGAGGTAGTAGCGCAGGACCAGCAGCAGGCGCTGGTCGGGGGCAAGCGCCGCCAGCGTCCGCCGCAGGTCCAGCTGCTCTGGGGTGGCTCCTTCCCACTCCTGGACTTTCGAGGTCGGCTCGGCCATGCGCAGCGTGCCCCACCAGCGGGTGCGGCGAAGGGAGCGGCACTCGTTGGCGACGATGGTCAGGAACCACGGCCGCACGTCCGAGCCGACCCGGAAGGTGTCGAGCTTGCGCCAGGCCTTGAACAGCGCCTCCTGGACCGCGTCCTCGGCCTCCTCGCGACGCTGCAGCATGGCCACCGCGAGGCGGAAGGCATCCAGGTGGAGGGGGACGAAGAGCGCCTCGAAGGCGCCCCGGTCCCCTTTCCGGGCGCGTTCCAGGAGCGTCGCCTGGGGGTGCGCCACCATTCCCAGATGCAACGCTCCATGGGGCGAACTCGTGTCGCCTCAGGCCTCGATCCGGCGGGCCAGCTGGCAGAGACGGTCGGCCACGGCCCCCGGGTCGACCAGCATGTGGAAGTGGCCGCCCCCGAGCGTGCTGGTCGGCCAGCCCAGCCGCCGGGCCTCGGCCCAGGACTCGCGGTACCACTCGCTCAGGAGCAGATAGGCGCACGGCGCATCGGGCCAGTCAGGCACCACCGGCAGCTCCTCCACGAAGAAGTCCAGGCCGCGAGGGCGCAGGCTTTCGACCAGGCGGCGACGTGTACCCCGGTCCGGAACCACCTCCTCCAGGTCGCCGTCCGACCAGTCCGGGAAGCGGCGGCCCGCCTCCAGCGAGGCACGGATCTGCTCGGGCAGGATGTCGAGCTGGCAACGGCCGGGGGCGGGCAGCACAGCATCGACGAACAGGTAGCCGGAGATGCGGCGCTCACCGGAACGGGCGATTGCCGGGAGCAACAGCCCAGCGCCGCTGTGAGCAACCAGTAGCGCGGGCGCGTCCGACGCCTCCAGTACCTCGGCCGCCGCCTCGGCGAAGTCCTGCCAGTAGGGGCGGAGGCCACCGCAATCGACCAGCTCCGGGACCGCCACGGCCCGACCCCGCCGGCGGAGCTCGGCCGCCACCGCCGACCAGACCACGGGGCCGGTCAGGGGGCTATGGATCAGGACGAAGGCGGTATCGGCGTCCACCGCCCCACCCTATCGCGGCGGGGACGGCAGCAGATCAGGAGGCGACCGCCGCCACTGGTTCCGGGAGCTGGCGCAACAGGACCTCCCTCACGTTCGGCGGCTCGTAGTCCGGGCCCTTCGCCACTTTGCCGTCCGGCCGCCGACACACGTTCCCTCCCTTGGTCATGTTGGAGCGGTGGATCTCGGCGAAGACCGGCTCCAGGTCGATGCCGCACTCGACGGCAGCGCCGTAGACGCCGTAGAGCAGATCGGCCAGGGCATCGGCCACCCCGACCAGGTCCTTCGCCGCCACCGCGTTGCGGTACTCCGCCAGCTCCTCCTCGATGAGGAGCGTGCGCAGCCGGTGCACCTCGTCGCCGGGCCAGCTGGGCCGGTCGTTGCGAACCAGGCCGAACCGCTCGTGGAACTGGCGCACCATCTGCTGCTCTTGGTTCATGACCCCTCCTCGGTCACAGCCAGGCTCCAGTCGACCAACACCGGACAGGTGACTCCCGTCGGGGATGTGGGGAACGGGCGAACGATGGCGGTTGCCTGCGCGGGTGAGCGCACGCGCTCACCGAGTTCCCCCATCAGCCAGGGCCGCCGCACAGCACCCCGCGACGGCCGCGTTGTTGGCCACCAGCTCAAGGTTAACCGCAATGGACCGCTTGTGGGACAGCTCCGCAACCTTGGCCAACAGCCTCGGGGTGAGGCCCGGTCGCCTCCACCTCCGCAACCGCCCGCTCCCCAAGGCGGATGCCCGGGGCAGCTCGACCGGAGCCGGAACGGCCGGCACCGGCACCGAGAGCGACTCCAGCCGCTCCAGCGTGAGCGCCAGATCGAGCACCGCCTTGGGGGACCAGCGCAGACCACCGCCACCGGCGAACGGGCCACATCGGTGCCCACACGTCCACGGTTGACGCCGCCCAGCCCCCGGTGGCCACCACCCGGATACCGGCCCGGGCCGCGGCGGCGGCCGCGCCGGACCCAGATCCCCGGAGCTGGGCTGCGGCGGCGCCAGGGATCGCCAGCCGCTCCGCCTCCGCTGGGGCCAGGCCCACGCTCAGCCATCCGTCCAGGACCACCACCATTGCCAGCAGCCCGGCGGACGGACTGGCTCGTCCCGACGTCCCTTCTCTGAGGCGTGCCACCCGACCACACTTCCGGTTGGCGGCGTCGGAGCCGTCGTCGGCAACCGGCCGGGACGACCGTGACCTCGAACCGCAGCCGATTGCGACCGGCAAGCTGCTCGAACCTCACCGCCGGCCCGCGGATTAGGCCAGGATATGGCCCTCCGCCATCAGCTGGCGGTCACCGACCCAGACGTCGGTCCGGGTGGTCAGCGCGTCCAGGTGACTGGGGGCCGACCAGTCGGCTCCGGTCTCGAGAGCGTAGGGATCGCCGAAAGCGAGGTGCACCCCAGGGTACTTCTCGTCCTGGAGGAAGTTGCCGACGACGCTGCGGAGGCCGACGTTGGTCCCGATCGCGAACTCCCCCACGCGGTCAGAATGGGGGCTCTGGGCCAGATAGGCCTCCAGCTCCTGGCGAAGCGGCTCCGGCCCCTGGATTCGGCGCACCCGGCCCTTCTCGATCTCGAACCGCACGGGCTGGGAAAGAAGGCCGTAGCGAGCCGCGAAATGGTCGCCCAGCTCCTCCGCCACCAGCAAGCCGTCCACCCCCTCCGGGGCGGTGAACACCTCGCCCTCGGGCAGGTTCCCCCACTGCCCCTGCTCCCAGTAGCGGCCGTCGCAGGGCACCCAGCGGTGGCGAGCAGTGAGTTGGACGCTGAGATCGGTGCCCAGCGGGCTGGTGACCCGGATCTCGGACGCCGCTCGGACCGCGTCGTAGACGCGCCGGGTGACCCGGTAGACCTCCTCGTAGTCCACCGCCATCCCGTCCTCCATGAGCCGGGTGTCGATGCCAATCATGTGCCCGTGCCGGCAGCGGAGGCGGTGGGCCAGCAGGTCCAGCATGGGGACGCGAAAGGCCAGCTCGCCGGCCTGGCCCTCGCCGATGAAGTAGGAGACGGTTGGGGAAAAGGCGACGATCCGGTCGGCCAGCGCGGCCGGGAACTCCCGGGCTGGCCGGCGGACCCAGTCCTCCATGGTCCAGCAGGCGACCACCGCGCCGGCCCGCTGCGCTTCCTGGACGATGGCGTCGGCGATGTCGGCCCGGCCGACGTCACAGATCACCGCCACCCGGTCGTTGGCCTGGACGTTGAGGCAGGTGCGTACCGCGTTGCGTGCCCCCTGGGCATATGGCGATGGCATGGAGGGCGAAGTGTAGCAGCGCCCGGACGCCCGGCCGACCGCGCGTCTGCGCCGAGCAGGATCGGCAGCGGACCCTCCCGACCACCCGGATCCGTGGCCTTCGGCGAGCGTCCAACGAAGGCTCGGCGGGCCCGGGAATCTGCCGGCACCCGACCATGCCGCTCCCCGTTCGACGCCACCTCCCGGAGGTCCCCGATCGCCATCGACGATGCCGAGGCCGTCATCGGCCCGCTCTCCGGAACCGGACCGACGCGCCTAGCGAGTGTCGGTCCGGTCGTGGCCCGGGGCCGGAACCAGGTCGGCGAGCAGGCGCCAGGCCCGCTCGGGGGTCAGGGGGAACCGGTGGGGGAAGCGGCCGGTCAGGCGACCCAGGGCACCAGCTACCGCCGCGGCCATCGGGTTGAGCGCACCCTCCCCCGCCCCCTTCGCCCCGTAGGGACCGATACCGTCCCGGCGCTCCACCAGCAGCTGGTCGATGCGGGCAGGCAGGTCGCTGAAGCGGGGGACCCGGTAGTCCACCACGTTGGGGTTCGCGAGCACCTCTCCGGCGTAGACGAGCTCCTCCCGCAGCGCCGCTCCCAAGCCCATCATCGCCGCCCCGGCGTCCTGGCCGTGGACGAGCGCCGGGTTGATCGCAAAGCCCACGTCCCCCACCGTGGTCAACTGCTCCACGGTGACCACCCCGGTCTCGGGGTCGAGGGCAACGACCACGCCGCAGCATCCGATCTCCCAGAAAGGAGGCAGGCGGGCGAGGTCGCCCGCCCTGCGCACGGCGCCGACGCCAACCACCTCGCCCTCGGCACCGAACCAGCGCTGGATCGCGTCCCCATACGAGATCCGCTGCCCCCCGGCCAGGAGGGCGCCGCCGACGTCCTCGACGGCATCCGGCGGCAGGCCAAGGGCAGAGACGGCCAAGTCCCGAAGCCGGCGGCGGGCATCCCGGCAGGCCTCCTGGAGCGCTCGCCCCACGATCGTGGTGGTCCGGCTGGCGCCGGTGGTGCGCTCGTACGGGGTCACGCCGGTGTCGCCGGCGACCACAGTTACCGTGGGCAGGGGGATGCCGAGCTCCTCGGCGGCGATCTGGGCGAGCACGGTCTGGCTCCCCTGACCGAGCTCGGTAGCGCCGGTCAGCACCGATGCCGAGCCGTCGGCGTGGAGCCGGACCATCGCCGTCGAGACCGGGAAGGCGCCAGCGTCGGAGGCGGTGAGGGCGAAGCCGATGCCCTTGCCCGACGGTCGGGCGGGCCAGCCCAGGGACTCCGCCAAGAGGTCGAGGTCGGCGGCGAGATCGGCATCGAGCCCGCGCTTGCCCGGGATCACCGGATCGCCCCGGGGCACCAGGTTGCGCTGCCGCAGCGCCACCGGGTCGATGCCCAGCCGGGCCGCGGCCTCGTCCATCTGGGTCTCCCCGGCCAACGTGCCCTGGGGAGCCCCGAACCCCCGTAGCGAGCTGGCGGGCACGGTGTTGGTGAAGACAGCCCGCACCCGAACCCGGAGCGCCTCCAGCGCATAGGGCCCGAAGCAGCGGTTGGCCGCCTTCTGGGCGACCTGGGGGCTGTTGTCGGTATAGGCACCGGAGTTGAGGACGATGTCGAAGTCGCGGGCCAGTAACCTGCCCTCGGCGGTAAAGGCGCTCCGCGCCCGCACCACCGCCCCGTCCGAGCGGGTGGTGAGGATGGCCTCCTCGACGCTCAGGGCCAGCTTGACCGGCCGGCCGGTGAGCCAGGCCGCCACTGCCGCCATGGGCTCGACCTTGGTGTAGGACTTGGTGCCGTAGCCACCGCCGACGTAGGGCACCACCACCCGGACGCGGGAGAGCGGCAGCCCGAAGATCCGGGCCAGGTCCCGCCGGACCTGGTAGGGATGCTGCGCCGAGGAGTAGACCACCAGCTCGCCCTGGTCGAACCGGGCCAGGGCGTTATACGGCTCCATCGCATACCCGTACAGCATCGGGTAGCGGTACTCCCCCTCCACCACCAGGTCGGAGCGGGCAAAGGCCGCCTCCACATCGCCCCAGCCGACCTCGCAGGCGGCGCACACGTTGCCTTCGAGCTCCCCGGCCCCGCCCTCGAATCCCTCATCCCCCACCCGAGCGCCCCGGTGGGGGTGGAGGACCGGAGCCCCCGGCCCGAGCGCCTGCTCGGCGTCGATGACCGCGGGCAGCTCCTGATAGTCAACCTCGACCAGGGCCGCCGCGGCGCTCGCCGCGGCCGGGCTCTCGGCCACCACCAGCGCCACCGGCTCGCCCTGGTAGAGGGTGTGGCCCATGGCCAGGATCGGGTGGTCGAGGACCACGTGGCCGAAGTAGGGAACGAGCCCGCCCAGGTCGTTGGCGGTCACCACCCGGACCACGCCGTCGACCGCCGCCGCCAGCTCGACGTGGATGCGTCGGATCAGGGCGTGGGCGCGCTGCGAGCGCACGGCGCAGGCGTGGAGCATGCCCGGCAGGGTCAGGTCGATGGCGTAGCGGGCAGCCCCGGTCACTTTGGCCACCCCGTCCAGCCGGGGGACCGACCTCCCCACCACCTGATGCTCCACCCTACTTCCTCTCCACCCGACGCTCGGCCGCGGCCAGGATCGCGTCGACGATCGACTCGTAGCCGGTACAGCGGCAGATGTTGCCCTCCATCCAGTGCAGGACCTGCGCCCGGCTGGGATGGGGATGATGGTCGAGCAGGGCCTCGGCGGCCAGGATCATGCCCGGGGTGCAGTAGCCGCACTGGAAGGCGAAGTGGTCAATGAACGCCTGCTGGACTGCGGAGAGCCGCCCGCCGCGGGCCAGGCCCTCGATGGTGCGCAGCTCCCGCCCCTCGACCTCGGCGGCCAGGGTGGTGCAGGCGCTGACCGGCAGCCCGTCCAGCAGCACGGTGCAGGCACCGCACACCTCCAGCTCGCAGCTGGGCTTGGCGCCGGTCAGCCCGAGGCCGCGGACCGCGTCCAGGAGCAGGGTCGAATCCTCGATCTCGATCGAGCGTTCGACCCCGTTCAAACGGCAGCGGATGGCCCGGCTCACGTTTCTCCCCCCTGCAGCGCGGCCAGCACCGCCCTGCGGGTGAGCACGCCCACCAGGTGACGCTTGTAGGCCGGGCTCCCGGCCAGATCGTCGCTCGGCTCGACCGCGTCCCGAGCCGCCTCCGCAATCGCCTCCAGCGCCTCCTGGTCGTCGGCGCCGGCGCCGTCCAGGCAGTGCGACGGCACCTGGCGCGGCACCCGGTCCACGGCCCCGACCACCACCGCGGGCTGCCCACGCCAGCGTCCTCCGACGGCGCTGCCCACCACCGCCACCCCCAAGCTCGGGCGCTCCAGCACCTTGAAGTTGAGGTAGGCGGCGTGGGTGCCCGATCCGGGGATCGGGACCTCGATGGCGGTGACGAGCTCGTCCGCGGCCAGGTCCGTCTGATAGGCGCCGACCAGGAATCGGGTCACACCCAGCCGCCGCTCTCCCCGTGGGCCGACGAGGACCACGCTCGCACCCAAGGCTGTCAGCAGGGCGGGGGGGTCGGCGTGGGGCTCGGCAAAGGCCAGGTTCCCGGCCAGGGTGCCGGCCACCCTCACCCGGACGTTGCCGATCCCCTCCTCGAGCCGGGCCAGGGCAGGTAGCGAGCGGGCCACTGCCGGATCGCAGGCGAGCCGGTGGTGGGTCGTGGTGGCGCCGATGCGGAGGACCCCGTCCTGGACCTGGATCCCGCCCAGCTCGGGGATGAGCTTGACGTCGATCAGGTGTCGCCAGGGGGCCAACCCCAGCTTCATCGCCAGGAGCAGCTCGGTGCCGCCGGCGTAAGGGACGGCCTCCTCTCCCAGCCGGACCCGGAGGTCGATCGCCTCCGCCAGGGTCCGGGGTCGGTGCAGCCGGAAGGGAGGCAGCATCATCGACCGGCACCTCCGGCCCGTCCCCTCCCCCACCCCTGCC
>CADDZO010000048.1 GCA_902812395.1 bacterium | reverse complement strand
TCCCTGTCCCCGTCGAGCTCGATCCGGCCTGGCGGGAGGAAGTCCAGCGTCAGTTCGAACAGGAGTGGTGTAAGCGCCTCCAGGAGGCCGGGTTGCGCTACCGCGCTGTACAGCGCGATGGGCGGCCGGCGGCGGTCCTCCGGGAGGTGGCTGCGGCGGAGGACGCCGACCTGGTGGTGGTGGGCCGGCGGGGCCGGGGCCGGGTCACCGAGCTGCTCCTGGGCAGCGTCAGCCACGAACTCTCCCATACCTGCCGGCGTCCGGTGCTGCTGGTGACGGGTCCCCTGCAGCAGGGGCAGGAGCGGGACCGCGCCGGGAGGGGTGCCACCGAGCGGTGAGCCCTTCGGAACTCAACGCCGCTCTCGCTGGTGTGGGTGTCGAGGATGCTCCCTCCTTCCCGATCCGTCCCGGCCCGCCGCTCCTCCCCCAGGCCGAAGGCAGTAGATCCCGGGTCCGCTACGGTCGCCCGGGGATAGCAGCGGTCGCCCCGGAACCCCACCCGGCCGAAGCCACCGGGCACGGCGATCCTCGGCTCACCCAGGCGCTCGATCAGCACCGGCCGCCGGACTGCACCGGCGAACACCAAAGAGCCGGGGTCATTCCTGCCCGCCAATACGATGAGCGGCGCGGTGCGCCGAGCCCTGTGCCTCGGCGGCCGGCCCACCCCCACGCCCCGCCGCGAGGCTGATCATGATGGCCCGCATCGCAGGGAGGGCACCTGCTGCCGTCCGCACATTTGCTTCGGGCTCGCCACCTTTGACAATGCCAACCCTTCTACCGAGATCGCGGCGCAGTCCGTCTGCCTTCAGGCCGGTGGTGAAGCGCGCGCTCCGCAGGGGCGCCGTGATGAACTGCGTTCGTCCGGTGACGGACGAGGCCGGAGGGCACCTGGTGACTGGAGAAGGGACCTCAAATGAGGACCGCGATAGCCAAGCGGCCCGAACGTCAACCGCCCGGCGGTCAGGCTCCCAACCGACCGGGAATCTCCACCCTGCAGGGTGGAGAGGATGTCAACTGCTGGTTGGCCTGGCCATGGCGACGCTGGCCCTGTCGGTGGTCTTGGACGGCCCAGGGCTGGGCGGAGCCACCTATTTCGCGTGAAGGCTCCTTCTGGGCGGGGTCGGGTCGGGGACCCGCGCTGGCGAACCGACGGACTCGGCCCGGCCGGGCGCGACGTCGCGGGCGCCTCGGCCGGGGTGACATCCGGCGCTTCAGCCTGCCGGCTCAAGTCCGAGCCCGGAATCGATCGACGCGGTTCAGGTCGATGCGCCGACTGGCTGGGGAGCCCATCTCGACCGCGAGCTCACGCCCTACGACGGCCGTCAGGTGTGGCTGCGGCCGATCCGGCCCGGCGGCGCTGTGTCGCTGTGCAGGTTCGTGGACGGGCTCTCGGAGCAAAGCCGCCGGCTGCGCTTCTTCGGCGGTAGGCCGCCGGTAGGCCCGGAGCTGGCCGGGGCCATGGCCAACGTCGACTTCCGGGACCGAATCGTGTTGGCGGCCGCCCTTCAAGGACGACGCCCGGATGGTCGCGGATTGCCGGCTGTGCCCGACCTCGAACCGTCAGGCCGAGGTCGCGATCGCCATCGCAGTCCCGCTCTGGCCGGGCCATCCGTCTCTGGACGGCCCGGCCAGAGCGGCCGAGGCTGGGCCCGAGGTGAGCCAAGGTGCGCGATGTCAACCACGGATCGACGGAAGGGGCCAGTCTCCTGGTGGAGGGCGCGGCCGCGGCGGCCTTCGATCTCCACGCCAGCGGCCAGGCCTGCGTGGTGCGGAGCCTGACCGAGGCCGCACGATGCCGTGCCGGGGAGGTGGTGGTTGCCGTCGACGTAGACCTCGACTGGATGCCCCTTCTACGGCAAGCGGCGGCCGTCGTCACCGATCGTGGTGACCACTACGGTCGCGTGGCGATGCTCTGCCGACAGCTCGGGGTGCCGGCGGTGGTAGGGACGGGCGACGGGACCGCTACCATCCCCAACGGCTGGAGGGTGACCGTCTCCTGCACCGGTGGTGTCGGCCGGGTGTTCGCAGGGAACCAGGGACCGTCCTAGGTAGAGGAGTTGTCCAGAATGAGGTGCACCTCGAGCGTCCGCCGCTCCGGGAGCCCCGGTCGCAGGGGCAGGATGGGCTGGGTCCGATCCAGAGCCTGGATCTGCGACTTCTCGTCCACACACAGCACGAGGGCCGCCTCGGCCGCCCTGCCGCCTTTGGCTTCGTGAAGGGCCGTCTCACCGGTGGCGGGTTGAGGTAGAGCCCGACGATGGACCTTCTCGATGAAGAGGGGGTCGTTGGAGAGCTTGAAGACGTCCACCCGATGCGGCTGCAGCCCGAACGCATGCCAGATCCGAAAGATTGAGCTCTGGGACATACCGGTGGCATTGGTCATGGAGCGCACCGCCCAGTGGGTGGCATCGCGCGGCATCTCCTCCAGCGTCTTCACCACCACCTTCTCAACCGCCCCATCGCTGACCGTGCGCGGCGCTCCTGGCCTGTACTCGTCTTCCAGTCCCTCCAGCCGCCGCGTGAGGAAGCGGGCACGCCACTTGCAGACGGTCTGCTCGCTGGTATTCAGGCGCGGCAGAGATATCGGGCCGTCTAGAGTTCGTGGCGGGCTGTCAGCGCGTCATCGGCGCCTGGCCTGCTGGCCCTCAAGGCCTGTCCGGGCCGTGGCCAGGTGCCTCCCGCCTCCAGAGCCAGCCGAGACCGCGGCTCAGGCGATGAGACGGGCCAGGGCGAAGGCCGCGCCTGCGGCCATGCCCCCGAGATGACGGTGGTCTGGAACGCCGAAGCAGGCACAGAAGCACCGGTGAGACGGCCCTTCACGAAGCCAAAGGCGGCAGGGCGGCCAGTGTGAACAGGGCCGAGACTAGGAGCCCGCGGAGCGGCCCGGCCATGACCATGTAGGGGTGCAGGGGACCAGGCCCCCAGCACATAGGCCCCGCCGATGGTGAACGCACTACTCAGGGCCCGCTGAGGGTGCGGCGCCTCGAGCCCGAGCTCGAAGCGCATCGGGAAGTCGATCCAGCGCTCCGGACGCGCTGCAGGGCCCGCGCGGTCGCCTGGCCGAGGTCTGGGTCCACGCCGTAGTAGTCGAGGATGGCGACCACTACGGCCAGCTGCTGGTCGGAGCTCTCAGCCACCTCACGTTCCTCCGGTCGGCGCTCCCGGAGATGGCGATGGAGCCGGCAGCCACCTCGGCTAGCCCCGCCATCACTACCAGGTGGGTGCTGCCCACCGCGCCCGAAACGCCGGCGGCGACGGCGAAGGGAACGATCACGCCGTCGGACATGCCGATGACCACGTTGCGGACCAGTCTCCGGCCCGGAAGTGAAGCTCGGGATGCTGCGGGTGCAGGTGCAGGCACCCACCGTAGGCGACAGCTGCGGACCGTCATCAGGGCGGAAGGGCGGGTAGGCAGGGGCGGCCGACCCGCGCCTGCCGGTCGACCGTGACTCTGGTCCTGGATTGGGCCGGCCGGTCGGCCCTCCCGGCCCGCGCCGGCGCATGGGATCGTGATCTCAAGGAGGTCACGTCAGCATGATGTGGTGGTATCCGGGACAGATTGGCTGGGGCATGATGCTGGTCAACGCCCTGGTCGCACTGATCTTCTTGGGCGGCCTGGTGGCGCTCGTGGTCTGGGCCATCTGGGCCCTGGTGGGCACACCATCCCGCGCCAACCAACAGCCGCCGGCCGATCGGCCCCTGGAGGTCCTCCGGCGGCGCCTCGCCGCCGGCGAGATCAGCCAGGAGGAGTACGAGCGGACCGCCGGACCCTGGAACAGGGCACGTGAGGCCCGGTCGTGACGGGATCGATGGTGGAGGTTGGCGAGCGGTGAAGGTTGGAGAGGCGATGACGTCGCCCGCGATCACGGCCAGGGCCGGCACCTCGTGCAAGGAGGCGGCCGGCCTCCTTGCCCGCCACCGGATCAGCGCCCTACCCGTAGTGGACGAACAGGGGCGGCTGGTCGGGATCGTGTCCGAGGCCGATCTGATCACGCTCGAGACCACTCCCGACCCCCGGGCCCTGGCCACCCCGGTCTCGCCCCGCTCCGAGCCCCTTCCCTCGTGCGTGGACGAGATCATGACGCGCGAGGTGATGTCCGTCGACGAAGACACCGATCTCGCGCTGGCCGCCCGTCGGATGCTCGAGACGAGAGTGAAACGGCTGCCCGTGCTGCGCGGCGACCGCGTGGTGGGGGTGATCAGCCGCTACGACCTGATCCGGGTGATGGCGCGCAGCGACGAGGACCTGAGGGCGGACATCCAGCGTGTGCTCGCGGACGAGGGCATGAGTCTGGCCGCTCTGCAGGTACGGGTGCATGACGGCGTGGTCGAGCTCTCGGGCCAGGACCAGAGCACGCTCCGGCTGGCTCAGATCCTGGCCCGCACCGTTCCCGGAGTCCTGGATGTCCGGGCCCGTTCGGGGACCTAGCTTGCCCGCACGCTCGGCCGCCCCTCCGACGGTCTGGTCAACCAGGCACCAGCATCGGATCCCACAGCGGCCACGGTGGAGGTGATCCAGCCATGCAGACCAGCGGGAGACGTACCGAAAAGAGGACATGGGCGAGGGGCGAACCGGGGACGGTGGACCCGCCCGGCCTTGAGGCGACAGAGCCCGATCTGAGGAACGTCGGCACCTTCGAGCTGCGCCGGGCCATCCATTATCGACATGAATGGGAACGGGAACGCCTGCCCTGGACGCCGGCGGCCGCAGCCCCCGTCGGTCCTGCCGACCGTCCCGACCGGGCACCGTCACCTCCCGGCTGCACTTCGATCCCAGCCGCTTTCGTTCCCCCGGTACCGCACCCGCATCGCTCCGAGCCGACGGTGGCTGACGGCGATGGATCCGCCGTGGGTTCGACGAGGAGTGGTGCCGGCGCCTGAACGAGGAGCGGTGCTCCACCGCATGGTGGAGCGAGACGGCCGCCCGACGACGGTCATCCGAGCGGTGGCAGACACAGAGGACGGCCGGCCCGCTGGTGGGCTGGCGGGGGCCGGGTCGCCCAGCTGCTCCAGGGCAGCGTCAGCAAGCCTGATCATGAGGGGGGAGCCGCAGCGTACCGCCCCTCCCCGGTGACGGCCTCCTTCAGGAGCCGGCTCGGGACTCGACGCCGCTCACCGCGGCTGGGGCCATCCCCGACGGAGGGGCCACAGTGCCCCTCGCCGGCGGGACGTCTGGCCCTTCATCCCATCCAGCCGGTGCCCGAACCTGAAGGTGATGAAGGTGGTTGAGTCCGAGGTACGGGCGGAGACGCAGGTCGAGCGGGAGTTCAGGCTCGGCAACGGAAGGTGGGTGCGGCTGCGACCGATCCGGCCCGATGACGCTGAGCTACTGCGCCAGTTCGTGGACGGGCTCTCGGGGCGGAGCCGCCGCCTGCGGTTCTTCGGTGACCAGCCGCCGCTGGACTCCGAGCTGGCCCGAACTATGAGCCGGGTCGACTTCCGCGACCGAATGGCGTTCGTGGCCGTTCCGGAGGACGGCGCCCGGATCGTCGCCGATTGCCGGCTGTCCCGGATCTCGAATGGCATGGCCGAGATCGCGATCGCAGTCGCCGACGACTGCCAGGGGCTGGGGCTGGGCCGGGCCCTGCTTGAGCACGTCCTTGCCGTGGCCGCGACGGCCGGGTTCGCCCAGATTGTGGCCCAGGTTCGTTACGACAACGAACGCATGATCCGGCTGCTGCGCAGCCTCGACTTCCGGCGGGTGGACTGGCAGCTGGGGGTGCTCACCTTCGTTTGGACCCCGGGAGCGGGCACGTCCACGATTTCGCCGGCGCCGAACGATCCGCCGGCCGAGCGCGGCTCGACCACGGCCGATCCCGACTGGAATCGTTCCCGTTCCCGAAAACCGAACATGCCGGCGACCGAGGGGTTGGCCAGCGGCGGGCCGCGGCTCCACCGGCTGCGGGGGCACGGCCAGCCCCTTCGGACGCTCCCTCCTCCCTCTCCTCTATCTCCTCCGGGGGACGTTCCCCCCGGGGGAGTGGAGGGAACATCCGAACCGGCAAGAGGCCGGCTAACCGAAGCATGCGGGCGCTTCGCCTCCTGGAGTGGGGATCCCATCGCGTCCTGGTCGAGCTGGAGGAACCCCCGCCCGGTCCCGGGGGTGACACAGACGAGCACGAACCGCGCGGGGTCCCCAGCGTCGCCCGGTAGAGCCAAGCCGCAAGGGGGAAGTCCGGCGCGAGAACCGACCCGGGTCCTCCCGGCGGCTCCCTCCCTTCCCGGGACCTCGTGGGAGGCGGCTGGGGCCGGACCCCGTCCCTTGACTTGACGTCCTCTCCGCCCTTCAGCGCGGAGATTCCAGGTTGGCGTACCGTCGGGTGGTCGACGTTCGGGCTGGCTGGCCCTGCGGTCCTGCCGGTCCCGGCTCAGGCCTGGCCTCCCGGGATGCGCGGACATCCTGGCCAACCCGACGAGCATGAGTCGTGACGACGTCCGCTCAGCGGGGGATACGGATGCGCACCACGGTGCACTTGCCCGGCAGGCTGGAGATGCGCACGCTTCCGCCCAGGGCCTCGGTCCGCTTGCGCAGGTTGCGCAGCCCCTGGCCCTCGCCCCGGGCCCGGGCGGGGTCGAAGCCCACCCCGTCATCCTCCACCATCAGCACCGCCGTCCGACCCTCCCCCTCGAGGCGCAGCCGACAGCGCTGGGCCTGCGCGTGGCGGACCACGTTCGACAGCCCCTCCCACGCCATCTGCACGACCTGCGCCGCCAGCGGCGTCAGCTCTCGGGCCCCCTCCTCCTCCACGTCCACTTCCGTCTCCAGGCCCGAGGCCGCCTCCAACTCGGCCGCCAGCGCCCGTAACGCCTCCTCAAGCCCTCGCTCGGCCACTCTAGTCCTGGCCGTAGCCCGAAGAAGATATAGCGGCGCAGATCGCGGATCACCCGGTCGACCTCCCCCACCGCCTCCTCGATCCGCCGTCCGGCTTCGCTCTCGCGTTTCATGAGGACCCCTCCTTGCAGCCCCGATCCCCACCGCGAACAGCGATTGGATGATCCCGTCGTGCAGCTCCCGGGCGATCCGCTCCGGTCCTCCAGGAGCAGCAGCCGGCCCAGCTCCCGGCCCGCCCGCGCCAACTCCAGCGGCACCGAGGCCTGCGCGGTGAAGCTCTCCACCATCCGCACCGCCTCCTCGCCGAACCCTGCCCGGCCCTCCCGGCGCGCTACCCACGGGCTCCCGATCGGCTGCCCTCCCGTCTACGGCGGGACCGCCACCACCGGTCCCATGCTTACCAGCCGTGGTCACCCGCGGGTAGGATCGCGGATCCTACCGGGCATCCGCCAGCACCAGCGTGCACCCTGTCCGGATCAATTCCCCGGAGATCGACCGATCGCTCGGCACCGGCAGCCCCCGTAGCTGCTGGGCCGCGATCCCGACCGCCGCCACCACCGGCCCCCCACCCTCGTCTGGCACCACCACGGCCGCGCTCTCGGCCTCCACCAGCCTCTTCGCCAGCTCCGCCACCCGCAGCAACACCGTCTCCAGCTCCGCCCCGGCAAGGGGCTGGTTGGCCACCTCCACCAGCGCCTCCGGCCAGGCCTCGTGCCGCCGTGCCTCTTCGTACAGATGGGCGTCGACGATGGCCACGCCCGCCTGGGCGGCCAGCGCCTGGACCGCTCGCTCGTCCCCGGTGGTGGACGCCGACGACCGGCTGGTGGGCATCGTCAGCCGCGCCGACCTCCTCAAGGCCTTCCTGGGCAGCGACGAGTCCATCCACCATGAGGTCCTGACCGAGGTCCTGGAGCCGAGCGGGGTGGCCGGTGCGGTCCAGGCCTCGGTCGAGGGCGGGCTGGTGACCCTGAAGGGGGAGTGGAGAGCCGCCTTCTGGCCCACCTCATTTCCCGGCTCGTCCAGGGCGTCGAGGGCGTGGTCGGTGTCAACTCCCGCCTCACCTACCGTCGACGACCTCGGAGCACCTGCCCCGCCTCCTCGGCGCCCAGGCCACCCATTGGTCACGATGAGGCACCCCGCCGGCACCGCACCCGCCCACGCCGGTGATGCGAGTCCCTCGCCGACTCTCCACCGATGGAAAGTGCCGGGATAAACCGGCATGGAGAAGGAGCTGAAAGTGCTCTACGTCGAAAGGGCTAGCAACCCACGACGACCCCGAGTCATGCGTTGGCGACCCGAGAGGGCGCAGTGAAGCGTTGGCAGGAGGTGCGGGCCGGGCCTATCGAGCCGCGAAAGAATAACTCCGGGGTGCCGACGCCGTCATCGGAGCGGAAGGCAGCATCGCTGGCGACGGTAAGCGCGAGCCGCCAGGGGACCCCGCGCGCTCCAAGAACCAGGGCACGCATGGAATCTCCCTCCATGCGCGAGAACCGAGAGAGCCCACAAACGCCCGTTGGTCCGATCAGCGGGCGGGCCGCTCGGGGAAGGCCAAGGCCGCAAGCCCGAGCTACACGTGCGTGGGCAGCGGAGGGTGTACATACCGAAGGCGGACGGGCGGCAGCGGCCGCTGGGGGTGGCCGCCAGGCTGACCGCGGACCCGCGCACCATCGGGCCCGATGAGCCGGCGGAGGAGGCGGCCAGGATCATGATCGAGCACGGTATTTGGCACCTGCCCGTGGTCGCGGGTGACCGTACGGTGGGGTTCATCTCGGCCCGGGACCTTCTGTGGCTGGGAAGATCCGGGTCGGTGGACTGGCGAGAGCTGGCCTCAGAGCCATGGGACGGGACAGATGAACGCTGCGGACCAGATGATTCGGCGGGTGGTGGTGCAGGCCGTCGACCTGCTCGATCGAGGGGGCGGCGGCCGGGCGACGACCGTGACCCTGATCGCCACCAGCGGTGGTCACCTCACCGAGGCCGGCCTCCAGCGGGAGTTCGAGACCATGGCTGCGGGCACCCCTCTGGAGGGTGCCCACCTGCACTTCCGCTGGTAGGCGGTGCGCTACTGCTGCGGCGCCTGCCTGCACGACTGCCGGAGCGTGGAGCCGCTGGAGGCGGTGCGCTGCCCGAGCTGTGGCGGCACCGCCCTCCCCTTGGGGCAGGTGGGGACGGTCGGTTTGCAGTCGATCGAGGTCGCCCGACCGACCGGTGCCGACCGGCTCCTCCACGCCGCCGGTCTCAGGCGCTGAGCGGCGATCGGGTCAGGCCTGGCTGCCCGGCGTCCCGCTGTGCCGGGCCAGGTACGCCGCCGCCTCCGCCCGCCGGGCCACCTCCAGCTTGGAAAGGATGGTCGAGACGTAGTTCTTCACCGTCTTCTCGGCCAGCCTCAGCCGGGCCCCGACCTCTCGGTTGGTCAACCCCTGGGCAACCAGGGTGAGGATGCGCTCCTCCTGGGCCGAGAGCCGGGCCAGCTTCTCATCCTTGAGCAGGTGCTTGCCCCGCCGCAGCCGCTCCAGCACCGCCGCCGTCACCGCCGGATCGAGCAGGCTCTGGCCCTGTCCAACCGCCCGGACGGCCCTGACCAGCTCCCCACCCCGGATCTGCTTGAGCACATAGCCGCTGGCCCCGGCCATGATCGAGGCGAACAGCGCCTCGTCGTCGGCAAACGAGGTCAGCATCAGCACCTGGGTGGCCGGCCGCCGCGCCCGGATCTCGCGCGTCGCCTCAATGCCGCTGCCGTCTGCCAGGCGCACGTCCATCACCACCAGGTCCGGGCGGACGCGATCCGCCTCAGTCACCGCCTCTGCGACCGTGCCCGCTTCGGCCACCACCCGGATGTCGCCGGCGGCCTCAAGCATGGCCCGCAGGCCGCTCCGCACCACCTCGTGGTCGTCGACCAGCATGACCCGCAGCGGTCCCTTCCGCTCGTTTGCTCCAGTATCCGCCACGGCCCTCAGCCTACCTACACCGTCCGGGCACTGAACCTGCCGCTGGCCCCCTTCTTGCAGGGACCTTCGGCCCCCCGTCAGAACCCTCCCAGGGGGACTGCCGCCTTAAGGCGACAGAGGAATCGGAGCGTGGTGCGCACTTGTTCGTGCCACAAGATTGAAGGCACCGGCGGCGTCCCGTTTGGGAGCTGCCCCCGTCGGCAACCTCGCCGCCGTTGGGCGGTTCCGCTGCCGGAAGGCGCAGCGGGTACAACGGCATGCCACGCCGCTCAGCGCGTTGTCGTGGTGCCCGACATGGCTTGGACGGGGCCGTCAGGAGCAGCTTCGTGCTGCCCGAGAGCCGCTCCGTCTACGGAGCGGAGTCGTCACGACCCGGATGGGCCCTGGCCAGCCAGGACCTCAGACGCCTGATCCACCCACCACCCGTGCCAGGGGAGACGCCCGACGCCGCCCCCAGCCGACGCCGCCTGAGCGCGGGGAATGGGACGGCAGAGAGCTCGGCCCCCGGGCCGAGGTACCGAACCGACCTGGCTCCAGGACCACCGACTGTAGGCGGAGCCGGCGGGTGAGCACCGGTCGTGGCGATCCGACGGGCTGGAACAAGAGGCCGACGACCATCTTCGCGACCTTCCGCTAGGCCCGAACCGCCGGCACCGGGCAGGCGTCAGGACTGAGGGCGATCGCGACTCGGGGGCCGAGATGCCCGGCGCGCCCGCTCCGGAACAAAACTTGGAGGTCCGACTACACTTCCTTCAGGTCATCGCAGTCCAGCCCTACCAGCTCCGAACGGCAACCGACCGGCAAGCCGAGCAGCAACGGGCCCGGTCGCGGGCGGCGGCGTGGGGTCCGACCGGCAGCCGCTCCACCACCGAGCGCAACTCCTCGGCCGGCAACGCCCGGCGGCAGGTGGGCAACGCGTCGTGCTCCTCGATGGCCGCCACATGACCGGGGAGTACCCTCAAATGCTGGGCCGGGCAGCAGGTAGGCAGTGGCCAGTGCGCCTTCCCGATCGCCGCCAGACGGCAATAGAGCGTCGAGGGCGGGCTCGGCCGGCAGCGCGAACCGCCCCAGTCCGGCCCACATCCGCTGGGGACGCGCGGGGCGTGCCCGAACCGCCCCACCGGCTCGGCAGGTTTATGGTGATGGTGCCCGACAAAGGCCGCCGAGCGACCCCCACACCCCCATCCCTCGGCCGGCTTGAAGTCCCCACCAGCCACGTCATGAGGACCACCGCCCCGCGACGACCCTGCTGGTCTGTGCCCGAAGCCCCGGCGTGAGGCGAGAGCACGGTTCGAGCGACCCATTGGCGGCCGGGCCGGTCCGGCCGCGGCCGCCCGAGTAGCCTCTGGCGAGAGGTGCCAACGGATGTGTCTGCCGGTCGCCCAGGTCGAACCTCGATGAGGAGGTGATCGCCATGCTAGAAGAGGCCCATCGATCATCCCCCGACACAACTCACCCGCTCGGGGCCGAGGAGCTACGGCTGATCGATGCCTACTGGCGAGCGGCCAACTATCTTGCCGTGGGCCAGATCTACCTGCTCGACAATCCGTTGCTGGAGGAGCCCTTGCGACCCGAGCACGTCAAGCCCCGACTGCTCGGCCACTGGGGCACCACCCCTGGGCTGAACTTCATCTACGCCCACCTCAACCGGGTGATCAGGAACTGGGACCTGAACGCGATCTACGTGATTGGGCCCGGCCACGGGGGCCCCGGCCCGGTGGCCAACGCCTACCTAGAAGGGACCTACACCGAGGTTTACCCGGAGATCACCCGCGACCGGGATGGGATGCGCCGCCTGTTCCGCCAGTTTTCCTTCCCCGGCGGGATCCCCAGCCACGTGGCACCCGAGACCCCAGGCTCGATTCATGAGGGGGGCGAACTCGGCTACTCGCTCGCCCACGCTTACGGCGCTGCCTTCGACAATCCCGACCTCCTGGTGTGCTGCATCGTCGGCGACGGCGAGGCCGAGACCGGGCCGCTCGCCACCAGCTGGCATTCCAACAAGTTTCTTAACCCCGCCCGGGACGGGGCGGTGCTGCCCATCCTCCATCTCAACGGTTACAAGATCGCCAGCGCCACTGTGCTGGCCCGCATCCCGGAGGACCAGCTGCTGGCCCTGCTCGAGGGCTACGGCCACCGGCCCTACGTGGTGGAGGGCAGCGATCCTGGTGTTGTCCACCAGCGAATGGCGGCGACCCTGGACCGGGTAGTCGAGGAGATCCAGGCCATCCAGCGGGCAGCCCGGGGGCGCCGGCTGAATACTCGGCCCCGCTGGCCAATGATCGTGCTCCGGACGCCCAAGGGCTGGACCGGGCCGAGCGAGGTCGACGGGCGGCCGGTGGAGGGAACCTGGCGGTCGCACCAGGTCCCCATCGCCGAGACGAGGACCAACCCCGAGCACCTCCGCCTGCTGGAGGCCTGGATGCGGAGCTATAGACCCTGGGAGCTGTTCGATGAGGGAGGGCGGCTCGTCCCCGAGCTGGCCGAGCTTCCCCCCCGAGGACACCGCCGCATGAGCGCCAACCCCCACAGCAACGGGGGAACCCTGCTCCAGGAGCTGTCGCTGCCCGATTTCCGCGACTACGCGGTGGCGGTCCCGAAGCCGGGGACGACCACCGCCGAGCCGACCCGGGTGCTGGGGGCGTTCCTGCGCGACGTGATCCGGCGCAACCCGCGCAACTTCCGGCTCTTCGGCCCCGACGAGACGGCGTCCAACCGGCTCGACGCGGTCTTCGAGGCCAGCGGCCGGACCTGGGAGGCGACGGCCCTCGCCACCGACGAGCACCTGGATCCCGACGGCCGGGTGATGGAGGTCCTCTCCGAGCACCTCTGCCAGGGCTGGCTGGAGGGATACCTCCTGACTGGCCGGCACGGCCTCTTCAACTGCTACGAGGCCTTCATCCACATCGTCGACTCGATGTTCAACCAGCACGCCAAGTGGTTGAAGGTGACCCGGGGTATCCCCTGGCGGCGGCCGCTCGCCTCCTTGAACTACCTGCTCTCCTCGCACGTCTGGCGACAGGACCACAACGGCTTCTCCCACCAGGACCCGGGCTTCATCGACCACGTGGTCAACAAGAAGGCGGAGATCATTCGGGTCTACCTCCCGCCCGACGCCAACTGCCTGCTCTCGGTGGCGGACCACTGCCTGCGCAGCCGCCACTACGTGAATGTGATCGTGGCCGGCAAGCAACCCTCGCTCAACTGGCTCTCGATGGATGATGCCATCCTCCACTGCTCCCGCGGGATCGGTATCTGGGACTGGGCCAGCAACGATGAGAGCGGTGAGCCGGATGCGGTGCTGGCCTGCTGCGGCGACGTACCCACGCTCGAGACCCTGGCAGCGGTCGACCTGATCCGCCATCACCTGCCGAAGCTCAAGGTGCGGGTAGTGAACGTAGTCGACCTGATGCGCCTCCAGCCCCCGAGCGAGCATCCTCACGGCATGTCCGACGCCGAGTTCGATGCCATCTTCACCACCGACCGGCCGGTCGTGTTCGCCTACCACGGCTATCCCTGGCTGATCCATCGGCTGACCTACCGCCGGACCAACCACCGCAACCTGCACGTGCGCGGCTACAAGGAGGAGGGCACCACTACCACCCCCTTCGACATGGTCATGCTCAACGACCTCGATCGCTACCACCTGGTCATGGACGTGATCGACCGGGTGCCCGGACTCGCCGGCCGGGCCGGACACCTGCGCCAACTGATGAGCGACCGCCGCCTGGAAGCCCGCGCCCACACCCGTCGCGAGGGCGAGGACCCCCCTGAGATCCGCGACTGGAGCTGGCCCTACGGCTGATGCGAATCCTGGTCGTGAATGCCGGGTCGAGCAGCCTCAAGCTGCGACTACTGGCGGCCGACAACACGTTGATGGCCAGCCGTGACCTCCCTGCCCCACGCGGCCAGGCCGAGGCGTCGGCCGTGGCGGCGGCGGTGCGAGAGATGGGCCCTGTCGATGCGGTCGGACATCGCATCGTCCACGGGGGAACCGAGTTCTCTGGCCCGGTCCTGATCGACGACGAGGTCGAACGCCAGCTAGCGGCCCTGACCGACCTCGCCCCCCTGCACCAGCCCAAGTCGCTGGCGGCGTTCCGAGCTGTGACCGCGGTGCTGCCCCAGGTCCCGGCGGTAGCCTGCTTCGACACTGCGTTCCATGCCTCCATGCCCGAGGCGGCCGCCACGTACGCCCTGCCGCTCGAGTGGCGGAAACGGTGGGCCCTGAGACGCTTCGGCTTCCACGGTCTCTCCCACGCCTACGCCGCGCGGCGGGCGGCAGAGCTGACCCGCCGGCCCACAGACGGGCTCCGGGTGGTCACCTGCCACCTGGGGGCGGGGGCCTCGCTCGCCGCCGTGCACGGCGGCCGCTCGGTCGACACCACCATGGGCTTCACCCCCCTGGAGGGGCTGGTCATGGCCACACGCTCCGGGAGCCTCGACCCTGGCCTGGTCCTCTGGCTGGAGGAACACGCGGGCACGCCCCCGGCCGAGCTGGCCGCCACCTTGGAGCACCGCTCCGGATTGCTCGGCCTGGCCGACACGGCCGACATGCGGGAGGTGCTCTCCCGGAGCCGGACCGGTGACCCCGCTGCCTGCCTCGCCCTGGACGTCTACCTCCACCGGCTGCGCGCCGGGATCGCATCCATGGCAGCGGCCATGGACGGCCTCGATGTGCTCGTGTTCACCGGGGGAGTGGGCGAGCACGCGCCCGAGGTGCGGGCTCGGGCCGCGGCCGGGCTTGGCTTCCTCGGCGTGGCCCTGGACCGCGATCACAACGCCGCCACCACCCGAGACGGCGAGGTCACCGCCACCGACGCGCGGGTGCGGACGCTGGTGATCGAGGCTCGGGAGGACCTCGAGATCGCCCGCCAGGTGCGGACCACGGTGGGCTCGGCCTGAGGGGAGGCCGAAGGGATGTGACCCGATCGCAGCCGCGCCCACCTGATGTCGCCGGAGCCGCCCGACGCTTCTGGGGTCGGCTGGGGGCTGCCGGCGAGGGTCCAGTTCGGGGCACGTCCTCCCCGGCTTCGAACGGTGGTTCCGCCGCTGGAGGGTCGCTCTCCGTCGATCTCGCTTGCGAGGACGAAGCAGAGCCTGGCGACGCTGGCCAGACCCGATGGGACCCTCCGTTTGACCCTGGTGGCAGAGCTCGTGAACCCGGGTGGACGGAGTCCACGTGCCCCACCCCGCCGAGACCCTCTTCGAGGCACCCTGTATCCGAGGCGATGGAACAGCTCTGGACCCAGCTTCACCCCGTCTCCCCCAGCCAGGATGTTCGCTCCGGAGCTGGCCCGTCAGGTCCGGCAGCAACGCCCGGATCCGATCGTGATGGGTTCGCGAGGTCTTCGCCACCTGAGGGCGGTGCTCCACGGAAGCGGCGGCCGTGCCGAACCCATCCTCCACCAGCTCGCCAACTCCCCCGCCCCGAGGCCATCGTCGTTCCGGGCTTTCTCTTCGGCAGCGTCTTCCACCCCTCATCCGATCGCCACGCCGGACGCAGCACGATCGCGGGACGTGACTCGTACGGTCGAGGAGGGCGAATTGTCTTGCTTACGCCTTTAGGGACCCCTTCGAATACGGACACGGTCCTCACAGAGCCCTTCCAGCCCGATTTCCTGTCAGAGTCGAGCCAGCCGCACCGCCGCCCACTTTTGACAAAGACCTCGGTGGCCTCCCGCCAAACGAGAGTTGAGCGCCTTCCCTTGGGAGCGCGGGCAAACGGGCAAAGGCCCCAACTGGGCGAACGCCACACGTCCAGCCCACTGTGCCAAGCCTGCCAATCGTGCCAGCGTGCTCGCGTACTTCGTCTCATCGTTGCCAGGCATCATGAGGGCACAGGCTGCCGTTCACGGCTTGGGGCGGCAACCGCTGGCGGTCGGGGGGCAGCGCTCAGGGCACCGTGACGCCCTTGAGGACCACGGGGCCAAGGGTGGGGTTCAGCTCGGTGCGCACGTCCACGCCGGCCGGCGGGATAGTGTCCAGCACGTAGGGGACCAGGCTCGGGTTGTAGCTGCAGATCGCCGGCGGGTTCGGCTCCGATGCCACAGCCGCCGAGCATAAGCCAAAGGTGTACGGACCGGGCGTCGAGGTAAACGGGCGGGCGTCGTAGAAGCCAAAGCCGTCTTGGCCGGTAAGGGCCAACGTGAACGTCCAGCCGCTCCAGCTCCCCCCGTTGCCCGGCGCACCGAGCGTGGCCGCGGACACGGTTATCGAGATGACCCCAGGTGTCTCGCCGTTACTCGTTGGCGTCGTGCTGCTCGCCACTTGGACCTCGGGCCTGCCGAGGCTCACCGAGGCACTGAGGCCCGCAGTCGAGTACGTCGGCGTCACCCAGTCGTCGGTGCCGAAGCCGTCCACCTCAATGAGCTGGTTCCAGGCACTGCCGGGGGCGATCGAGTAGTTCCAGGGGTTGGCCGCTGCCGTCGAGTACGTTTCACTCGTGGAAGGCGAGTGGATGTAGAGGTCGATGAGCTGCGCTCCGTCGGGGGAGCCAAAGGTGGGAACGAGGTTGGCAATCCCCACCTGGAAAGTGACGGTCGAGCCCGAGTCAATGACCGTCAGGCCACTCAACTTAAACGTGTCAGGGGGAAAGACCGGCGTTCCGTTGGGATTCGTGGCCGTCGGATAGGCGTAGGTGCCCGGCCCGTAGCCGCCGTCGGCGGGGCCGTCGACGTTCTCTACCACCGCCCCTGGTACGACGACGTCGTCTACTTGGAACAGGGCCTCGTTAGTGGCACCACCCAGGGTCGTTGCGACCTCGACAGAGTTGGTGCCGGGCTGCAAGTCCACGATGGCAGAAGCAGTGCCGTCGCGGCCGGCAGTCACGGTGGTCAGCGTCGTGGCCGGGATCTGCGAACCGAGTGGCGTACCGGTCACTGCCACTTCGACGGTGGCGCCGGGGACCGTGGTGGCCCTCACGGTGAGGCGGACGGTCTCGCTGCTGCCGGTTCCTGACACGGTCACCCCAGGCGAGCTTGCGCTCGCTATGACCGAGGGCCGCTGCATATCTGGGGGCACGTTGCCACCTCGCACGCTCAGCGGCGCCGTCACTTGGAGCGGGGCGACCGCCGGCGAGCTGGGCAGGTAACGCTTGGCCACGATGGTGGCCTGGTCGAGGAGGCTGCCGGTCCCGAGGTCCCTGATGAGGCGGAGGAGCTGCGCCTGCGCCCACGTGAGCGGCGCTGCCGAGCCGTCAGGTTTGCCGTCGATGAACCCGATCGAGGCCGTTTCCGGGTTGGAACCGTAGGGTGAAGCGGCCACGTCGGCGAAGTCCCAGACCTGCTCGGGCACAAGGCCCACGCCCGAGGCCGAGCTGAGCATGAAGTCCAGGCCGGCGAGGGAGGCCGAGGTGTTGCCAGCCAAGACCTGGTACTCGGCGTTTTCCCCCGAAGCGAGTGGCCACACGTGGCCCGTGCCCGTGTTGGTGGCCGCCCAGGGGGCCCCCGTCGTCGAGCAGGTGCTCGTGGTGTGGTTGATCGGATCGTGGACAGTGCCCGCCTCACAGTCCCCGTAGCCATCGCCGTTGTAGCGCAGCACACCTGTGCCAGAGGGAGTGCTCACGTCAATCGCCTTGGCTGCCACGGCGAGGGAATTGGTAACGACCGGGTCGCCTGCCGGGAGCTCGCCCAGGCGGGTCAGCTCCAAGAAGCCCTGGTCGATGACCGTTCGTTGGTCAACGGGAGTGTTGTTGCCGTTGCCCAGCGTGTAGCTATAGGCCTGGTCGGGGTCGCCGGTCTTGTCCACCCGGATGAAGTAGGGCCTCGAAGAGAGTGGTCCGTTGGTCGTGACGGTCGTCGCCAAAGCGACACGGAGGAAATCGTCGGCCGTCGCTAGCCAGAGGCGCTCGGACGCGGTGTCCCCTTGGGCCTTGCCGATATTGGCCGCAGCCACCAGACCCGCTACCTCGTCGGCGATCGTGGAAGGGCTGTAGCCGTTCTGTTCCTCCCAACGCTCCACAGAAGACGGCGTTTCGGGCCCGTTGGCGACAAGGAAGTCCGCCGCCGGCTTGATGTGCTGCTGGTAGAGGTGGGAGTCGTCGGCGAGCCCCGCCTCCCAGGCAGCCAGGATCGGGTCGGCCGTCTCGTCGAGCTGGAGGCCGAAGGTATCCGGCGCTGCCTTCCCGTTAAGCAGCCCGTTGCGGGGGAAGCTCCCATTGGGCAGCTGCAGGTTGTTGAACCAGTAATAGACCATCTGGCGCGCGGTCCCGACGTCCCCGTCGGCCAAAAACCCTGTAAAGGTCTCGTAGGCGTCGCGGGGGAAAACCTCCCGGTAGGAACCAAAGTAAGGCGCCAAGTTGTCGTTGCTGCTGGGCCGGCCGGCCGGGACCGCCTGGCCCCAGGGGCTCGCCAGCGAAGCGACCGTCGCTCCGAGGAACGTCTTGTCCTCGCTTGCCTTGATGACGTTGGCCGACAGCCAATAGGCGTCGGCAACCTTGGCCCGCTGCGCCGGCGAGAGCCCAAGCTTCCTCGCCTCGGCCGGCGAGAACGGCTGGCAAAGATGGGCATCGTAAGCGAGCCACTGGGCCTGGTAGGCGCCGAAGGTGGCGGGGAAGGGAGCGGCGGAGGCCCCGAGCGCCGAAGACACAGCGCTCTGCTCGTCCTGTCCGAAGCCGAGGGCGACGGTCTGGCTCTTGACGGCCGTGGGCGCCACGGGCTCCGAAAGGCCAGCCGCCCCGGCCACCGAGGCAGCGATGCCAGTCGGTGTGACGGCCAGCATGCCGGCGCTCGGCGCGCCAGGGCCTACCGGTACCGCTCCATGCCCCCCGGGTCCCACCTCGGGACCAGGGCCACAGGCGTTGGCAACGCCGGCGAAGTTCGAGGGCGCGCCGTAGGCTCCGCGCCCACCGGGCGCCGGATGCGCGGGCGATAGCGCAACCTCCGGAGGGATGGGCGGTAGCAGCGGTAGCGGGCTTGACCGTGAGGAGCGACGACCTGACAGTGAGAGCTCCACCGTCTGGACGACGTTGCCGTTGTTGGCGTCGGGGGCCGAGGTCGTGAGCACGCCGGAGTGGTCAAGCTCGGAGAGGCCGTCGCTCGGCGTCCCCGCAAAGCCCGTCTCAACCGCGGCAAACGGTCGGCTGGCGGCTAGCGCGGCATAGATCGGGCTCGCGTAGTTGCGGTTGATCGCCTCGGAGAACGAGTTGGTCGAGTAGGAAAGCGGGATCTCACCCCGGGGCGTCGAGACCACGGTCGCCGACTCGCCGCCGGAGTTGCCGCTCCCCCCACCCCCGTGGCCGTTCAAGAGGGGATGGAAGCGGAGATACACGCGCAGCCCGGCGGGCGCCCCGGGGAGCGGTACCAGGCTCACCTGCAAGACTACCGCCTGTGCAGAGGGGTCAGTCACGAAGTCGGTGACGACGGCAAAATGACCGACCGCGTCGAGCGCGACGACCCGGCAGGCCATCCCGGTGGTACCGAGCTCGCTCACCTTGTAGGTCATGTCGCGTGGCTGGAGCTGGGCGGGAAGGCCCGATGCGGTAACTATCGGGTCGAGGCTCTTCACGTTGGTGTTGTCGATCGTGGGGGCGTAGGTATCTGACAGAGTGCCGTCTGCAACCGTGAACCACACCTTGGACGCCGTGTCAGCAGCGGTACCCACGCAGTCCTTCCTCGCTTGGTCGTAGTACGAGGCGGCGCCCGGCCCCCCGGAAGCTTCCGCACCAGGAGAACCGATGGCGAGGTCGAAGATGTGCATCGAAGTGATGCCCCTACCGACGCTGGCGCCCACGCTCGGCAGTGTCACGGAGACCACCGGCTGGTCTGGGTTGAGCGGGATTGAGGCGTACGAGAGGCTGACCGGGATCGCGCCGCCGGGGTCCCAGCCACCCGTGGTGGCGAGGAAATCAGTGCCGGCGGCGGGAGAGTCGTCCACCCAGTCTGAGAAGGTGACCTGAGTGCTTGTGGTGGCCCCATTCGCGTAGGTGACCGTGAAGGTGCCACTGGCAGACCCGTAGGCGGAGGCCCCGATAACTCCGAGCGTCGAGCCCTGGCCCGAGAGCGCGACAGTCTGGCCGTTGGCCACGACATTATCGGGCTTTCCCGGGGCAACGTCGGGCCATGTGAGTTGGAGGCCATCGTGGAGGAGGCTCTTGCCGGGGACTAAAGCGTCCTCGGCTAAGCCACTCGCGTTGAAGCTGTCGCCGATGCCGTCGAAGTTACCGGCTGTCGGGTTAGTGGGCGCGGTTATGCCCACGTTGTCGAAAGCTTGTTCGAGCGTCGACAAGCTGCCCTGGTCGTTCGCCGCAGCAGCTGGCAAAAAGCCCACGCTGGCCCCTGTGAGTGCTGCTACAAAGATGAACGCCCGCCAGTCCAGAAAGAGCCCGCAGCCCCCCATCTCGATCACCCCTTGCTCCCTTTGCAGCCGATGATAG
>CADDZO010000047.1 GCA_902812395.1 bacterium | reverse complement strand
GATCCCGAGGGTCACCTTCCCCCCGCGATCACCGCCCAGCCGCGTCGAGGACACCCATGTGTGGCAGGCGCTGGCCAAGGGGGCGGGACGTCTGGTGGAACCCACGAAAGGCGAGAAGGTGAGCGACTTTCCCAGAGAGGAGAAGTTTGAAGTTGCGTTCCGGTAAACCGTTGCGGGTCAGTGAGCATTAGCCAGCCGACCCGCAGCCACCGATCGGTGACGGTCCCGGTCTTATCCGCTTGCACGGTGCCGGGGCCTGCTTCATCACCGTGTGCCCAGCAGTGCTGGGTCTTACCTCGGCCCACAGGCGTTTATCCTCTGCCACTGACGGCGAGCTTCTCACCCCACGAAGCAGGCTTCGTGGGGGCCCCGAGCGTGGGGACTCCGAGCTTGAGCAAGTTCTTCGCAGCGTTCACGTCTCGGTCGATGACCAGGCCGCAGCCCTCGCAGCGGAAGGTGCGCTCGGCCAGCCTTGGCTTTCACTGTCCCGCAGCCAGAGCACATCTTGGAGCTGGGGAAGAACCGCTCGGCCACCAGCAGCCGGCCACCGCGCCACGGTCTTGGAGCCGAGCTGGTGCCGTATGCTCCCCAAGGACTGGTCGGCCAGGCTCCGGGCCAGCCTCCGGTTGCGGACCATCCCGGCCAGGTTCAGGTCCTCGACCACCACCGTCTCGTATCGAGCAGCCAGCCAGGTCGTGGCCTTGTGCAAGGCATCGAGACGGCAGTTGGCGATCCGGGCATGGATACGCGCCAGCCGCCGCGCGCTCTTCCTTCGGTTGGCAGAGCCGGTCTTTTTGCGGGAATGGGCGCGCGAGGCGCGGCAGAGGCGCCGCAGCGCAGCCTTCAGCGGCTTGGGACCAGGGAACCTGATCACCCGACCTCGGTGGTCCACCGCCGTGATCAGGGCCGAGACCCCCAGATCGATGCCGACCGCCGTCTGGGGCCGCCGATGATGATCCGGAATCTCACGCTCAACCTCCACGGCGAAAGACACGAACCACCGCTGGGCGGTCCGCGACACGGTGGCAGAGAGGATCCTGGCCTTTCCTTCCGCGATCTTGCCCGCCAACGCCTCGGTGGATTCGTGGGTGCGGATGGTCCCCAGCCGGGGCAGCGTGACCGTCGAGCCCGAGCAGCGCATCACCCCGGTGCTGAAGCGACAGGAATCCCGGCACCGTCCCTTCTTCTTGGACCGGGGGAAGCCCAGCTGTCGCCCCTTCCGTTGTCCCGTCTTGGACTTCAGGAAGTCGTGGAGCGCTCGTTCCAGGTTCCTGAAGGCCTCCTGGTAGACGCACTTGGAGTTCTCCTGCCACCAGGCCAGATCGGGCTTGGTCTTCTTCTCCGCGTTCCACAGCCGATGGAGTTCTTCCGCCGAGTACCACTTCTTCTCGGCTTCATACCGCGCCATGACCCGGGTCAGGGCCCAGTTCCAGGCGTAGCGAGCGGCTCCGGCATGGGAGCGGAGCCTCCGCTCTTGGGCTGGGGTGGGATCGAGCGCGTACCGGTAGGCCTGGGGAACCCCACGAAGCGGGCTTCGTGGGGACCCGGCCTAGTGCAGCTTCACGGGTTCTCCCCAGTGGCCACCGCGATGGCCCTGGCCGCTCGGTTGGCAGCCGCTCGCCGCTCGTAGAGGCGAGCGCAGAGGCTCGCACCAGATCGTCGTCTACCTCCGATGGGTGTCCCGAAGGAGGGCCAGGCCGTGATCCCTGGAACGGCACTGACCGGCGCCTGATCCACCAGGATCAGCCGGCCGGCACGGCGCGCGGGAACCTGAGCTTGCCTTCCCGGAACCATTGATGTCGGCTGCTGCGCGGGTAGGATCTGGCTGCGCCGTGGGCGGCGCACGGAGCATGCCGATGGACGTCATCACCGACTCGGTGCTTGAGCAGGTGGCGCACGACGTGGTGACGTGTCGCCGCTGTCCGCGCTTGGTCGAATGGCGGGAGGAGGCGGCGCGTCGGCCACCGCGTCGATTCGCCGGGTGCACCTACTGGGCCCGGCCGGTGCCTGGTTTCGGCGATCCCCGGGCACGGGTGATGATCGTGGGCCTGGCCCCGGCCGCCCACGGCGGCAACCGAACCGGCCGCATCTTCACCGGCGATCGCTCCGGGGACTGGTTATTTGCGGCCCTCTACCGTGCCGGCTTCGCCAATCAGCCCACCTCGGTCGCCCGGGGCGACGGATTGCAGCTGCGCGATCTCTACGTCACCGCGGTGGTCCGCTGCGCCCCCCCCGGCAACCGTCCCCGCTCCGACGAGCGCGACAACTGCCTTCCGTTCCTGGTCCGCGAGCTGAGCGGGCTGCCGCAAGCGAGGGTCGTGGTTTGCCTGGGTGCGTTCGCCTGGGACGGAGCCATGCGAGCGCTGGCGGAGCTCGGCCACCGAATGTCGCCGCGGCCCCGGTTCGGGCATCTGGCCGAGGCCGAGATCGGTCCGTACCGCCTGCTCGGCTCGTACCATCCGTCGCAGCAGAACACCTTCACCGGCAAGGTGACAGCGGCCATGCTGGATGCCGTCTTCGCCCGCGCCCGCAGGCTGGCGGGCGGCCAGGCCCCGATCGAATCCGACTGTCCTGGCGCTGGGCGAACCTGAGCTCGCCGCGCACCCTGCGTGCTCCCCACCGGGCAGGGTTTTGTCAGTACGGCGGCGGTCCAGTCGGACCTGAGGAGCCGGCTGGAGGTCGCCCGGCAGGGCGTGGCCGCGGCGCGTGCCTGTGCTCCACACCGTGCCGCCCACCTCGTCGGAGGCCGGCGGCCCCGTCCTATGCTGGACGGCATGAACGAGCGACGGCCAGGGCTGCTCGGGCGCTGGGAGGCGCTGACTGCCACCACCCAGATCGCGATCGCCTTCCCGCCGCTGGGTGTGATCCTGTTCCTGATCAACCTGGGGCCGTTCCACCAGCCGCTCTGGCGCTCGGTTCTTTACGGCATCATCGAGGGCGGAATTCTTACCGGGTTGCTCCTGGTGGCGACGGCAACCGAGCGCGGGAAGCGCAGGAAGGGCCAGCCCGAGCGCGACGAGGACGACGACCTGCTATTCAGATAGCCGGCAGCATCGCCAGGAGGCGCACGTGAACAGATTCTTCGACGAGCTCGGCGACCGCCTGGCGCAGGCCGCCCGTGCTCGAGGAACGGTGATCGAGGCGCCGCGGCTGGAGCCAGCCGTGGCCCAGGAGCTGTTGGAGCTGGCGGGGGTCACCGCTCACACCCACGAGCGGCGCTTCGCGCCGCTGGCCTGCTTCCTTGCTGGGGCAGCGGCGGAGCGGCTGCGGGCGGCCGGTGGCGGTGCCGGGCCGGAGGAGGTAGCAGCCCTCATCCGTCAGGTCCGCGAGGAGATCGAGCGCTCGACTGCGGCCAGCCAGTAGCACCCCTGCGCCTCAAAGGCCCATTTGCTCGGTTCGTCGCCGCGCGCGTGCTGCTAGCAGTCGGCTCAGCACGATCAGGAGCAGAAGCAGGAAGAGGGTGAAGGTGGCGGCGGCGTTGGCAAGCTGATGGGCGCGGGCCGAGGGCAGCTGGACGTAGTCATAGACGACATATGTCAGGTAGCCAACCGGGTGGTGGAGCAGCTGCACGGGCGGATTGGCGTCGCTGAAGTTGGCCGTGTACAGCAGCGGCGCGGTCTCGCCGGTCGAGATCGCCAGCGCCACCACCAGGCCAGTCAGCACCCCGGGGAGGGCGGGCGGCAACAGCACCTTCCAGAGCATCAGCCAGCGCGGGAGGCCCAGTGCGGCGGCTCCCTCGCGGAGGCTGGTCGGCACCTGCTGGAGCGCCGCCTCGGTGGATTTGACCACGTAGGGAACGACCAGCGCCGTCAAGGCCAGGATGCCGCCGAGCAGCGAGTAACCCCACCCCAGCGCGATGGCCAGCAGCTCGTAGCCGGCATAGCCGACCACGATCGAGGGGATGCCGGCAAGCACCTCGGAGACGAAGCGGAAGAGGCTGGCCTGGCGCTGGGAGGCGAACTCGGCCATGTAGACCCCGGCCCCGATGCCGATCGGGGCAGCCAGGATCAGGACCCCGGCGGCCAGCACCAGGGTGCCGAAGAGCGCGTTCTGGAGGCCGCCCTGGGCGGTGGTCTTGAGCAGCAGGTCGACGCTCAGCACCGGCCAGGTCTTGCGGACGAGTCCGATGACGATCCAGGCGGCGGGTCCCACCACCAGCGCCAGCGCCAGCCAGCAGGCGGCCCAGAAACCCAGGTCCGCGGCGGTACGACGCATCTTGCGGACCACCCTCAGAATCCCCGTCCCACCGGGAGCGCAGCGCCTGCGGCTACGCGGCGCACGATCAGCCGCCCTCCCAGGTTGGTGGCGAGCGTGATCAGGAGCAGGACCAGCCCCAGGGCGCCGAGCGCGCTTACGGCCATGCCGGTGCCGTCGGTCAGAGCACCGTCGAGCAGGGCAGCGATGGTGGCGGCGATGGTGCCAACCGGGTCGTAGATGTTGCCGGGGAAGACGTTCAAGGCGTTGCCCGAGATCAGCAGTACTGCCATGGTCTCCCCCAACGCCCGCGCCCAGCCGAGCAGCGACGCACCCAGCACGCCATTCCTGACGAAGGGCCAGATGATCGCCCGGACCACCTCCAGGCGGGTCATGCCCAGTGCCAGACCGCCCTCCTTGTGGAGGATCGGGACCCGACGGAGCAGCTCTCGCGTGGTCGAGGCGATGATGGGCACCACCATCACTGCCAGCACCAGGCTGGCGGTGAGCAGCCCCTGGCCGGCCCCGACCGGACCACGGAAGAAGGGGATGAAGCCCAGCCAGTGGGCCAGCCAGGGATAGAAGGAGCGGGACGCCAGCGGGCCCAGGATCGTCACCCCCCAGAGCCCGTAGACCACGCTGGGGATTCCCGCCAGCAGGTCGCCGATCAACGACACCGGCCCCTCGAGCCGGTGGGGCAGCCGCTCGGTGACCAGGAGGGCCGCGCCCAGTGCCACCGGGATGGCCAGGGCCAGGGCGATGGCGGAGGTGAGCAGGGTGCCCACGATCAGGGTGGCGCCACCGTAGCTGGCGTCACGGGGGGCGGCGATGCCGTTGTGGACGGTGGGGGAGCCGCCGTAGAGGTGACCGAATGTGAAGATGCGTCCCGTCAGCAGGTTGGTGCCACTGTAGATCAGTGCCCGCGACCCCGAGACGATCATGACCAACACAATCGCGGCCAGGATGGCGAAGGGGAGAGTGGCGGTGACCAGGCTGGTCAGCCGCAGCACCCGATCCCCCGTGGCCTCGTCGGTCCGCCGTCGGGTGGTCCGGACCTTGTGGAGGGAGGGAGGCACGCCGGACGCGTGCCCCCCCAAGGACCCCAGGCTCGGAGACGGGTTCAGCTCTGGATCCTCGCGATGGCGGCTTTAACGTCGGGGACGACGGTGGCGGGCAGGGCCACGAAGTTCACTGACGAGAGGTGCTGAGGGGTGGCCCCGCCGGTCGGGCTGATGGCCCAGGTCAGGAAGGTCCGCAGCGCCAGCGCCATGTTGGCGTCAGTCTGATCCGACTTGACCATCATGTACTCGAAGTTGATGATCGGGTAGCTCTGGGGCCCGGGCGACTCGATCAGGGACTTGGCCAGGTTGGACGGGATGGAGCGTGCCGAGGCGTCGACCGCGGCCAGGATGGTCTGCTGGGTGGGACGGACGAAGTTGCCGGCCTTGTTCTCGAGCAACGCCTGTTCCAGGCCTGCCGCCGCCGCCGAGGCGTGGACGCTGACGCCGATGTAGGCGACACAACCCCGGTTGGCAGCGCAGGTGGAGACCATGCCTGGATTGCCGTTCCCGGTCAGCTCGCTGGAGACGGCCGGCCAGGTCACGGTGGTCCCGAAGCCGGGTCCGTTGGCCCAGCTCGGGGTGGTGTCGCTCAGATAGCTGGTGAAGATGAAGGTGTCGCCGGAGGCGTCCACCCGCCGAACCGGGATGATCTTGATCGACGGCAGGCTCAAGCCCGGGTTCAAGGCCTTGATCGCGGGGTCGTCCCAGGTGGTGATCTGGCCGGAGTAGATCTTGGCCAGGACCGGACCGCTGAGCTTGAGGCCGCTCACGCCGGGCAGGTTGTAGTCGATCTCCTGGGCGGAGATCGCGATCGGGATGTTGAGCAGGTCCGGGTATTGCTGCATCTCACCCGGGCTCAAGTAGGCGTCCGAGCCGCCGAGCGGGGTCAGGCCCGAGGCGGCGCTGCTGATGCCCTTACCCGAGCCGCCTCCAGATGGAGCCAGGGTGATGTTCGGATATCTCTGGTGCAACGGCTGGACCATGGTCTGGAGGTAGGGTTCGACCAGCGTCGACCCGACCTCGTTCAGGGTCACCGGCGACGAGGGGTTGCCGATCTTGTACGAGGTGACCTTCGGGGTGTTGCTGCTGGGCTTGGAGCCGGTCGATCCGGTCCCGCCGCAGGCGCTGAGGGCCAGCACTCCCGCTCCGAGGACGGCCGCCCCGAGGCGGCCCCATCGCGGTGTCGTCAATTTCGTTCCTCCATGGCTGGTAGGGTCATGGCCTCCCCGGCCACGTAGCGGCGGGTGCGCGGGTCGGAGGGGTGGCGGAAGAAGGCCTGGACGTCGGCGACCTCCACCCGTTCGCCCGCGACCATGAACAGGACCTGGTCGGCCACCCGCGCCACCTGGCTCAGGTTGTGGGAGACGATCACCACCGTGACACGCTCCCGAAGGTCGCGGATCAGCTGTTCGATCTGCGCGGTGGCCCAGGGGTCGAGCGAGGAGGTGGGCTCGTCCAGGAGGAGGACATCGGGCTGGACGGCCAAGGCGCGGGCCAGGCAGAGCAGCTGTTGCTGACCGCCAGAGAGCCGGTAGGGGTTGCCACCCAAACGATCCTTGACCGCATCCCAGAGCCCGACCTCCCGGAGCCGGGCCTCGGCCAGCTCGCGTGCCCCCGAGCGTCCGGTCAGACCGTGCACCCGGGCGCCGATGACGACGTTCTCCTGGATGCTCTGGGGGAACGGGTTGGGCCGCTGGAAGAGCATGCCGATCCGCCGCCGCACCTCGCGCAGGCCGAGGTCCCGGTAGATGTCGGCGCCCGCTAGCTCCACGCTGCCGCTCACCTGCAGGCCGGTGGAGTCGTCGTGGAGGCGGTTCAAGGCCCGCAACAGCGTCGTCTTTCCGCACCCGGTAGGGCCGACCACCGCGGTGACCTGCCCGGCCGGGAAGTCGACGTCGATGCCCCGGAGCAATTCCCGGCCCCCGGCTCGCACCCGAAGACCCCTTACCCGCAGGGGCAGCGCCGTGACCACTTTGGCCGCCGGCGCTCCGCTCAACTGCCGGACGTGCATTTGGTGACGACCATCCCTGCTCCCGACGCTAGGTGGACAGGGATTAAGGGAGCGTTAGCCGGCGGTGAAGGATCGGATCCCGGAGGTGGCCATGCGGAGGCTCGAGAAGGCCCGGGCTTGAGCCGCTCGCCTCCTGCAATCGTCCGGGCGGCGGCATACTGCGGCCGTGATCTGGCGGCGATGGCGGCAGCTGCGGGATCCGACCGAGCCGCAGCGAGAGGACAGGCCGTTCGAGGACTTGATCGAGGAGGCGCCGGTGGCGGCGCTGCTCCTCGACCGGGACTCGCTGGTGGTGGCCGCCAACCGGGAGGCCCGGGACCTCTTCAGCATCGACGCCGAGCGACTCCCGCTGGGGCTGGTCGAGGCCACTCGCGAGGCCAACCTGCACGCTGCGCTGCGGACCGGCCAGCCCGAGACCGAGCTCCGCCTCGGCCATCGGCGGCGGCAGGTACGGACCCGGGTGGTCCCCGGGCCTCAGCCGGGCCAGAGCCTCCTCTTCGTCACCGACGTCACCGAGCTCCGCCGACTGGAGCGGGTGCGGCAAGAGTTCGTCGCCAACCTGGGCCACGAGTTGCTGACCCCCATTACCTCGCTGCGGCTGGCGATCGAAAGCCTGCAGGGGGACCCGCCCCCGTCGGTCCGGCAGGAGGTGTTGAGCCGGGCCCTTCGCGAGGTGGACAACCTGGCCCGGGTGATCGGCAACCTGCGCCAGCTGGCCGAGCTCGAGACCGGCGCGGTGGCAGCCCGCCGCGACCGCTTCGAGGTGCACGGCCTGGTCTCGGAGGTTCTGCAGCGTCTGGACCTCAGCCGTCCGGTCGAGGTTGAGGTGAAGGTGGACGAGGTGACGGCCGACCGCTCGAAGCTGGGCCAGGCGCTGGCCAACCTCATCGACAACGCCGACAAGTTCTCCCCCCCTGGCAGCCCTATCGAGGTCCACGCAGCCGAGCAGGCGGGCTCGTTGGTGATCAGGATCCGCGACCACGGCCCCGGTATCGCCCCGGAGCACTGGGACCGCGTGTTCGAGCGCTTCTACAAGGTTGACCCGGCCCACTCCCGCGGCCTGCCCGGCAGCGGGCTGGGGCTGGCGCTGGTGCGCCACCTGGTGGCGGTGATGGGAGGGCAGGCATGGACCGAGGCCGCAGCCGGGGGCGGCCAGGTCTTCGGGATCTCGGTTCCGCTCACCGACTCGACGGCCGTTAACACGCAGTCCCCCGACCCTTAACCCTGCGGGCCCTAGGCTTGGTGGAGGACTGGTGCAGAACACCCTGAGTGACGTTCTCCAGCGCGATCTCATCGAGATGCGGGAGACGGTCCTGTGGATGGCTGGGCAGGTGGAGATCCAGCTTGACGGCGCGCTGGAGGCGCTCCGCCGGCTGGACCGAGAGGGCGCCCAGGCGGTGCTGGAACAGGATCACGACCTCAACGACGCCTGCCGGCAGGTCCGCGAGCGCTGCGCCGAGGTCATCGCCGACCAGCGGCCTGCGGCCGAAGACCTCCGAGCGCTGCTGGCCACGCTGCACCTGGCGGCCGAGCTGGAGCGAATGGGTGATTACGCTGTCCGTCTGGGCCGGCGCGCGTGCCTGCTGGCCGAGCTGCCCCGGCGGCCGCCCCCGATCGAGCTGAGCCTGATGGGGTCGCTGGCCGGCCAGCAGGTCCGAGACATCCTGGATGCGATCATCGATCGCAACGCCGACTGGGCAATCGAGATTGCGGGCCGTGACGAGCAGCTGGACGAGCTGTACCAGCGAATCTTCGATCAGCTTCTCCAGGAGCTGGCCAGCGACAACTCGCCCGAGGGCGTGCGCCGGGCGGTCACGCTCACCCAGGCCGCTCACGACCTGGAGCGGATCGGTGACCGGGTGACCAACCTGGCCGAGGACGTGGTCTTCCTGCGTACCGGCCGGGTGGTCGACCTGGGGAGGCGATGACAGCTTGAGTCGGATTCTTCTGGTCGAGGACGACGAGAACATCGCCCAGCTAGTGCGCATGAACCTGGAGGCGGCTGGGCACACGGTACAGGTGGCCAGAGAGGGCACGACCGGCCTGCGCATGGCCCGGACCGGGGCGCCCGAGCTGGTGCTGCTCGACCTGATGCTGCCGGGCATGGACGGGCTGGAGATCTGTCGGCAGTTGCGGCGGGCCGGTGCGTTGCCGATCATCGTGCTCACAGCCAGGGATTCCGAGGTCGACCGTGTGCTGGGCCTGGAGCTGGGGGCGGACGATTACGTCACCAAACCGTTCTCGGTTCGCGAGCTGTTGGCCCGGATCGCCGCCGTCCTTCGCCGCTCCGGTGAGGCGGATCGCCCCGGGTTGCCGGAGCGCCAGCGGCTGGGTGATTTTCTGATCGACCGCGCTGCTCGGCGGGTGCAGCTTGCGGGGCAGGACCTGCGGCTCACGCCGCGCGAGTTCGATCTCCTGTCTTTCCTGGTCGCCCACCCCGGGCGGGCGCTGAGCCGTACGGTATTGATCGACCGGGTGTGGGGAGCCGGTTTCGGCGGGGACTCCAAGACCGTGGACGTCCACGTGCGCTGGCTTCGGGAGAAGCTGGCCGGGCGGGTTCCGTTCGAGATCGTGACCGTGCGCGGAGTGGGGTACCGACTGGACTTGGCCGACGACCTGGCGGTGGAGGAGGTCCGGCTGGCCTGAAGGCGAACGCAACCTGCTGCGCGGCAGCGTTTCGGCGAGGAACTTTCTCTCGTCACGCTCAAGCCCGGGGTTGTGGGGAGGCCGGAATTGGCCAGGGTCTTCTGACAGGTGGACCACCAGCTCATTGCTCGATCACGTCGCACTGGGGTTCGGCGGGAGTGGCCGGAGCACCTTTCCACAGGCGGCCGAGTTAGCTCGACTTTGACAGGAAATCAGCCTTGAAGGGGTCTGTGAGGACCATGTCCGTCTTCGAAGGGGTCCCGAAATCGTCCCCTTCGAGTCCAAAGTGCGTAGGGACAACGATTCGCCCGCCTCGATACACGAGGCTACGTCCCCCCTACCGTGCTGGCTACATGTACGTCCGTACCCGTGGCGTCCGGCGTCGCAATCGTTGCCACGAGTACGTCGACATCATCCAGAGCCATCGCCTCCAGCAGGGACGGATCATCCAGCGCCGCCCGGGCACCCTGGGCCGCCGCGACCAGTTCTCCCCTGAGGCCATGGATGGCTGATCTCTCACCTCCAAGAGCTGGCCTCAAGGCCTGCACGGCACCCCCCCTGGGCGATGTCAGCATCAACGCCGTTCGCGAGTACGGCTCGGTGCTGGTGCTTCGCCAGCTCTGGGACGAACTCGGCCTGCACCGACTCTTGGACGCGCTTCCTCGCCCGGCCAGCCTCGACCTCGGAGAGGCCGTGTCCCGGATGGTAACCGGCTCGGTGAGCCAACCAGCTCGGTGAGCCAACCAGCAAGCTTGGGTCGACCGGAGCGACGAGAACGGCCACCGCTCGCTACGAGCGATGGACCACCTCCGATGGCCCAGGAGCTGCGGTGCTGCTTCGGGCTCCAAGAGGCGGTACCGGTGGCCGACCGAGGCATGTTCAGCGCTGCCAACGTGGCCGCCCTTGCGCCGGAGTGGACAGCGCTCCATCCTGGCCCTCCGCTCCCGGCAGCAGGCCGAAGGCAAGCTGACCCTGGACCCGGCCCGGCCGACCCGCCTCGTGATGTGACCAGAGCGGCGCTGGCGCGTGGCGGACGGAGACCTGCTCGCGGTGGAGCGCCACCGCCGGGCCAGCCTCGTGGTCGTCTCGAATCGTGAGCCGATGGAGTGGCTGGCGACCATGGCCGATCCCCTGCTCGCCCAGAGCGTGCTCGACCGCCTGCTCAACTCGGCCTACGAGCTGGTCCTGGAAGGGGAGTCGTACCGCAAGCGCCAGAAGCCCGTTCGCGGGTCGGCCGGCAGGCATAAGTGGTGATGACGATGCCACCCGCTATTGCTGCCGCAGGAGGTGGGCCCGGCCTGGTGGAAGCTCCGCCTGGCCATCCTCGACATCACCAGCGCGGGCTTCAGCCAGGCCTCCATCCGCCTGGCGGAGCAGAACGACGAGTGGACAGTCGCGCGCCGCTACCTGAGCCGGGAGTCGCTGGCCCCGCTCACGGCGCCTCAGGTAGTGCTGCCCGCCCTGGTGGGAGATGACCGTAACGATGAGGCCGGGCTGATGACGCCCGTCGCCACTGTCGGCAGCGACAGTCGGAGCGATGGCGGCCCCGCTGCCCCAACTGCCACTGCCGCTTCCTGCCCAACCGCCGCCGCTCCTGCTCCGACGCCTGCCGGCAGCAGGGCGGCTCCGCCACCGCCAGCCCATCGGTGAGCTCTCGCCGACCTGACCTACCAGCTCCGCGCGCTCACAACCCTGGTTGACAACACCGTCTCCAAGTGCCCCTCGTGCGGCGAACGCCTCCTCGGTGCTCACCGCTGTGAGGACTGCAACCTCTGGTGCCGCAAGCTCGGATTCAGCATCGAGCAGGAGGGCGAGGGTCGTCCTGATCGCCGAGCTTTTGGGCCTGGCGCCCGGTGCCGGGAGGTGATGCCCCTGCCCTGATTACCAACTCTGTCACCGAGGATGACCATGGCCCGCATGAATCCACCGCTTGACCGGACGTGGCCCGACCGGCGGGCAGACCCCGCAAGCAATGCCGATGAAGACCCGCGCCGGCCGCCACGAAGGGTTGTGGAACCCGTCGCCTCATGGACAGGCCCTCCCACCGCCCAAGCTCCTGCCACCCGCTGTGGCCCGGGCCTGCCCACGGGGCCTCAGACCCTTCGGCCTGCCCACCGGTCCCACAACCACGACGACGATGATGATGAAGGAGAGTTAGCTCAGCCGTCCGAACGAGCCCGAAGGGTGGTGCCTAGTTTCTGGCAAGGGGTGGCCCCATCCTCGTGGCAAGCGACACCGGGCAGTAGCCTCGAAGGTGTGGAGGTTGGCTGCAAGGGGGTGTGTCGGAGGAGCTGCGTCGGGACTGTGCGCTACCACGATCCGACAGATGTGGCCTCAGCTCCGGATCGCGATCGAGGTGGGGACGTCGCCCTGGGCTCCTCTGTGGCGGGGGTGACGACCGAGGCCTGGCATGCCGACCTGGCCTGGCTCCCGCCCGGCCAGGTGAGAGAGCGCGTCTTGATCGAAGTAGAGGGCGACCGTATCGTCGCCGTCACACCCGATGCCGCTGCACCGCCCGGTTCTCACCGTCTCTCCGGCCTGGCCCTGCCCGGCCTTGCCAACGCCCATTCCCATGCCTTCCACCGCGCCCTGCGCGGCTGGGCCCAGCCCGCCGCAGCCAGCGACTTCTGGACCTGGCGCGAGCGCATGTACGCGCTGGCCGAGGCCATGGACCCGGACCTTCTCTTCGAGCTGGCCCGGGCGACCTACGCCGAGATGGCTCTGGCCGGGATCGCCGCGGTAGGCGAGTTCCACTACCTCCACCACGGTCCGGGGGGTCGTCCCTATGCCGACCCCAACGCCATGGGTGAGGCGCTCCTGGCCGCGGCGGCCGAGGCGCGGATCCGCATCACCCTGCTCGACACCTGCTACCTGAGGGGCGGTTTCGAAGCCCCGCTCGAGGGCGCCCAGTGCCGCTTCGGCGATGGCAGCGTCGCCGCCTGGCGGGAACGGGTGGAGCGGCTACCCAGTCGCCCGGGAGCGCAGCTGGGAGCGGCCATTCACAGCGTGCGGGCCGTGGACGAGGCCTCGATGACGGTGGTCGCCGCCTGGGCCCGCGAGCGGCGGGCGCCCTTGCACGTGCACGTCTCGGAGCAGCCGGCCGAGAACCGGGCCTGTCGGCTGGCTACTGGCCTCAGCCCGGTCCGTCTCTTGGAACGGGCGGGGGTCCTCGGTGCCGGCACCACCGCCGTCCACGCCACCCATCTGGAGCCGGGCGACGTGGACGCGCTGGGCGGAAGTGGGACCGCGATCTGCCTCTGTCCCACCACCGAGCGCGATCTCGCGGATGGCGTGGGAGCGGCGACAGAGCTTGCAGTCGTCGGCTGCCAGCTGTGCCTTGGCTCGGACAGCCATGCGGTCATCGACCTCTTCGAGGAAGCCCGGGCCCTGGAGCTGGACCAGCGCCTGGTGACGTTGCGGCGAGGGCACCACCGTCCCGAGCAGCTGTTGGGGGCGGCGACGGTCGGCGGCATGGCCGTCCTGGGGTGGGATGCGGGCGAGCTATCACCCGGGCGCCTTGCCGACCTGTGCGTGCTCGATCTCGGCTCTATCCGCCTGGCCGGCTGGACCACTCAGCACCTGGCAGCCAGCGTGGCCTTCGCCGCCACGGCGGCGGATGTCACCGACCTGATCGTGGGCGGCCGGTGGGTCGTGCGCGACCGCCGCCACCTCGGCCTGGGCGATGTGCCCAAGCTGCTGGCCCGGGCGGTGGCCCGAGCCCGCGCCGCCAGCGGAGAGCGGGGCTGACCTCGGCTCAGTGCAGGCGGGACTCCAGCCGCTTGATCTGCTGGGTGGGTAACCCGAGCTCGCTCAGTACCCCGCTGCGGATGGCCTCGACCAAGGGCAACTGGTAGACACCATAGGTGGCCGCGGCCTGCCGGAGCTGTGCTTCGCGCTCGGCCAGACGTTCTTCCTGGCCCCGGCCATGTGCCCAGGCGTAGAGATTCCGCAACGGCCACCAGATGAAGCCGTCCAGATCCCGTGACCACACCGAGTCCCGGAGCAGGAAGAGGACCCGGCCCCGCTGGGCCCGGAAGCCCTCGGACCCGTGGATGGCGACCGTGCCCCAGCCAGCCATCAGCCCGATCACGGTGGTGAGCTCGTCCCGCGCCTCACGGCGGGCCTTGGTCACCGCCCGGCCCAAGTCCCAGAGCGCCCAGAAACCGCACCGGCAGCCGTGGCCGGGTGGCTGGTCGGAATGGGCGAAGAGGCTGGGCGAGAGGTACCACCGCACCGTGGGCGGCGCCAGGCAGCGTGCCTCGTTGGTGCCCGGCTCCCAGACGTGATCCACCACCCAGGAGCGAAGGCGACCGTCCTCGAGCCGCCACAGGCGCCAGCCGATCCGGGGCAGCTCGGTCGTCATGCAGGCACGGGCTCTCTGGTCGGGTCGGGCACCGGCTCCGGCTTCGGCTGCCGGAGGGGCTCGGGCTCGGGGATCACGATCCTCTCCGTTTCAGGAGTCTCGAGACCCATGTTCAGCTATCTCCCGCGATCCACGTCAACGTGGCCTCATCCGGGGGTGGGATCGCCCCCACCATCAAGTCTGCGCCTTTGGCCGAGCGGCCGCCAGTTGGCGGGCGCACGGCTACGCCATCGGCATTCGGATCCCGCGCTCGCGGGCGAGCCTCCTCGCCTCCTCATAGCCGGCGTCGGCGTGACGGACCACGCCCAGGCCGGGATCGGTGGTCAGCACCCGCTCGAGTCGACCCGCCGCCTCTTCACTCCCGTCCGCCACCACCACCATCCCGGCGTGCAGGGAATAGCCGATCCCCACTCCGCCGCCATGGTGGAAGGAGACCCAGTGGGCGCCGGCAGCGGTGTTGAGCAGGGCGTTGAGCACCGGCCAGTCGGCGATCGCATCGGAGCCGTCGGCCATGGCCTCGGTCTCCCGATAGGGGGAGGCGACGCTACCGGCGTCGAGGTGGTCGCGCCCGATCACGATCGGAGCTCCCACCTTCCCCTCCGCCACCAGGCGGTTGAAGGCCAGGCCGGCCTCGGCCCGCTCGCCGTAGCCGAGCCAGCAGATCCGGGCCGGCAGCCCCTGGTACGCGATGCGCTCCTCGGCCATGCGCAGCCAGCGGTGGAGCCGGTGGTTCTCCGGGAAGAGCTCCATCACCGCCCGGTCGGTGGCCAGGATGTCGGCCGGATCGCCCGACAGCGCCACCCAGCGGAAGGGCCCTTTGCCCTGGCAGAACATCGGCCGGATGAAGGCCGGGACGAAGCCGGGGTAGGAGAAGGCTCGCTCACAGCCACCCTCCCGGGCACCCTGGCGCAGGTTGTTGCCATAGTCGAAGACGATCGCTCCCCGATCCCCGAACTCGAGCATGGCCTCGACCTGAGCGGCCATCGAGCGGCGGGCCTGGCGCAGGTACTCCTCCGGCCGGGCATGGCGCAGCGCCGCGGCCTCCTTGAGGGTCAAGTCGACCGGCACGTAGCCGTTGAGGGGGTCGTGGGCCGAGGTCTGATCGGTGACCACGTCGGGCCGGAAGCCTCGGCGGGCCAGCTCGGGATGCACGTCGGCGGCATTGCCCACCAGGCCTACGGAGAGGGGGCGGCGGTCGGCCCGGGCCTCCTCCACCCAGTCCAGGGCCTGGTCCAGATCGTCCGTCGCTCGATCCAGGTAGCGCGTCGCGAGCCGCCGCTCGACCCGGGCCGGGTCGACCTCCACCACCAGGGCAGCACCGCCGTTCATGGTCACCGCCAGTGGCTGGGCGCCGCCCATCCCGCCCAAGCCGGCGGTCAGCACCAGCCGGCCCTCGAGGCTCCCCCCGAAGTGGCGCTCGGCCAGCTCGGCCAGGGTCTCATAGGTGCCCTGGAGGATGCCCTGGGTGCCGATGTAGATCCAGGAGCCGGCGGTCATCTGGCCGTACATGGTGAGGCCAGCCTGTTCCAGCTCGCGGAAGGTGTCCCAGCTGGCCCAGGCCGGGACCAGGACCGCGTTGGAGATGAGGACCCGGGGGGCCAGGCGGTGGGTCCGGAAGACGGCCACCGGCTTGCCCGACTGCACCAGCAGGGTCTCCTCGTCGCCCAGCTCGCGGAGTGCCGCGACGATGGCGTCGAACGCCTCCCAGCTCCGCGCCGCCCTCCCGGTGCCGCCGTACACCACCAGGTCCTGAGGCCGCTCGGCCACCTCCGGGTCGAGGTTGTTCATCAGCATGCGCAGCGCAGCCTCTTGAGGCCAGCCGCGGCAGCTGAGCCCGGCACCCCGAGGAGCCCGTACCACCCGAGGCCCGCTCATCGCACCTCACCTCCCTTGATCACCGTGGCCACCAGGTTCACGCCGTAGTGGTAGGCGAGGTCGACCTCGTTCTTCGTCTCCAGGACCACGGCGTCGCAGTCCAGGCCGGGCCGCAGCCGACCGCAGCGCTGTCCGCGGCGGAGGGCGGCGGCGGCCTCCCTGGTAACCGCCGCGATCGCCTCCTCGGGGGTTAGCCGGAGCAGGGCACAGCCCAGCGCCACCTGCAGCGGCAGGTTCTCGCTGAACGAGGTGCCGGGGTTGCAGTCGGTGGACAGCGCTACCCGCACCCCGTGCTCGATCAGCATCCGAGCCGGGGCGAAGGGGGCGCCGGTCAGCATCGAGGCTCCCGGCATAAGCACCGCCACCGTCCCGGCTGCGGCCAGGGCATGGGCGTCCTCGGGAGTGACGTGCTCGAGATGGTCGGCCGAGACCGCTCCCACCTCGGCTGCCAGCCGGGCGCCGCCACCCCGGCTCAGCTGCTCGGCGTGCAGCTTGGGCAGCAGGCCGCATCCGAGGCCGGCTCGGAGCACCCGCCGGCACTGGACCGGAGTGAATGCGCCATGCTCGCACCAGGCGTCGCAGAACTCAGCCAGGCCGCGGGCGGCCGGCACCATGTGCTCGGCCACCAGCTCCACGTAGGCGTCGGGGCAGTCGTGGTACTCGTCCGGCAGGACGTGGGCTCCGAGGAGGGTGGGGACGACCGTCACCGCATCGGAGAGCTCCGCCATCAGCCGAAGCAGCCGGAGTTCCTGCTCGAGATCGAGACCGTAGCCGCTCTTCACCTCGACCGTGGTCACCCCATGGGCGAGGAAGCGCTGGAGCCGGCTCCGGGCCAGGCTCTTGAGCTGCTCGTCGGAGGCGGCGCGGGTGGCGGCAACCGTGGTCCGGATCCCACCCGTGCGATAGGGCTGACCGCGCATCCGAGCCGCGAACTCGTCCGACCGGTCGCCAGCGAAGAGCAGGTGGGTGTGGCAGTCCACCAGACCTGGCAGGACCGCGCGACCGCCGGCGTCGACCTCAATCGCATCAGGTCCGAGGCGGGCCAGCTCCGATTCCGGTCCCACCCAGACGATCTTGGTCCTCTCCGCGACCAGAGCTCCCGGCTCGATCACCCCCAGCGGCCCCTGGCCCAGGTCGGGGTCACAGGTGACCAGCCGGGCCCGGTGCACGACCAGGCTCACTGCAGCTCCCCCACCACCTCCGCCGCCCGCCTCGTCACCTCCCCCTGCCTGATCAGCTCCTCGGCTGTGGCCAGCTCGGGCGCGAGGAAACGGTCGGGTCCCGGCCCTGGCACCCGCTCTCGGAGGAGATCGCGAACCGCGCCGGTTGCCGCCGCCGGCCGCAGGGGGGCGCGGAGATCCAGAGCCCGGGCGGCGCAGACCAGCTCCACAGCCAGGATCCGGGCCAGGTTGTCGAGCACCCGTCGCAGCTTGCGGCAAGCGCTCCAGCCCATGGACACGTGATCTTCCTGCATGCCGGAGGTGGGCACCGAGTCGATGCTGGCGGGCTGGGCCAGCAGCCGATTCTCGGCGGCGAGCGCGGCCGCGGTGTACTGGGAGAGCATCAGCCCGGAGTTGACGCCGGGCTCCACGGCGAGGAAGGCGGGCAGGCCCCGCGAGCGGTTGGGATCGAGCAGGTTGTCGACCCGTCGCTCGGCGATGGCGCCCACCTCGGCGGCCGCGATGGCCAGGAAATCAGCGGCGAAAGCCAGCGGCTCGCCATGGAAGTTGCCGTTGGACTCCACCCGACCGTCCGGGAAAACCACTGGGTTGTCCACCGCCGCCGCCAGCTCTCGCTCGGCTACTCGGATGGCGAAGTCCAGGGTGTCGCGGGCGGCCCCGGCCACCTGGGGGCTGCACCGCAGTGAGTAAGGATCCTGGACGGCGTGGTGGGAGTGACGGTGGGAGGCGACGATGTCGGAGCCCTGGAGCAAGCGGCGGAGGTTGGCCGCGCTTGCCGCCTGGCCAGGGTGGGGTCGCAGTCGTTGCAGGTCGGCGGCAAAGACCCGGTCGGTGCCAAGCGCCGCTTCCACGCTCATGCTGGCGGTGACGTCGGCGGTGCGGAACAGGATGCGGGCGTCATGGCAGGCCAGCACGAGCATGCCGAGCATGCCGTCGGTGCCGTTGATGAGGGCGAGCCCCTCCTTGGCTTCGAGCCGGAGCGGCCGGAGCCCGGCGGCAGCCAGCCCGGCGGCAGCCTCGAGCCGATGTCCCTCCCGGTCCCGGAGCTCTCCCTCTCCGATCAGGCAGAGGCCCACGTGGGCCAGGGGGGCCAGGTCGCCGCTGGCGCCGAGGGAGCCATGAGCTGGCACCACTGGGGTCAGGCCGGAGTTGAGGAGAGCGACCAGGGCCTCGGCGAGCTCAGGGCGAGTGCCGGAGAAGCCGGCGGCCAGGGTGCGGGCACGGAGCAGCATCAGGGTCCGCACCACTTCCCGCTCTAGCTCCTCGCCCATGCCAGCGGCGTGGGACCGCAAAAGTGCATGCTGGAGCTCAGAGCGGCGATACGGGGCGACGAACGCGTCCGCCAGGGCCCCGAACCCGGTGGTCACCCCGTACACGGGGTCTTCCCCTGCCGCTAGCCTTTCCACGTGGACCCGGCTTCGCTGCATCGCGGTTCGGGCTGCCCCTGTCAGCTCGACCTGCTCCTCGCGGCGGGCGACGGCCACCACCTCGGCGAACGTGAGCCCCTCGGAGCCAAGACGGACGGCCATGCCTGAGGTGATTGTGGACCGGCGGCCTCGGTTCGGAGAAGAGCCGGGGGCGGCCGCCAGGCCGCCCCCATGCCAACCCGCTCGCTGAAACTCTAATCGGGGTACAGGTCGTCTCGGCGGGAGCTCCCGGCGTGGGTGGACCGGTGCTCGGAAGCTGCATCGGCTGCACCCTGCTGGGGACCCATCGAGCGGCCCGGCGCGATCTGCAGTTGGGCCTGGCCGGCCGTGTGCTGTCCGAACCCTGACGCGTCCCGGCCGGCGACCCAGCCGATCGGACGTCCGGCCGGCCGGGGAAGCTGCTGCTGGATGGCGTCGACCGCGGTCGCGACGACCGAGCATGCGCGCTCCTGGGATAGAGCACTGGTCTTCATAACATGGACCACGCGGCCCCCCATGAGGGTGCCCTTCTGTCTTCCCCAAGCCATAAGGTCGCCGTCCGCACTCTGCACGCAGCTGGAGTCTAACTGAACCCTGAACGGACCGCCAAGTCCGAACTGCACGGAGTAGGCTCTGGCCTGGGGACGTTCGGGGGCTGGTGCCCTCCGCGGTCTTCAAAACCGTCTGCGGGGCGGTGCTGAGCCGTCCCGGGTGGGTTCGATTCCCATCCGTCCCCGCCATGATCCAATATGAATCCGTGGTCAAGCCGAGGGGATCTTGACAGCCAACGGCGACGGATCAGAGACTCCGGTTGGCGTCAGCCGGAGTGACCTGGGTGGGACGGACCAAGGCCAAGCGGGTGAAGCGGCCCAAGGGCCGGCAGCCTCTACCAGCGGCGTGACGGCCGCTGGCATGCGCGCTACACCGTCATCGACCCCGAGACCGGCCAGCGGGTACGCCGCTCCCTCTACGGCACCACCGAGCAGGAGGCCCGGGCCAAGCTGATCAGCGCCCTGGACGCGCTGGAGCGCGGCACCCTTCCCTTCCTCCGTGGCCGCACCCCGACCCTGGCCGAGTATGGGCAGCGCTGGCTCAGCCAGTGCCGGGTGCGGCCCAAGACCCTCCATCGCTACGAGGAGCTTCTGAGGTATGCCCTGCCCAGCCTAGGCCACCTGCAGCTGACCAGGCTGGAGCCCCACCACATCGGTACCCTGCTCACCCGGTTGCGGGAGAGCGGCCTCAGCGCTCGCACCTCTAACTATGACCTCCTTGTCAAGCGCACGGATGTTTGGTGGCGGACATGAGCCGGCTGCTGGTGATTGGATCCGGTGTCGTCCCTGTCCCTTCCCGACTCCACATAGGGTGATAGCGGGTTCTTCCCATCATCCTTCGTTCGAGTTCTTTGGGAAGGGTGGGACGCCCCAAGATCAGTCGCGGGTTCTCCCCAATGGCGCTCGGGGTCGCCCCACCGGATCCAATCAAGCCAGCGAGCAGGCCGATTCGTCAAGCGGCCTGTACCTTGCTGCCAACGAGCCCGAGCGCGATCCGGCTGTCGTAGGCGCGGCCGCTGGTGGCCATCGTCCAGAGGGTGCGCAAGAGC
>CADDZO010000046.1 GCA_902812395.1 bacterium | reverse complement strand
CCTCGGTTGCTGACCAGGGCTCTATTGCAGCGAACGCCCAGCCCCACCCCGACCTGATAACCCGGCCCGGGTGCTGGGCGTTCGCTGCAATAGAGCCCTGGTCAGCAACCGAGGAGGACTTTCAGGCATGTGCGGCATCATCGGCTACCTCGGCTCCCGCGACGCGACCTCGATTCTGATCGACGGGCTGCGCCGACTGGAGTACCGGGGCTACGACTCGGCTGGAGTGGCGGTGCTGGAGCGCACCGGAGTCCAGAGCGTGGTCAAGCGGGCAGCCCGGGTGGAGACGCTGGTGGAGGCCCTCCAGGAGCGGATGCCCGAGGGGAGGCTGGGGATCGGCCATACCCGCTGGGCCACCCACGGTCGCCCCACCCAGGTCAACGCCCACCCTCATACCGACTGCCGGGGCCGCATCTCGGTGGTCCACAACGGGATCATCGAGAACTTCGAGGAGCTGAGGGCGGAGCTGCGCCGGGCCGGCCACCGGTTTGCCTCCGACACCGATACCGAAGTGGTGCCGCACCTGATCGAGGAGTACTACCGGGGCGACTTCCTGGCCGCGGTTCGGCAGGCGCTGGCACGGATCCGGGGCGCCTATGCGCTGGTCATGTTCTGCCTCGACGACCCCGAGCTGCTGGTGGGCGCTCGGCTGAATGCCCCACTGGTGGTGGGCCTGGGCGAGGGCGAGTACTTCATCGCCTCGGACATCGCCGCCCTTCTCCCCTACACCCGCAAGGTGCTGGTCCTGGGCGAGGGCGAGATCGCGGCGGTGACCCCACTGGGGGCCTCGGTCACGGCCCTGGACGGGATGCCGGCGCCGACCCGGGTCCTGCACGTCTCCTGGGACACGGAGCAGGCGGAGCGGGGGGGCCATCCCCACTTCATGCTGAAGGAGATCATGGAGACCCCGGAGGCTGCCGCCAACGCGCTGCGGGGCAGGCTCGACGACCAGGGCCGGGTCCACTTCGCCGAGCTGGAGCTCCCGGACGAGCGGCTGCAGGGTCTGGCCGAGGTCCGGCTGCTGGGCATGGGCACCTCGCGCCACGCGGCCATGGTCGGAGAGCAGCTGATCGAGGCCTGGGCGGGGCTGCCGGCCCGGGCTCAGGACGCTTCCGAGTTCCGCTACCGCCCGGCCCTGGTCGGGCCTGACACCCTGGTCGTGGCCGTCACCCAGTCCGGCGAGACCGCCGACACCATCGTCGCCCTGCGCCAGGCCCGGCAACAGGAGTCGGCCACGGTGGCGGTTACCAACGTCGTCGGTAGCACCATCGCCCGCGAGGCGGACGGTGTCATCTACCTCCATTCCGGGCCCGAGATCGGGGTGGCCTCGACCAAGACCCTGGTGGCCCACCTGGTCTCGCTGGGGTTGCTGGCGCTGCGGTTGGGCGAACTCAGGGGGGTGGCCGACCGGCGCCAGGGCCTGGTTCGGGAGCTGCGTGAACTGCCCGCGTTGATCCGTCAGGTCCTGGACGACGGTCCCCGCCTGGCCGAGCTGGCCCGGCGATACGCCGGCTACCGGAACTTCCTCTTCGTCGGCCGGGGCCTGGGGCATCCGGTCGCCCTGGAGGGGGCGCTCAAGCTGAAGGAGATCAGCTATCTCCATGCCGAGGGGACCTCGGGTGGCGAGCTCAAGCACGGCCCGATTGCGCTCCTGGACCGGGACACCCCGGTGGTGGCGGTCTGTACCGAGGGCCCGAGCTGGGAGAAGCTGCTCAACAACGTGCACGAGGTGGCAGTCCGAGGAGCTCCGGTGCTCGCCCTGGTCCCGCGGGGGGAGCGGGCGCTGGCCGACGTCGCCACCGACGTGCTCGAGCTGCCTCGCTCCGGGGAGTTGGGCTCGGCCGTGCTGGCCACGGTGGCACTCCAGCTCTTCGCCTACCATGTGGCGGTCGGGCTGGGGCGGGATGTGGATCGTCCCCGCAATCTGGCCAAGTCGGTCACGGTCGAGTAGGTCCCAGCTGGCGCATACTCGAGGCCGTGGACCGCCAGGCTCCAGGTCCCAGGGCGGGGGAGGTGCCGGTTCCGGAGGACACCCGTCGCCCTGAGCGGGTCGGTTTGCCACCTGGGTCGGCGATCGCGGGCGGCGGTCCAGGTGGTGGCTTGCCCCCCACTGCACCGGCGAGCGGCCAGGAGGCGCCCCGGGATCGAGGGGCGGGCGTGGCAGGGGAGGTGTCGGTGGATGTCCGACAACGGATCGGCCCGGGCAAGGGCGCCGGGTCACCCCCCCTGGCCGGTTCGCCCTCGTCGCGCTGGAGCCGGCGATCGTGATTCGGCGACAGGGGATCGACGTGCTGGCGGTGGAGCGGATGGCACGGGCACTGGCCCGCACCCCCGGCTTCGTGGCCCGAGTCTTCACCCCCGCCGAGCTGATGCAGGTTGGCGGTGACGCCGAGCGTCTGGCCGGGCGCTGGGCGGCCAAGGAGGCGGTGATCAAGTGCTTCGCCGGCACCCCGATCTGCTTCCCCCGACGCCGGATCGAGATCCTGAACGACAGGGGCGGGGCTCCGCGGGTCCGTCTCGTGGGGGAAGCCGCCGGCGCCCGGGTTCAGGTGAGCATCAGCCACCAGGCGGGGATTGCGGTGGCCAGCGCCTGGCTCGAGATGCCGGATCCATCCGAGCGGCTGCTCCCGCGGCCGGACGCGGTGCGGTTGCCGGAGCGTCCGGCCGAGGGCCACAAGGGCACCTTCGGGACGGTGGTGGCGGTGGCCGGGAGTCGTGGCTTCACCGGTGCCGCCTATCTCTGTGCGACCGCGGCCGCTCGTGCAGGTGCCGGCCTGGTCCGGTTGCTGGTGGCAGAGGGCATCTACCAGATCCTGGCCGTCAAGTGCACCGAGGTCATGGCCACCCCGCTGCCCGAGGCAGCGCCCGGGGCGCTCGGTGTCGAGATCCTCGACCAGGTCATGGGACAGCTGCGAGCCGCCCGCTCCGGTGTGGTGGGTCCGGGCCTGGGCAGGCACCCGCAGACCTGGGCCCTGGCTCGGGAGCTGGTGGAGCGGGCGCCGATCCCGCTGGTGGTGGACGCCGACGCGCTCAATGCGCTGGCCGACTCGCCCGGGGTCCTGGGCCGGATGGCGGCAGCCCCGCGTGTCCTCACTCCCCATCCCGGGGAGATGGCCCGCCTAGTCGGTCGTCCCACCGGTGAGATCCAGAGCGACCGGCGGAGGACGGCGCTGGAGGCGGCCCAGCGGTGGGGGGTGGTGGTGGCGCTGAAGGGCGCCGGTACGATCGTGGCGGCGCCCGATGGGCGGGTGGCCGAGGACCCCCACCGGGTGCCAGCGCTGGCCACCGGCGGCACTGGCGACGTGCTAGCCGGGCTGGTGGCGGGGCTGGTAGCCCAGGGATCGGAGCCCTTCGAGGCGGCCGTGACCGGGGTCTACGTCCACGCAGCCGCCGGGCGGCGCATCCAGAGCCGGCTGGGCTGCTCCGGGCTGCTCGCCTCCGACCTGCTGGACGAGATCCCGCTGGTCATGAAGGAGCTGCGCGAGAGCGGGTGAGGCCGGGGGCGCACACCCGCTGGGCCGAGGTGGAGCTGGCCGCCATCCGCGCCAACGTCCGGGAACTCTGTGGCCGGCTGCCGGCTGGCTGCCGGCTGTGGGCGGTGGTCAAGGCCGACGGCTACGGCCACGGGGCGAAGGCGGTGGCTCGGGCCGCCCTGGAAGCCGGGGCCTGGGGGCTCTGCGTCTCCACCCCGGAAGAGGCGGCGACCCTGCTCGGTCTGTGCCCCTCGGAGCGGATCCTGATCATGGGGGGGCTGGACCCGGCCGCCTGCGCCGAGGCGGCCCGGCTGGGCTGCGCCGTGCAGTGCTCAGCGGCTTGGATGGCGGACGCGCTGGAGGCGGCCGCCACCGCCGTCCCCTTGCCGGTCCATCTCAAGATCGACACCGGCATGGGCCGGCTCGGCTGCCGTCCCGAGCAGGCGGCCGCCCTGGCCCGCCGCGTGGCCGGCTCGAGCCGGCTCCGGCTGGCTGGCGTCATGACGCATTTTGCTGCAGCTGACACGGATTCCGGCTTCACCGCCCTCCAGCTGCGGCTCTTCCTGGACGCTCTGGCCGGATTGGGAGTGGCCCCCGGGATCCGGCATGCCGCCAATTCGGCGGCGGTGCTCAACCACCCCGAGGCCGCGCTGGACGCGGTGCGAGTAGGGATCGCCATGTACGGCGCTGCCGGGGGGCTTCGACCGGCACTCGCCCTGCGCTCCGTGGTGACGCGCGTCGAAGACCTTCCCGCTGGGGCTTCGGTTGGCTACGGCCGGACCTGGAGAGCGACCCGACCGGCCCGGGTGGCAACCGTAGCCATCGGCTACGAGGACGGGGTGATGCGGGCCCGGTCCAACCGGGGCGAGGTGGTGGTGTTGGGTCGCCGACGGCCGCTGGTGGGTCGGGTGAGCATGGACGCGATCGCGGTCGACGTGACCGGGATGGACGTGGCGCCGGGCGAGGTGGTGACCCTGATCGGTGACGGGATCCGCGCCGAGGAGGTGGCGGAGTGGAGCGGGACCATCGCCTATGAGGTGCTGACCGCGATCGGCCCGAGGGTGGTGCGGGTGGTGCGGGAATAGCCATCCGGCGATGGCGGTTGGGATCGGGGTGAGCGTGGCGGTGCTCGAGCCGGGGATGGCTACCATGGTCGCCGTGGCCGACGATCCAGGCTCCGAGCGCGGCGCCCAGAGCGACGACTTCGCCGAGGAGGCGATCGGCTACCTCGACACCCTCTATCGAGGTGCCCTTCGGCTGACCCGCGACCCAGCCCAGGCCGAGGACCTGGTCCAGGACACCTACCTGCGCGCGCTCCGCTACCGGCACAGCTACCAGTCCGGTACCAACATGAAGGCCTGGCTGTTCGCGATCATGCGCAATCTCTTTTGGGACCGTTTCAAGGGTGGGCGGCCCGAGGACGTGAGCCTGGACGGGGACGCCGAGGCGTCGCTCTACGACACGCTGAAGGACCCGACCGCGATGCCCGAGGCGGACGTGCTCGACCGAATCGCTGCCGACGAGGTGGTGCGGGCGGTCGAGCAGCTACCGGAGCTGCATCGGGAGGTGGTGCTGCTCGTGGACGTGGAGGGCTTCTCCTACAAAGACGCGGCAGAGGTGCTCCAGGTCCCGATCGGAACTGTGATGTCGCGTCTGCACCGTGCCCGCCGGCAGCTCCAGCGCTCGCTGCAGGACTACGCGCGCGAGGCCGGAATCGTCCACGGAGAGCAGGGGCGAGCAGGATGAACTGCAGGGAATGTGAGGAGCGGCTCCAGTCGTACGTGGACCGGGAGCTGAGCGAGCAGGAGCTGCTGGAGGTGCAGCGCCACTTGGAAGCCTGTCCGCCCTGTGAGAACCACTTCCGGCTCCAGCTCCATCTGAAGCGTCTGGTCAAGGTCTGCTGCGAGAGCGGTCAGGCCCCCGCCCACCTGCGGGCGAAGCTGCGCCAGATCCTGTTCTGATCCGGTTGCAGGACGATCAAGAGATCGCAGCCGGTGGGCGTATGTCCCTATGGCACTTGCGCAGCGTTGGGGCTAGAATGGGCGTGGCTGCGTTGGCAACTAGCGGGGAAGGGGAGCGGTCTGGATAGGACATGCTCCAGGAAGCAAATAGGGACATCGAACGACTCACATGCGAGGCGCTGCGGCGACGGATGCGTCAAGAGCAGCTGGATCGCTTTGTGCGGGCCATCGACGCCTTGCTCTTCGAGCTGGAGGATCTCAACCTGCAGGGGGTGGACCGCGTCCCCGCCAAGCTGCGCGAGCGGGCAGGCCAGATCCTCGAGTCGATGCCCGGCCGGGACCCCGATGACGGCTTTCGCGTCCGGTACCGGGTGGTGCCGATGATGGACGTCCTGTTTCGGGCTCAGGAGGTCTTGTTCCGCCTGCGCTATCCGCGCCGTGCCGCCTACGAGGCGGAGGACGAGGAGCTGGACCAGCTCCCGACGGCGGAGGTGGCGGCCGAGTTCGACTGCTGAGGGCATCTGTGCCTGCGTTCTCACCGGGCGGCAGCGCCCCGAGTTTTCGCGCCTGACGCTCTCTTGTGCTGCACCAGTAACGGTGCCCGGGTGTGGGTGTGTCGCATGACGCATGGCGCGGGGTCGCGGCAATGACGCGATGCGCAATGCGGCGCGGCTTGCCCAGGCGGTCGGCCGGCACCGTCCCGGCTCCGCGGTCGAGGTATACGTAGGTGGGATGCATCGGCGTGCGTGTCTTGACCGCCTGGAGCGGGCTCACATCTACGCGGTGACGCCGGAGTCGTCGCCAGAGCAACTGGAGGCCCTGGTCGCAGCCTGGCTCGAGGGAGGAGTGGACGTGGTCCAGCTCCGGGCCAAGCACCTGCCCCGGGGCGAGCTGCAGGGCCTGGCCTGCCGCCTGGCTGCTCGCTGCTCCGGTCGTGCCCTCCTCATCGTCGACGATTACCTGGACGTGGCTCTGCTCAGTGGGGCGGACGGGGTGCATCTGGGAGCCGACGATTTGAGCGTGGCCGCGGCGAGGCGCGTGTCGGTTGATCTCCTCGTCGGAGCCTCGGCCTCGGACCCCGCTGCCGCCCGGGAGGTGGTGGCGCAGGGGGCCGATTACATCGGCTGCGGGCCTGCCTTTGCCACCCCGATCAAGGCCGCCAAGGCGCCGATCGGTCCCGAGGGCGTTGCCCGGGTGGCCCGGACGGTGCCGGTGCCGGTCTTCGCGATCGGGGGCGTCGACCGCTCCCGGCTGCCGGAGTTGGCCGAGGCCGGTGTCCGGCGGGTGTGCGCGATCCGCGGCCTGGCCGCGGTCGCCGACCCGGCCGCCGAGGTGCGGGCGTGGCGGGCGGCGCTGGCGGGGTGAACGAGCTGGATCTCATCGCCAGCCTGGTCCCGCTCCTGGATCGGGCGGGCGGGGATCTCCTGATCGGACCTGGCGAGGACGACGCCGCAGCCTGGCGGCAGCCGGGTGGGATCGTTGTCGCCACCTGTGACACCTCGATCGAGGGGGTGCATTTCGATTTGAGCCGGCAGCGGCCGGAGGACGTCGGCTGGCGTGCCCTCTGCTTTGCTCTCGGTGACCTGGCCGCGAAGGGGGCCCGGCCCACCTACGGCCTGGCCGCCCTGGCCATGCCCCGGGGCTGGGACCCGGAGATCGCGCTCGGCCTCTACCGGGGCCTGGCCGGGCTCGCTGGCGAGGTGGGACTGAGGCTGGTGGGCGGGGACACCGTCGCCGCTCCCTCGCACGCGATACTGACCCTCTTCCTGCTCGGAGCCGCCCCGACGCCGCCGCTGCCGAGGTCGGCGGTCCGGCCCGGGTGGCAGGTCGGGGTCACCGGTCCGTTGGGGGCGGCTGGGCTGCACTGGTCGCGCCCGCGCCCGCGGCTGCAGCTGGGCGCGAAGCTGGCATCAGCCGGCCTTTGCTGCGGCGACATCTCGGACGGCCTGATTCGAGAGCTGGACAAGTTTGCCGCTGCGGCCGGGGTTGGCGCCCGGGTGGAGCTGGAGGCCGTCCCGATCGCTGGCGACGCCAGCCCGGAACGGGCACTGGCCTCGGGCGAGGAGGTGGAGCTGGTCTGCTGCGGTCCCGACCTGCCGGTGTTCCTCACCCGGGTGGGGGAGCTCACCGCCAACGGGCGTGTGGTGGTGGTGGACGGCAGCGGTCATGAGGTAGAGATACGCGAGCGTGGCTACGACCACTTTGCGTGAGCTCGTGACCGAGTCGGCGGCCCAGACCGAGGCCGCGGGCGAGCGGCTGGCCCGCTGTCTGGGGCGGGGCGACCTGGTGCTCCTGGAGGGAGAGCTCGGCGCCGGCAAGACCACGCTGGTTCGCGGCCTCGCCCGGGGCATGGGCTGCCGTGGGGAGGTGATGAGCCCCACCTTCCAGCTGGTTCGCATCTATCCAGGGCCGGTGCCGCTTGCCCATGTGGACCTCTACCGGGTGGAGAGGACATCCGAACTGTGCGAGCTGGGCCTGGAGGACCTGCTCGAGGACGGGGCTGCGGTGGTCGAGTGGGGAGATCGGTTGGAGGGATTCCGCACTGCCTGGGTCGTGATCGAGGCCCTGGACCTGAATCGGCGCCGGCTGCGCCTGCAGGAGGCACCGGCATCGTGGTCCTGGTGATCGACACCTCGTCGTCGTGTCGCTCCGCCCTGGCCCTGCTCGGGGCCGACCGCCGACCCCTGGCCGAGGACGTGCGCGACGCCGGCCGCGGGCAGGACCTACCGGAGCGAGTCCGCTCGCTGACCACCGGGATCCGCCTGGAGGCCGTCCTGTGCTCGCTGGGTCCGGGCTCCTTCACCGGGCTGCGGGTCGGGGTGAGCTTCGGGGTGGGGCTGGCGCTCGGGTTGGAGGTCCCCCTGCTCGGCCTCAGCTCGTTGGAGCTGCAGGCGGCTCGGGCACCGGTGCCGGCGACGGCGCTGGTCGAGGCCGGGAGGGGCGGCCTCTACTGGCTCGCCCCTGGTTCCCACCCCCGGCACGGCGGGCCGGAGGACCTGCCCCGGGGTTGGCCGGCGGTGGGCTGGCTGCGGCCGGGCACGGCCGAGGCCGTTAGCCGCGCCGGGGTGCGGTTGCTGGCCGAGGAGGAGGTGATCGGGCTGGGCGCGGCCGCCGCCAGCTTGCTCGGGAGCGCGCGTCGCCTGGCCTGTGATACGGTCAAGCTGGAGTACATGGAGACGTTCGCGCGGGTGCGGGAGTAGGGTGGTCCAGGTACGCGAGCGGCTTGCGGTGGAGCCGATGAGGGAGAGCGACGTTCCCGTCGTTCAGGACATCGAGCGCTCGATCTTCAGCACACCCTGGCCACGCAATGCCTACTACCGCGAGCTGGCATCGCGCAACAGCGCCCACTACATCGTCCTCCGGCGAGAGCTGCCTGAGGGGCGGGAAATCGTTGGCTACGGTGGCATGTGGCGCATGTACGACGAGGCCCACGTGACCACCGTGGGGGTGCGCCGCGATCTCCAGCATCGCGGTTACGGGCGCATCGTCTTCGCCGCCCTGATCCAGGCCGCGTATGACATGGGGGCCAAGTGGGTGACGCTGGAGGTGCGGGTCTCCAACGAGAACGCGATGCGCATGTACGAGGCCTTCGGGTTCAAGGTGATCGGGCGGCGCAAGGGCTACTACACTGACAACGGCGAGGACGCCATCGTCATGTGGTCGGACTCCATCTATTCGCCCCGCTTTCGCCAGGCGCTGGAAGCCAACCTGCAGCGGATCGAGGCCGACGTCCGGGGCCTGCGCCGGTCGCTGGGGCACCAGGGGGCCTAGGCCGCGCTCACGCTCGCCATCGAGTCCAGCTGCGACGAGAGCTCGGTCGCGCTGGTAGAAGGCCGCCGGGTACTGGCCAACCTGGTCCACTCCCAGATCGGCCGTCACCAGCCCTTTGGGGGCGTGGTCCCCGAGCTCGCCGCCCGCGACCACCTGGAGAAGCTGCCTTCGCTCGTCCAGCGGGCGCTGGCCGAGACCGGCCGTCGGCCGGCTGACCTGGACCTGGTCGCCGTCACCCGGGGACCGGGCCTGGTCGGCTGTCTCCTGGTGGGGGTGGGCCTGGCCCAGGGCCTGGGTCAGGCCTGGGAGCGGCCACTGCGCGGTGTCAACCACCTCTGGGGCCACGTCTACGCCGCCCTCCTCTCCCGCGCCGACCTGGAGCCACCGCTGCTCGCGCTGGTGGTCAGCGGCGCCCACTCCGATCTCGTCCTGATGCACGAGCGCGGGTCCTTCCAGGTCCTCGGCCGAACCCGTGATGACGCCGCCGGCGAGGCCTTCGACAAAGCGGCCCGAATGCTCGGGCTCGGCTACCCGGGCGGCCCCCGGCTGGACCGCCTCGCTCGCCAGGGCGACCCCGAATGCCAGCCGCTGCCGGTGCCCTCGCTCCCCGGTCTCGACTACAGCTTCAGCGGTGTCAAGACCGCCCTCCTCTACCGGATCCGAGACCTGGGCGGGTTGGACGCGATCCCCGACCAGACTCGGGCCGACCTCGCCGCTGCCTTCGAGCGCTCGGTGGTCGAGTCGCTGCTGGAGAAGCTGGTGGTGGCCCTGGAGCAATGGCCGGTGAGGGAGGTGGTGGTCTGCGGGGGCGTCGCCGCCAACACCCTGCTCCGACGGCGCAGCCAGGAGCTGATCGTCGGCCCCCGGCTGACCATCCCACCCCTCGATCTCTGCACCGACAACGCGGCGATGATCGCGGCCGCCGCCCCCGACACCCCGGCCGGCCCGATCTCGGTCGATCCCTCCCTGAGCTGGTAGCGGCGCTTGCAGGGACCGGCCGGCCCTGCCTACAATTGGCACTCGCTGGCCGAGAGTGCTAAGCACTCGACGGTGCCGAGTGCCAGGCCGGCAGCCCGAATCCAAAGAAGACGCGGAGGAAACCAGCATGCAGTTGAGGCCACTGGGCGACCGGGTGGTGCTGAAGCCGGTCGAGCGGGAGGAAAAGACCAAGAGCGGGATCGTGCTCCCTGACACCGCCAAGGAGAAGCCCCAGGAGGGGATCGTGGAGGCGGTGGGTCCGGGGCGGGTGCTCGACAACGGCACCAAGATCCCGATGGAGCTCAAGGTCGGCGACCGAGTGCTCTACGCGAAGTACGCCGGCAACGAGTTCAAGATCGATGACGTCGAGTACCTGATCATCAGCGAGAAGGACGTTCTCGCGGTGATGGGGAACGGAAGCAAGTAGTGGACCTGAGGAGGTAAGCAGAGCAAGTCATGGCGAAGTCCGTAGCTTTCGACGTCGACGCCCGCCAGTCGCTCAAGCGTGGCATCGACATCGTGGCGGAGTCCGTCCGCATCACGCTCGGCCCCAAGGGCCGGAACGTGGTCCTGGAGAAGAAGTTCGGCGCCCCGACCGTCACCAACGATGGCGTGACCATCGTCCGGGAGATCGAGCTCAAGGATCCGGGCGAGAACACCGGCGCGCAGCTGCTGCGCGAGGTGGCGACCAAGACCAACGACGTGGCCGGCGACGGGACCACCACGGCGACGCTGCTCGCCCAGACCATGATCAACGAGGGCTTCCGGAACGTGGCCGCCGGCGCCAACCCGATGCAGCTCAAGGTCGGCATCGAGAAGGCGGTGGAGGCGGTGGTCGAGGAGATCAAGCGAGTCTCGGTCCCGGTCAAGGGACACGAGGACGTGGCCCACGTGGCCGCGATCTCGTCCCAGGACGAGAAGATCGGCGAGCTGATCGCCGACGCCATGGACAAGGTCGGCAAGGACGGCGTCATCACCGTCGAGGACGGCCAGGGCGTGGGCACGGAGCTGGAGACGGTCGAGGGCATGCAGTTCGACCGCGGCTACACCTCGCCCTACTTCGTCACCAACCCCGACCGGATGGAGGTGGTCCTGGAGGATCCGTTCATCCTGGTCACCGATCGCAAGATCTCGTCCGTCCAGGACCTGCTCCCGGTGCTGGAGAAGGTGGTCCAGCAGGGTAAGCCGCTGCTGATCGTGGCCGAGGACGTCGAGGGCGAGGCTCTTGCCACCCTGATCGTCAACAAGCTGCGCGGCACCTTCCAGGCCTGCGCGGTCAAGGCCCCTGGCTTCGGCGACCGGCGCAAGGCCATGCTCGAGGACATGGCCATCCTCACCGGGGGCACGGTGATCTCCGAGGACCTGGGCCTCAAGCTCGACCAGACTCGGATCGAGCAGCTGGGGCGGGCGCGCCGGGTGACCGTCACCAAGGACGACACGACCATCGTCGAGGGTGCGGGTAAGACCGAGAACATCCAGGCCCGGATCAAGGCCATCAAGGCTCAGATCGAGGAGACGACCTCCGACTTCGACCGCGAGAAGCTGCAGGAGCGCCTGGCCAAGCTGGCCGGCGGGGTGGCGGTGATCAAGGTCGGAGCGGCAACTGAGGTCGAGCAGAAGGAGAAGAAGCACCGGATCGAGGATGCGCTCTCGGCGACCAAGGCGGCCGTGGAGGAGGGCATCGTCGCCGGTGGCGGGACCGTGCTGCTCCAGGCCCAGAAGGCGCTGGAAGGCGGGCTGGGCCTGAGCGGGGACCAGGCGACCGGGGTGGCCATCGTTCGCAAGGCCCTGGAGGAGCCGGTTCGCCAGATCGCGGCGAACGCCGGGTACGAGGGCTCAGTGATTGTCGAGCGCGTCCGCGGGGCCAAGCCGGGCGAGGGCTTCGATGCGCTCGAGGGCAAGATGGTGGACATGGTCAAGGCTGGGATCGTCGACCCGGCCAAGGTGACCCGGTCTGCGCTCCAGAACGCGGCCTCGATCGCGGCCATGGTCCTGACGACCGAGGCGGTAGTGACCGAGGTCCCGGAGAAGAAGGAGACGACCCCGGGGTCCTCGATGCCGCCCGACATGATGTAGGAGACCTGGACGAAGGATCGTCCATGAACGGGCTCCCGGGCAACCGGGGGCCCGTTCTCGTGCCATCGACGACGATGCGATGTCATCGCCCAGCTGGTGGTTGGGATCGCCCTGGCGTTCGGGGAAGGGGGCGCGTCGGCGCCTGTCTGTCCCGGCCATGGGCCCTCACTCCGAGCAAGTGGCCGGCGTTGCCCCGAGCCGATTCGAGAGAGGTCAGCGGGAGGCCGGAAAGGGAGGGGAGCCGGTCCCCGGCTCGCGTTCGCGAGTGGAGGGCGGGGTCCAGGGCGGAGGCGGCACCACCGCCGAGGGCCGTGCCGCCTCGCGGCGCATGCCCGCCACCTTGATGCGTCGCGAGATGAACGTCATCAGCCACGGCCAGAAGAGCAGCCACACCGCGGTCAGGACTGCCCAGATGTTGGGTAGATCCTTCGGGCTCTGCATGCTCTCGTAGGTCCCCCAGGCACCGAAGACGGCGAAGCCGCTCACGCACACCGCAGCGACCACGTTCACCCAGAGGCCAAACTCGGTGAACAGGCGGGGAAGGTAGCGCCGTACCCGGTCCATCACCATCTTGGCCGTCACCCCGTTCAGGGATAGGCCGCTGATCAGGGCACAGATGGCGATGGCGAGGCGGAACTGATACAGGTGCTGCATGACGAAGGCGGCACCATTCACCGCCAGGATCCCGATCGGTGTGGTGGCGCCGACGACCAGGAAGACGACGTCGCGAGTTCGCTGGCTGCGGGTCGAGCCGCGGCGGGCCATGTCTACCTGCCAAGGATAAAGCCGCTGCTGGCCCCCTCCCCCGGGCGAGGTTGGATCGGGCCTGGGTTCAGTGCCCGCAGCTGCAGGGGCTCGCCCCGGCGGCGTCGTCGCCGGTGTCGAACGAATGCCCGCAGGCGCAGGAGCGGACCGCGTTCGGATTGTGGACCGTGAACCCGGCTCCCATCAGGCTGTCCACGTAGTCGATCTCCGAGCCCCGCAGGTAGGGTGCGCTGAAGTCGTCGATCACGATCTTGACCCCACCCTGCTCGATGACCTCGTCGCCCGGCCGGGTGGTGTCGTCGAAAGCCATGCCGTACTGCAGGCCGGAGCAACCGCCCCCGCTCACGAACACCCTCAGGGCAAGCTCCGGGTTCCCTTCCTTCGCCAGGAGCGACTTGAGCTGCTCCAGCGCCTCGTCGGTCAGCGACACGGTTGCGGGTTCGATCATCGCCATTGCCGTCACAACCTCCAATCGCGCGGTCGCTCATCAATCGTAACACCGGCTCCTCACTGCCCCTGACCGCCGTCCTGCTCGCCTTGAGGGGTGGGGCTGGGCGTCGGCTCGTCGGGCGAAGGCGAGGGCGTCGGAACGGGGCTCGGGCTGGGCACCGGGGTCGGAGTGGCGGTCGGCGTGGGAGTGGGCGTCGGGGTGGGGCAGTCGACCCCGTTCTGGGTTCCGGCCAGATAGATGTCCTCGCCGGTCCCTGAGCACCCCCACCCGCTCACGATCCCGGGCGGCTGCTGGTACCAGGCTCGGTAGCTGGCCGGCAACGTGTTGATGAAGTGCGCCAGTGTGGTCTGGCCGACGTTGACCCCGAAGGTGGAGATCGTGGTGCTCCCCTTGCTCCCCGGGGGCTCGGTCCGCCCCTGCCAGGCGCCGACCACGATGTCGGGGTTGTAGGCCATCATCCAGGCGTCGGTGTGGACGTTGACCTGGCTGCCGCCCGTGGTCCCCGACTTGCTCGCCATCTGCTGGTGCCAGCCCAGGTCCCACTGGTACTGGTACCGCTTGAGGGTGTCGGTGATGAGGTAGGCCTCGGCCGGGGTGAGCACCTGATGGATCCCCGGCTGGGTGCCCGGCGCCTGCTGGTACAAGACGTTGCCATAGGCGTCGGTCACCTTGGTGATCGCCATCAAGGGAACGTAGGTGCCCTGGTCGGCGAACACCTGGTAGCCCTGGACGTTCTCGTACATGGTGATCGCCGAGCCGCCGAGGGCCGTGTCGAGCTGTGGTGCCAGCGGGCTGGTGATGCCCTGGGCTCGAGCCTCGGCGATGACCTGCTGGATGCCGACCATCTGGGCCACCTCGACGGCGGGGACGTTACGGGAGAGCACCAGTGCCTGGCGAGCGGTGAGATCTCCCATGAACCGGCCGTCCCAGTCCACGGGCCGGTAACCGTCGAAGTCAGTGGGCACGTCGTGGAGGATCGTGGAGAGCGTGATCACGTGGTCCTTCAAGGCCGCCTCGTAGACGTAGGGTTTGAAGGAGGACCCCGGCTGTCGGGGAGAGAGGATGACGTCGTACTCGCCGGCGATGGCGTTGTCGTCGTAGTTGGCGGAGCCCACCCAGGCCAGGATCGCCCCGGTCTTGGGGTTCACCGCGAGTAGATCGCCGTTGTTCTCGCCGGTGGAGGCAAGCTGCCGGACGCCGTAGTCGACCGCCGCCTGGGCCTGGCGTTGCAGGTTCAGATCCAGGGTGGTGTCCACGGTGAAGCCGCCGTGGCTGACGGCCGCCGCTCCCCCGGGAACGATGCGGTCGAGCTCGCCTAGCACGTAGTTGACGAAGTGGGGGGCAGTCGTGGTCATCAGGCTGCGGTTGAACCTCAGTTCGGCGCGGATGTTCTCCTTGGCTGCCTGGTCCGCCTGTGCCTGGGTCAGCGCCCCCATGGCAACCATTCCTTGGAGGACGTACAGCTCGCGCTCCCGGGCACGCTGGTAGTAGAGGGCGGGATCGTAGTACGAGGGTCCGTTGATCAGGCCGGCGAGGAATGCGGCCTGGGCCGGATCGAGTTCGTCCGCGGGCTTGTCGAAGTAGACCCTGGCCGCAGCGCCGATGCCATATGCGTTGTGTCCGTAGTTGACCCGGTTCAGGTACATCTGCAGGATCTGCTGCTTCGAATAACGCTGCTCGACTGCGGTCGCGAGCACGGCTTCCTGCAGTTTGCGGAAGATCGACTTCTGTGGCGTGAGATCAGAGATCTTGATCAGCTGCTGGGTGATCGTGCTGCCGCCCTCGATGAAGCTGTGATGGAGGATGTCGGCCAGGGCCGCGCGAGCGATCGAGGTGTAGTCGAGGGCGCCGTGGTGGTAGAAGCTGCGGTCCTCCGCTGCCAGGGTCGCAATCGGAGCCCACTTGCCCATCTGTGCCAGGGTGAGGACCTGGTAGTACTGCCCCTGGTCGTTGATCTGCGCGATCTGCTGGCCGTTCGCGTCGTCGATCACGATCGATCGTGACAGGACCGGAATCTGGCCAGGGTCGGGCATGTCCCGCACCGTCCAGAGCGTGTAGCCGAACACCGTGGTCACGGCCAGGACGGCGAGCAGTGCCAGCCAGGGCACGAGCCGCCAGATCCAGCGTCGTCGCGGAGGCCGTCCCCCTGGTCTGGTGGAGCGGCGAGGCAGCGGTGAGACGACCGTCCGAGCCGGGGCGGGCGGACTCGGTGGAAGGCCCCAGGCACGGTTTGGATCCCAGCGCGGCAGTCGCCTACTCAACGCAGCCGACCCCTGCCGCGAGATCGCACACACCAGAGCCTCTGGTGGAGACTATGTGATAGCAGCGATAGCACGTCGCTACAGGGCGAACGGTGTGTTCGGCGGTCGAGTTACGGCGACCAGCGTCGGTGGCCGGTGCTCAGGTCACTGCTAAACTACAAGCCGCCGGTCCCGTGGTGCAGCATGGCCCAGCACGCGGCCCTGTCAAGGCCGAGATCGCCGGTTCGAATCCGGTCGGGACCGCCAGACGCGAGGGACGAGGACCCGACTGCGGAGAGGTGGCCGAGCCCGGTTGAAGGCGGCGGTCTCGAAAACCGTTATGCCCGTCAGGGCATCGTGGGTTCGAATCCCACCCTCTCCGCCAGGATCGAATTCGAATCCGTGGTCAAGCCGAGGAGGTCTTGACAGCCAGCGGCGACGGATCGGAGACGCCGGTTGGCGTCAGGTTGGCGCCAGCGGGAGTGACCTGGGTGGGACGGACCAAGGGCAAGCGGGTGAAGCGGCCCAACGGGGCTGGCAGCCTCTACCAGCGGCGTGACGGCCGCTGGCACGCGCGCTCCACCATCGATCCCGGGACCGGCCAGCGGGCACGCCGCTCCCTCTACGGCGCCACCGAGCAGGAGGCCTGGGTCAAGCTGGGTGATCGTCACCTTCTGCGACGTGGTTACAGATGCGAGCGTTCAGGCCGCGCTCCCGCAACCAGGTGAGCAGGGTACCGATGTGGTACGGGGTGTCCCGCTCCTAATCTGGAGCAGTCGATTCGGGAGCCGGAGCTGCCCGTGCGCGTGTTCGGCAACCTGGACGCAGCCGACCTCGTGCTGACGCTCAAGAGCTACTATTGGCGGCAGCCTGACATCCTGCGCCAGGCCGAGAGCGGCGGTATCCCGGTGCAGATCTGAAGAGAAACTCGGCGGCGCAGGTCAAGAGGCGCTGTCACGTATCTAACGCGACGAGCACCCCGATCCGGCCGTGCAGCGGGCGTTGGACGAGGCCATGAAGCCGATCCAGGGGGTGAAGGCTACCCTCCGGCCGCAGGAGGTCTCACCCCAGAACGCGTACGTGCGGCGTCTGCAGCATCAGGTGGTCTCCAAGCACGAGCTGGTGGCGCGGAGCACCGGCAAGGAGCCCCAGCGGCGGCTTCGGACCCTGCCCGCCCCGGACGTGGACTGAGCGGGCCAGGTGGCCCTTGCCGGCAGGGGCCACGGCGCCGCATGATGGGCAGGTGCGGGTAACGTTGCTGGCCGGTCCCACCGGCGCCGCCAAGCTCGTTGTCGGGCTCCAGCGGGAGCTGCTGCGGGCGAGCTGTGCGTGATCGCCAACACGGCCGATGACCTCGACCTCTGGGGGCTCAGGATCTGCCCCAACACGGACGCCGTGCTCTATCGCCTGGCGGGTATCCTCAACCTGGAGGCCGGCTTCGGGGTGGCGGGCGATACCTTCAACCAGCACCGCCAGATGGCGGCGCTGGGCGAGGAGGGCTGGTTCCGGCTCGGCGACCGGGACCTGGCCTTCGACCTGCTGCGCACGGCCATGCTGCGCGCCGGCGCCCGCCTCACCGAGACCGCCCTTGAGCCCGGGCCATCGGCTTGGCCTGGCGACACGGGTGCTGCCGATGTCGGACAATGAGGTACGGACCTGCTTCGACACCGAGGCGGGCAGGCTCGGTTTCCAGGAGTACTACGTGCGCGAGCGACTGGCGCCCAGGCTTCGCTCGCTGGAGCTCCAGGGCGAGGCGAGCCCGGAGCGGGTGGCCGAGGAATATGGCGCCCTGACGGGCTGTCGTCGTTGACGAGGTGGATTCGGCGCGTGTCCCGGCGATCGCCTCCCTGGGGTACCGGGTGCTGGTCACGGACACGGTCATGCCCGACGACGAAGCCGCCCACCGGCTGCCGGCGGCGATCCTACGGTTCTGGAGGAATGGAGGGGGGTAGACGCGGTGAACGACCTGATCCGGCTGGCATCCGGACGTGACCCCGAGTACCTGGCCCGTCTGCTGGCTCCGGAGCAGCCGCTGGAGCCCCTGCTGGCGGCGGCCCACCGTCTGCGTCTCGAGGGGCACGGGCATCGCATCACCTACTCGCCCAAGGTCTTCCTGCCCCTGACCCACCTCTGCCGCGACAACTGCGGGTATTGCACGTTCGCCAGGCCCCCTCGCCGGGGGGGCCGGGCATTCATGACCGAGGAGGAGGTGCTGGCCCTGGCCCGGGCTGCTGCCCAGGCCGGCTGCCGAGAGGCGCTTTTCACCCTCGGCGACAGGCCGGAGCGCCGCTACCGGGTGGCGCGCGACGAGCTTCGGGCGATGGGTTTCGAGACCACGGTCCAGTACCTGGCCCACCTGGCCGGGCGGGTGATGCGCGAGACCGGCCTCATCCCCCACGTCAACCCGGGCGTGCTCGGCCGGGACGAGTTGGCGCTACTGCGGCAGGTGAGCGCCAGCGCGGGGCTGATGCTGGAGCAGCTCTCCCCCCGGCTGCTGCAGCGTGGTCAGGCGCACTGGGCCAGCCCCGACAAGCGGCCGGAACGCCGGCTGGAGACCATCGCCCTGGCCGGGGAGCTGAACGTGCCCTTCACCACCGGCGTTTTGATCGGCATCGGGGAGACGCTGCGGGAGCGGGCGGAGACGCTGGCGCGGGTGGCCGAGCTCGCCCTCCAGGAGCACGTGCAGGAGGTCATCGTCCAGAACTTCCGGGCCAAGCCCGGGACCCGCATGGCCGGGGCGCCCGAACCCTCCATGGAGGAGGTGCTGAAGGCGGTGGCCGTGACCCGCCTCGCCTGCGGGCCGGGCCCCAACGTGCAGGCTCCCCCCAACCTCGCCCCTGGCGATTACTCCCTGCTGGCGCGGGCCGGCATCAACGACTGGGGCGGGGTCTCGCCGGTGACCATTGACTACGTCAACCCGGAGGCCCCCTGGCCGCAGGTGCGCTTCCTGGAGGCCGCCACCCGTGCCAGCGGATCTCAGCTGGCGGCCCGGCTCTGCGTGTACCCGGAGTACATCCGGGACTTCGAGCAGGCCCAGCGCTGGCTGGCGCCCGAGGTCCTGCGCCACGTCCTGGCCGCGGCCGACGGCGAAGGGCTGGCCCGGACCGGGCACTGGTGGCCGGCCGACCGGCTGCGCCCCCCCACCACCTACGCCCCGAGCCCGATCCGGCCGGAGGTCGCGGCCGCCCTGCGTCGGGCAGAGCTGGGCGAACGGCTGGAGGAGCGCGAGGTCGCCGACCTCTTCACGGCCCGTGGGGAGGAGGTGGCCGCGATCGCGCGGCTGGCCGACGAGGTGCGGCGCCGGGTCAGCGGCGAGGTCGTGACCTACGTCATTACCCGCAACATCAATTACACGAACATCTGCTACTTCCGCTGCCAGTTCTGTGCCTTCAGCAAGGGCAAGCTGTCGGAGAACCTGCGCGGACGGCCGGAGCTGCTCTCGATCCGCGAGGTGGTGAACCGCTGCCACGAGGCGGTGGCCAGGGGCGCCACTGAGGTCTGCATGCAGGGTGGTATCCACCCCAGCTTCACCGGCGACTTCTATATCGAGCTGCTGCACGCCATCAAGGCGGAGCTGCCGCAGCTCCACATCCACGCCTACTCGCCGCTCGAGGTCTACCAGGGAGCCGAAACCGCGGGTCGAACCGTGGCCGAGCAGCTCCGGTTGCTGCGGGAGGCCGGCCTGGGCACGCTTCCCGGCACCGCGGCCGAGATCCTGGACGACCGCGTCCGGCGCTACCTGTGCCCGGACAAGATCACGACCGCTCAGTGGGCGGAGGTGATCAAGGAGGCCCACCGGCAGGGGCTGAAGACCACCAGCACGATCATGTTCGGGTCGATCGACGGCCCCGAGCACTGGGCCCGTCATTTGATGGTGCTCCGCGACATCCAGGAGGAGACCGGTGGCTTCACCGAGCTGGTGCCCTTGCCCTTCGTGCACATGGAGGCGCCCATCTACCGTAAGGGGCGCTCGCGCAAGGGGCCGACCTGGGAGGAGGTGGTGAAGATGCACGCGGTGGCCCGGCTAGCGCTGCGCGGCGCAATCGACAACATCCAGGTGAGCTGGGTGAAGTGCGGGCTGGACGGCTGCCGGCTGATCCTCGAGGCGGGGGCGAACGATCTCGGCGGCACGCTCATGAACGAGTCCATCTCGCGTGCGGCGGGTGCGTCCCATGGCCAGGAGGTCACCCCCGAGCAGATGCGGGCCACGATCAGGTCGATCGGCCGGATCCCCGCTCAGCGCAGCACCACCTACCAGATCCTGGAACGCTTCGACGCCGTGGCCTGAGCCGCCCGGCGTCCCTGCCCGGGCCTGACCACGCCCCGGCCTGGCCGGGTGTGGGCCGCGATTGCGCAGGGCATCATCAAGCGTCGCACGGGCCGTGGCCTCCCAACGTCTGGATAGGGATCTCGATCGTCGCCGTCGCAGTCGGGACTCACGGTCAGCACGGCGGCGCCGGCCAGGGCCGGTGCCGCCGCCCCCCAGCCGGCGGGCAGGTCTATGACCGTCGCCAGGGGGCTGCAGAGGGCGGCCAGGGCGTAGCCGGCGAAGACCAGCCGAAGGCGGTGCTGGGGGCGTCGGGCGCGACCTCATCCGCGATCCGGCCGACCAGACCGGCGCCGCCGGGCACCAGTCCTCCGGCCAGGGCGCCGGCGAGGAAGGCGCCGATCCAGCCAGGGAGAGCAGTGCTGCCCCGGCCAGCTCCAGGCCGAGCACAGCCGCCATCGGCCGGTCCACGGAGGTCCACCCGCCGATCAGACGGGCGGTGGTGTTGCCGGTGGCCACCAGCACCACCGCGGCGTGCACGGGGCATGCCACGCTGGTACCCACCATGCCTGCATGGCGAGGCCCAGATTTGAACTGGGGACACCGTGATTTTCAGTCACGTGCTCTACCAGGCTGAGCTACCTCGGCTCCCGTAGGGACGGCGACCGGTGTCGAATGATAGCCGAGCCCGCAGAGCCGATCGC
>CADDZO010000045.1 GCA_902812395.1 bacterium | reverse complement strand
CAAACGCCAACAGTTACCGACCCCCTGGCGCCCGGGTTGCGGAAGCAGCAACCAAGCTGACCGGTAGAATCGTGCCCAACCCGGTTCGTGCGTCGATCTCGGGCGGCTAGCTCAGTGGTAAGAGTGCCAGCTTGACATGCTGGAGGTCGCAGGTTCGACCCCTGCGCCGCCCACCAGCCCTCCTGTTGGGCTGCTCGTGCCCGGCACGTCCTCGTCTATCCGAGGAGGCGGACGCAGGAGTCGCCCCGGCCCGGCTCAGCTGCCCCAAATCCATCGAGCTGTCTCCACCACCAGCTCCAGCTTGCGCCACTGGTCGTCCTCTGAGAGCAGGTTGCCGGCCGCCACGGAGGCGAACCCGCACTGAGGGCTGAGGGCCAGGCGCTCGGGCGGTACGTACCTACTGGCCTCCTCGATCCGGCGCGCAAGCTGGTCCCGAGACTCCAGCCGGGGCTCCTTGGTCGTGACCAGGCCCAGGACTGCCGTCTTTCCCGGGGCCAGGAAACGGAGCGGCTCGAAACCACCCGCCCGGGGGGCGTCGTACTCGAGCAGAAAGGCGTCCACAGACTTCATCCCCAGCAACCGCTCGGCGATGGGGTCGTAGGCGCCCTCCCCGAGCCAGCGGCTGCGCGAGTTGCCGCGGCAGATGTGCAGGGCAAGGGTCAGGTTCGGCCCTCCGAGGCCGGCAAGGCAGGCGTCGTCGGCGGCCACCACCTCGGCGAGCCCTCGCTCCAGGTCCACGCCGGCCGACTGGAGCCGCTGCCGCTCGCGGGCGTCGATGAAGGAGGTGTAGTAGGGGGCGTCCAGCTGGATGTAGGTGACGCCCTCGGAGATCAGGGCCTCGACCTCCTGGCGGAGGATGGCGACCACGTCGGCCAGCATCTCCGAGCGGTCCGCGTAGGCACGGTCGGTGACGCCCTCCTTCCAGCCGACCACATAGAAGTTGGAAGGGGCAGGCAGGGTGACCTTGGCCCGGCCCGGGGTGTGGGCGAGCAAGAAGGCGCTCTCGTGCTCGGTGAGCCGCCGCCGACGGCGCAGCCGGGCACCCACCACCTGGGAAGTACTCGGCTCGGGGCCCCCGCCGGGTCCCATCCACTCGACCGTGCGGCTCTGAGGGACGAAGCCTTCCACCGCTTCGGCCATGTCGGTGACCCAGGAGCCTCGTCGGAACTCACCGTCCGTGAACACCTCCAGGCCCACGTCGCGCTGGCGGCGCAACGCCTCCAGGATGGCGACGTCCTCCTCGACGCGCAGTGCCTCGTCGTCCAGCTGACCGGCGGCGTGCTGCTCTCGTGCCCGGAGCAGCTGCGCCGAGCGCAGCAGGCTTCCGACGTGGTCTGCACGCGGAGTCGCGGCCATGGTTCCTTCTTCCTCCTGATCCTGCTGATCCTGAATTGTGAGGCCGTCGTTCTCGGGAGCGCGGGGTGGAGTGCCCGGTGGCTGCCGGGCGGTCCCATGGCGCCCACCGACCGGCCAGGTCTAGGCTCCGGGGCATGGCCATCGAGATCCGGGCGGAGCGAGCAGCGGCTCCTCGGGGCGCGGTGCTCCGGCTGCGCACCGGCGCGTGGTACGGCGACCAAGAGGTGAGGCTGGAGCTGCCCGCCGCATGGCGGGTAGAGGTGCATGCCCCGCCGGCGTTGCCCCCCCTGGACGACGAGGCCATTGTCGGCCGCCTCGACCACCCCCTGGGCCGTCCCGGGTTGGCCGATCTGGCCGAGGGGTGCCGTCGGCCGCTGGTGATCGTCGACGATCCCAACCGCCCCACCCCGCTGGACCGGATCCTGCCCTTGCTGCTGGCCCGGTTGGGTCGGGCAGGCGTGTCCCCGGATTCGGTGACGCTCCTGGTGGCGCTGGGCACCCACGGTTTGCCTCGCCCGGAGCTGCTGGCACAGAAGCTCGGCCCTGCGGCCAGGGGCTGTCGGGTGCTGGTCCACGACTGCGAAGGCCCTCAGGTCGGCCTGGGCCGGACCTCGCAGGGGACGCCCGTGTCGGCCAATCCGGCCCTGGTTGGGTGCGACCTGGTGGTGGGGGTGGGCGGCGTCTACCCCAACCAGACCGCAGGGTTCGGCGGTGGTACCAAGCTCGCCCTGGGCATCCTCGGTATGGACTCGATCGCCGCTCTCCACCACGGTCACCGGGCTGCCGGCTGGGGCCGGGACGGCCTCGACGTCTCCTTCCGCCGCGACCTGGACGAGATCGCTGCCCGGATCGGGCTGCGCTGGGTGGCCTCCGTCCTGGTCAACGCCGAGCGGGAGCTGGCAGAGCTCCGCTGCGGCGACCCGGTGCGCTGCCAGGAGGAGCTGGTCGGGTGCGCTCTCGAGGCGTTCTCGACCTCGGGCCCGGGCCAGGCGGACCTGGTGCTGGCCAACGCCTATCCGAACGATCTGTCCCTGACCTTCGTTGGGATGAAGGGCCTGGCCCCGCTGGCCCGGGCGGCTCGAGCTGCATCCCGGGTCGCGGTGGCCGCCTGTCCTGAGGGGGTTGGCCGGCACCGTCTCTTCCCGCTCTTGGGCCCGACCGCCGCCCCCCACGGAGCCCGAGCCAGGGCGCTTGCCCGCCATCCGGCGGTGGCGGCCTCCAAGCTGGTAGGGCGCGTCCGGCGGCTAGCCCGTCTGTCCAGCTTCGCCCACCCGGTCCACGTCTTCCGCAGCCTACCCGGCCCACCTTTGCCCTCGGAGCTGGCGGGTCTCCGGATCCATCAGTCCTGGCCCGAGGTGGTGGAGGCGGTGCGGGCCGAGCAGGGCCGCGATGACCCGGAGGTGGCCGTGTATCCCTGCGCCGCGCTCCAGGTGCTGGCCTAACTTCAGGCGGCGACTGCCAGCACCAGGTGCTGGTCGGCCAGCGCCCGCAACAGCCGCCGCCGGGCCGCGGCCTCCAGTCGGAGATGGAGCCGGATCGCGGTCGGCTCCGGCAGCGCCGCCCGGCCGCAGATCGTGAACGGTCCATAGCCGAGGGTGGTCCAACGGGCCAGGATGAGACCGGCGTCGGCCAGCTGCCGCCGGAGCTGGCGCAGGGAGAGGAAGCACCCCGGGAGCCGTTCAGGCCCCATCCGAGCGGCCATCGGGCGCAGCGTTCGCTTGAGTGGGTCCAGGAGCGGGTTCCGGCGCGGGTCGAGGAGCCGCGTGAGCCGATAGCGGTTGTCGGAGCTGAGCAGCACCCAGCCCCCCGGCCTGGCCACCCGCCCCATCTCGGCCAGCCCCAGGGCCGGGGTGTGAAGGAAGGGGAGGACGCCCAGCGCCACCACCAGATCGAAGGCACCGCTGGGGAAGGGGAGAGCGTGGGCGTCGGCCACGCCTACCGCGAGACCCTCGTCGCTGGCCAGGCGAGCCATCTCTCGGCTGGCGTCCACCGCCACCACCTGGTGGCCCCGGCGGGCCAGCTCGGCGGCGAAGAGCCCGACCCCGCAGCCAACCTCCAGCACGCGGGCCGGAATGGGCAGCAGGTCCATCGCCCAGGCCAGGGCGACATCGCGCCTCAGACGATGGATTACACCCCAGAGCGTGGCTTCCGAGTAAATGGTTCGCCACTCCCGGGAGTGCCGGTCAAAGTGGGCATCCACCAGCTGCTGGTGGCGTCGCTCCTCCATGCAGGCCCAGGCTATGGACCATCCGGTGGCCGGGACCAGGGGACATCCGCCCTGCTGCGTCTGGCTCCGCCCATGGGCAGGGCCGGCTCCTCGACGCTAGCCTCAGTCCTGGCTGCGGAATGTACGAGCGTGAGGGCGCTCGGCGAGCGCGGGTGAGGACACCGAGCGGGTGTCAGCGGGTTCCGGTAGTCGTGCTGGCCCCTGGATATCACGGCCACGCCATCGCCCGTAGTCTGGGCCGGCTCGGGGTGGCGGTGCACGGCGTGCACGGCGACCAGCGCTCGCCTGCCGCCCGCTCTCGCTACTGGGCCAGCAACCACTTCTGGAACCTGGCCCGAGAGGCGGTGGCGCGCTCGGTGGAGTGGCTGCTCGACCTCGGCTACCGAATTGGTGGGGCCGCCCTCTTGATCCCGACCGATGACGACAGTTGCCGCTTCGTCGACGCCAACGCCGCCGCGCTGCGGGCGTGCTTCCGCTTCCGCGCCCAGCGGCCGGGGCTGGTGGAGCGGGTGCTGAACAAGCGGCAGCTCTACGAGCTCTGCCGGGAGCATGGGGTGCCCACCGCCGAGACCGCCTTCCCCAGAAACCGCCAGGAGATGATGGAGTTCTTGCCCCGGCTGCGATTCCCGATCATGCTCAAGGGCGAGGACACGTTTGAGCTCTATCGCCGAAGCGGCCACCGGATGGTGGCGGTGGGCGACCCCTCCCAGCTGGTGCAGGAATTCGACCGGCTGGCCGCGACCGGCTCCGGGCTGATGCTGCAGGAGCTGATCCCAGGCGGCTCGGAGTCGGTCTGGATGTTCAACGGCTACTTCGACTACGACTCCAACTGCCTCTTCGGGCTGACTGGCCGCAAACTTCGCCAGTATCCGGCCGGGAAGGGGGTGACCTCGCTCGGGGTCTGCCAGCCCAACCCGGCGGTGACCGTGACCACCCTGCGCCTGATGCGGGCACTGGGTTACCGCGGGGTGCTGGACATCGGCTACAAGTTCGATTCCCGGACCGGCGAGTACAAGCTCCTGGACCTGAACCCGCGGGTCGGCTCCAGCTTCCGGCTCTTCGTCGACTCCGCCGGCACCGACGTAGTCCGCGCCCTCTACTGGGACCTGACCGGCCAGCCGGTGCCGACCGGCGCGCCCCGTCCCGGCCGCCGCTGGGTGGTGGAGAACTTCGACGTGGTCTCCGCCCTGACCCACCTCCGGCGCCGGGAGCTCGGCCCGCCGGCGTGGCTACGTTCCTACCGGGGGGTGGAGGAGATGGCCTGGTTCGCCTCCGACGACCTCCGGCCCTGCGCCGCCATGCTCTGGCGGTCGCTGGCCAGGGCCTGGGGGCGGAGAGGCTGAGGCAGCTCGGAAGCGCTTTCGATTCAGGTGCCGGTCTTGGTCGCCTCCGTCCCCGGGAGCAGGTTCACGAGCTGGCCGTTGTAGACGGCAATCGCCGCCACGTCGTCGACGTGGTCGAGCACGAACTCGACGTCCTGCTGGTGCCCGGCCTCGACCAGCCAGGCCACGCTGGGGCTGGTGCGGAGCCGCTCTGGTGTGGCGCCGCGCCACTCCGCCGCCGCGCGAGCGGTGCGGGCGTCCTCGGGCTGGTAGCCCCGGTCCCAGAGCATCCCTCCGATCAGGGCGCAGACCATCTGGTCCTCGGGCCGCGCCTCGCCCCGGGTGCCCGCCCCGATCAGGGCCAGCCGGGCTTCGGTCTCGGCCAGCTGCTCGGCGGTGGCGCCCAGGTTGCGCAGGCAAGCCACGTAAACCGAGGCGGCGCCGCGGCTGTTGCTGAGCAGGACCGTTCCCGCTGAGCTGAGCAGCACCAGAGGACGGAGGCCGGGACGCTCGGCGATTGCGGCCGGCGAGTTGTCGAGGTCGAAACCGGGCGGCGTAACCCCAGCCTGCTCGCCGGCGAGGAGGGGATGGCGGAGCCGGGCGGCGACTCGCTCCGCCTCCTCCAGCGTCCCCACGGGATAGACCGGATGGCCACCGGCCAGCGCGGTCACGATCACGGTGGCAGCGCGGAACACGTCAACCGCGACGATGGCGTGGGTGGAGCAGTAGGCCGCCGCCCGCTCGGGCAGGGCGTCGATGACGAAGGTGCGTCTCACGCCGGCACCGGACGGCCGGCCAGCAGGTGGCCGTAGGCGTCGGAATGCAGGCCCCGGCGGTAGATCTCGACCCGCAGCAGCTCCTCCATCCGGACGTTGCTGAGGTTGGCCTCGGCGCCGAAGTGGTCGAGGAAGTCGAACTGGCTCTTCTTGTTGGGGGCCTCGAAGACCGTCCGCTCCACCCCGAAGGCCTTGGCGAAGGCCTCGGCGGCGCGGAAGTTGAGGTGTCCCGAGCCGTCGAACAGGCCGATTTCCTGCGCGCTCTCGCGGGCCTCGACCACCACCTGCTCGGCACCTGCGTCCAGCCAGCGGCGGCCGGTGTCGATCAGCTCCCCGATTACCTCCGGGGTGAAGGTGCCCCCGTGCTTGGATCCCAGCTCGGCTTGGACTTCGAGCCCGTAGGAGCGGGCGCGTGCCACCACCTCGGTCGGGCCGAACCGGGCGCGCGTGAAGCCCTCCCCTGCCTCGATCCGGTCGATCCCGAGCGACGACACCAGGGCCAGGAAGTCGTCCAACCGGCCCCGGTCCTGCGCAACCTCGTAAGGTCCGCCGCCGGTGACCAGGGGCACACCTAGACGCCGGGCGGCGTCGATCTTGGCCCGGGTGGCGGACTCCTCGGCGATCAGCCAGCAGGCCATGGAGAGCTTGAGTCGGCTCACCAGGTGGTGGCTCTGCTCAAGGTGGCTGACCACCGAAGCCACGTCGTAGCCGGGGTCGAAGGCGCTGGTATGGGGGGTGAGGTCAGGCACGCCCAGGGAGCGCACGAATCGGTGCGTGCCCGAGGATGCCGCGGTCAACGTCCTCGTATCGCTCATGGTCATCCTCCGCAATGCCGTGCGGTCCCACCCTAGACGGGAGCGGCGGCGGGGGGCGATGAGCCGGATGTCCCGGCGGCTCGGGCACCCGCCCAGAGGGCTATGGCCTGACCGGCAGGACGTACGGGCGGTGGATGACCTCCTCGAGGACGAAGGAGGTCTGCGTGGAGCGGATCTCGGGAACGGCTTGGAGTCGCTCCAGGACCACGTCCCGGAGGGTGTCGATGTCGGGGGTGCGGACGATCAGGATCGCGTCGTAGGTGCCGGTGATGAAGGCGAAGTACTCCACCTCAGGGAACTGGCGCAGCTGGTCCTCCACCTTGCGCCAGTCCGGCTGGCGGACCGACAGCAGGACCACCGCCGTGACCCCCAGGCCCAAGCCCCGCGCCGACACCTGGGCGCTGTAGCCGCGCAGGATGCCTGCCTCCTGGAGCCGCTGCAGGCGCAGGTAGGCGGTGGCCCTGGAGACGTGGGCTCGGTTCGCCAACTCGGAGACGGAGAGCCGGCCCTCCCCGCGGAGAAGGGCCAGAAGGCGGAGATCGGTGGAATCGGGTTGGACGGGTTGCCCACCCCCGCTGCCCGATGAGGTGGAGCGTCTGGACGCGCTGCCGGGAACGGCCATCTCTGCTGCCAGTCTGACGGAAAATCGGGCGGACATCTCGACATCCGGGCAACCAGCGGGCCAGGATGCGGACAGGCCGTAAGGCTCGGCGGCGGATGCGAGGGGGTCCGCTCACGCCGCGAAGAGGGTCGCGCCGCCCCGGTTTCCTCCGGGGCGGCGATCATCGATCGAGCCCAGCGTCTCAGGGGTGCTGCACTCCCGGCAGCGGGCGATCTGACTCCTGAACCTCCCCACGGCTAAAGCCGAGGGGTTCTGAGGAGAACCACCGCCGCCTCTCCCCGGCTCTCGCCACATGCTTGCGCATGCGCTCCAACATCCGGGGCCTCCGCTTGGGCTGTCCCCTCTTCTGTGGGCGACCCGCTCTTCCTCCGGGGCACGGCCCCGAAGGAGGAAGGGCGAAACGCCATTCCACTCGCAGGTTGGCTAGCTTGGCTCCACGCGGCCCGCAGGAGCGATTCCACATCCTGGCCAGCGCTCGCGGGCCAAGCCCGCGTGGAGCAACCCAATTCGAACAGGCGGCTTCTCCCCAGCGCGGAAGCGCGGGGCTTGCGCCGCCGAGATTTTTGGTCAGGAGCTGGGCCTCGACCGTCCCCTGCGGCCGACTCCATTCTCCTTCGAGCCGGCGCGGGTCGAAGAGCTCGTGGCGTTCGACTCGTCCGACCGACCCACAGGCGGCGCCTCGACAATGCGCTGAGCGGCTTCGCATTTCCGTCTTACCCGCCGCGCACTCCGGCAGCGGAACCGGGCAACGGTATCGGATTGTCGAAGATGCAACTCCCAAGCGGGAGGCCGCCGGTCCTCGCAACCTTGCTGCACGAACAAGTGTGCACCGAGATCCGATTCTTCTGCCACCGAACGTCGGCAGTTCCCTTGGAGGTTTCTCATGGGCAGGGTGGCCGTCGATCCCCTCTGCTACACGACCCGCTGGCGGGTGCGGAGCTACGAGATCGACCAGAACGGGCACGTCAACAACGCCGTCTATCTCCAGTACGCCGAGGCGGTGACGGTCGAGCACGCCGAGCTCTCCGGGTTCGGCCGGACCTGGTCGGAGGCGCACGGCGGGGGCTGGGTGGTTCACCGCAACGAGGTCCGGTACTTCCACCCAGCGGTACTCGGTGACGAGCTGGAGCTGACCGTGCGGGTGGAGTCGGTTCAGGGGGTGCGAGGGCTGCGGCGGACGACGATCCGGCGCGTCCTGGACGGTGGCCGGGTGGCCGAGGTTCTGACCGAATGGGTCTGGGTCCGCGCCGCCGATGGACGTCCCCAGCGGGTGCCGCAGGAGCTGGTGGAGGTGGCCGCCGAGGCCACCGCCGCCTTCCGGCGCCGGCGCTCCCCGCGCTGACCCAAATCGATCGCGCACCAGCTCGAAGGTCACCTCCACCCTGGGTCCTCCCGGGGCTGTTCGGCCTGCAGCGACGAACGGGTGGCGGCCCACCCGCCCGGGCACGGTGCGCGGTGCCGTCCTGGCTGGAGAGCACCCGGCTCCGGGGAGCTCCTCCCCGGGGCGCCGTCGGCCCTCCCAGCCGGCACCTGGTGCCGTCTACCGCCATCGCGGGCATGTGAGACGCCCCCCGGGCTTACCCTCGACGTCGGCCCTTGACCGAGGTTGCGGTCCTGGTCAGGCCGCGTCCTTCCCGATCGCGAAGCCCACCGAGAACCGGGAGCCTGACGGGTAGCCGGGGACGCCGGCTCACCCGGCCCCGTCCAGGCGGTCGTCCGGCACCGCTCCGGCCGTGACCGCCCGGACTGGGCTGGGGAGCGGCGGCACGGTGACGGCGGCGGCCAGGAAGAAGACGCCCGTGATCCCGTACACGTGGAGATAGCCGGCCGACTGAGAGTGGGCGGTGGCGTCGGTGGGGTCGATCAGGGCGCCGCCGATGATGCGCCCCGGAGCGCTGCCACCGGCGGTGGCAATGTTGGCCACGCCCAGATAGCGGGCGGCCTCGGAGCGAGGGACGATGTCGATGATCAGAGCCCAGTTGGCGGCCAGGAAGATCCCCACTCCCAACCCGGCGACGGCGCCGGCCCATAGAGCATGGGCACGTCCCGGGCCACGAGCAAAATCCCGGTCCCGACCGCCGAGGACAGCCCTGCCACCACCACCAGCGGCTTACGGCCGATCCGGTCCCACAACCATCCGGCCGGCACCGCGACTAGGGCGAGGGCCAGACCCCGCGCCGCCGATAGCACCCCGATCAGCTCCTGGGCCTGGGCCTGGCTGCCAGGACCGCGATCACGAAGAGGAGCAGGTAGGTGTTGAGGATCAGGTAGCCGGCCCACAACAGCAGGCGGTTGGCGAACCACCAGCCGAAGCCGGGATGGGCCCGCAGGTCGACCGCGAACGAACACCGAAGCGCCACCCCCAGTGGCCGCTCGACGCTCGCTGCCTCCCCTCCCCGGCGCCCAGGACCGTCACGACCAGGGCCACGGCGAGCGCCACCGAGGGCACCGTGACCGCAGCCAGGACCCGCCCGGCTGCCCCAGCGGGGGGCGAATCCGGGCAACAGCCCGGCGGCCAAGCGCCCGACCACGAAGGCGACGATGTCGAGCATCGCCTTGAGGCCGGACACCCGACCTCGGTGGGGCTCGGCGATGTGGTCGGGGATCAGGGCCTGGGAGGGCGCCTGGACGGTATTCGAGCCGACCTGGATCAGCAGCACCCCGGCCACCAGGGCCGCGAAGGCCGGGGCAGTGGCAATCAGGTAGAGGCACGCGATCGTGAAGGCTGACCCAAGGGCGAAGTAGGGGAGGCGGCGGCCCCAGTGGCTGCGGGACGGTGGGAGAGGGCTCCGACCACGGGCTCGACCACCATCGCCGCCACCAGCCCGGCAAAGCTGGTGAAGTCGAGCGCCGTGCTGAGCGACCTCGGCACCAGCTGCAGCACCTTGTAGCCCAGCGCGCCTGGCTCAAGCGTGTTCGAGATCAGAGTCAGGGTGAAACCGAAGGCCAGGACACCTCCCAGGCGCAGCGGTGAGATCGCACCCGGGGGCATAGCCGTCCGGCTCACACCAGTGCGCCTGGCCGCAGCCGGCGGACCACCTCCAGCGATGCGGCCGCGTCGGCCAGTCCGAGCTCAAAGACCACCGGGCCCTGGTAGCCAGCGGCGACCAGGCGGTCGAGCAGCCTCCCGACGTCCAGGTCGCCCGAGCCCAACCGCCCATGGTCGCGGCCGTAGGCGATCTGGCGCTGGGGGCCCTGCCAGGGGGCGTCGTGGAGGTGGACCTCGGCCAGCCGGGGCAGGCATCGATCCAATGCCTCCTCCAGCCCCACCGGGCCGGTAAACCCGGCCAGCACGTGCCCCACGTCCAGGCACACCGAGAGGTCGAACTCGTCGGCCAGCGCCAGGGTCAGCTCGAGAGGGAACTCCACGGTCTCCACCGCCAGGCGCCGCGGCGCCAGGCCGGTCTGGTCCAGCAGCTGGCCGACGCTGGTCCGGGCCCGGTCCTGGAAGAGGGAGAGGACGAGAGGCCGAACCGCGGGACCGAGCCCCATGCGGGTGAACTCGGAGGCGAGCGCCCCAGTGGCATGCAGCACGTGGACCTCGGGCTCCAGCGGCTCGAGGGCCCGGATGGCGGCGACGAGGGCTGCCACCGATCCCTGGCGGACGGGCTCAAGCGGCGTTGCCGGCTCGACCGACCAGAGCGGCAGGTGGACGGTGTAGGTCAACCCCAGGCGAAGGCGGAGGTCGGCCAGTGCATCGATGGCCGGCGGGTTGAAGGCGTCGGGAAAGAACAGGACCAGATCCCCCGCCAGCTCGATCACGGAGAAGCCTGCCTCGGCCACGCACCGGACCAGCGCCCGATGGTCGAAGGCGGAGTCCGCGGTGATCAGCTCGGGCTGCATGGCCATCACGCCGAATCGCATGCGGTGCCTCCTCAACCTGTGCTCGACGACGCCGCCGACATGGCGCGGCGGCGGTGTTGGGTGGTGAGCCAGGTAGTGTGGATGATGATTGGGTCAGTGAAGAGCTCAGATCAGCCGCCGAGGGCGGTCCGTACTTTAACATTGCCTCCGAGTGTGGCCCTGGCAGCTCCTGCCCGTAGCTGCCGCGGTGACGATACATCGGAGCCCCCCGACCTGGCGGGCTGGCCGACCTGTGCTGCCTAGCCGGGCGGGGCCCGCCAGGTCCGCCGTAGCCGCGGCCGAGCCACCGCAGGCGACGGGGCGCTGGCCAATGCGGTCTCGGCGAACGCCTTCGGCGATTCAGTCGGGGCGGCAAGGGGATCGGCTGTCGAGCTCATACCATCGGCCCAGCGATAGTGCCGATGCGGGATGCTAGTATGCCAGGGCCAGCCGGTCACTGGTGTCGGATTGATCCAGGAGAAGCCCCTGAGGGCTAGGGGCGGCGGTTGTACGTGAACAGCTGATCAAGTACCTCGGTGTCCGCAACAATCTGGCTCTAATGCGCGGATTGTCGGTCATCGCCGAGGTGGTTGTCTAGGGGCCATGGCGATTGAGCGAGAGTCGCTGAACAGCTACGAGGGACCGAGTAACCTTCGGGGCACACAGGGGTGCCGGTGCGCAGCGCACCGGCACCCCCGGCGCCCGAGAGGTCGCTGCAGCTACCCCTACTTGGAGGTCTCGACGGCTCCCGAGTTGGAGCAGTACCCTGTCGCCGGGAGCTGCAGCAGGCTGTCCAGCAGCACCGTGACGGGAACCGGAACGAGGCCGGTGGTCACGTCGTTGGCGATGTTGTTGCCACAAACCAGGATGGGCAGGACGTTGATCGTGTCACCGCTCTGTGCGGTGACCTGCCCATGGGACTGGCCGTCGGGGTGTGCCTGCCAGGCATACGCCGGAGCGGCTGCCCCGATCGCCGTCGCGAAAGCGATGCCCGCCGCGAGAGACGCGAACTTGTTCTTCAGCATTGTCTACTCCCGATGCCATGCGGTATTTCTCTGTCCTCGGCATGCCTGGACGGATTGGCTGCGGAGTGTAGCACATCGCTGGCCTCAGGGGTCAAATCCAGGGCCTGTCAAGTCTGGAAGGTAGACCGGATAGAGGGTGGCGCCGCCGACGGCGAGCCAGTATCCTGGCTGGATGTACGGATGGGTGCAGGCATCTTCGTCGAGGAGTGGCACGCAGCCTACGGGTCACCTTATCTCGTTGCCGCAGACGACGCTGGGGTTGGGGAGGTCGAACTGCTCGAGGATGGGGACCGATTGCAACTTCATTCGGTCCCGACGGCGGCTCTTGGTCATCCGCCAGTAGCCTTTGTTGACGGCGTCCGCCGGGTCGAGGCGAATCTCTACCAGCACGATCCGGCCACCGGAGAGGTGGTGCGAGGCGTGGCTGGCAGCCACGCCTGTGGGGCTGTCGTCGCCGATGGGGAACATCCGCCTCGTTTCGTTGCAGAGGAGGTGAGGCGGCTCGTGATCTTGGGCTCAAATCGCGACGGCACGCTGTCCCCGGTGCCCGGGGGTTGGAGGTGGTCGGCTGATAGGGTGGCCGGCTCTGAGCCAGACGCGCCTATGGTCCGACTTCAGCAACTGATGCGGGAAGCGGAGGGTCTGCTGGCCGACCGGCTTTGCCGGAGAGATTGGCTGGTGCTAGTGGACGGCCCACTGACCTATGCCCGGAGCCGGGATCAGCCGGTCGCTGGCTACGTTAAGACGCACAGCACGGCGCTTCTGCCGCCCGAGCATCATCGTCGGATCCCGGAGCTGGGACCTGCCCAACGGTCCAGCCTCTTCCGTTTCGGCGAGCGGTACTCCTGCTACCTCCGACTGGCGCCTGCTTCGAGAATGGCAGGGCCTTGGGCCGGGATTGTGCGTCTGGAAATGCCGTGCAGCGCCGGCCTTGATGCGGCTGTAGCCATGTCGGATGCCCTCGCCAGCATCCTTCCCCGGTACGCTGGCGTGGCACACAGAGATCCCCGTGCGCCCCAGAATTTGCAACCGGTGGCAGCGCTGGAGACACGGCTGCGGCATCTCCTGGGAGATGCGAGACTGGCCTACCGGGCCGTGCGAGAGGCAATCGCACGAGAGGCGGCTGTGGCTGGCAGCTGAGCGGCCCGCACAAGTTGGCGTGCAGGGACGATCCTCAGATGAGGTACGGCGCCGGCGATGGCGGCCCATGAGCCAAGAGGTCGCCAACGCGGCCCCCGCCCGCGGCTGTCGAGAGGCGGGTCAGCACCGGCCCTCTGCTGGTAGACCTCGACGCCGAGGGCGGCTACGTCAGATGGGGTGAGCCCGGTGCGGAACCGCCGTGCCGCCGGTATGGTCGAGTCGTCGGGATTCCAGGAGGTGCGGCCGCGGATCCCGGAGCGATCGTCTCGCGACCGCGGTCGGCTACCCGGCTGCTCCCGGTGTGGCCGGAGCGCCCGGCCATTCCGGCATCCCCCGCAGGGCCACGACCATGATCACGCTGACGCCGGTCAGGGGAGGCACTAGCTAAGACGACCGCTCGCCCTGGGGATGGCCGAAGCAAATGATGCCGGTCACGGTGTGGCGGCCGGGGCAGAGCACCCGGCCATGGATGAGCCGCTGGAAGAGCGGCAGCGAGGGTGCTGCAAAGTACCAGGATTGGGTTCAAAAACTGCCAAAGTCGGCACTGAGCTTACCGGCTGGCCTCAACACGCAAGTACTGGGCCGAGGCAGTATCCTTGCCCGTTACTCTGGCGTTGTTTGTCAGGGTCTGGGGGCTTCTCGCTCGTAATCGTGTGGGCCAAGCGACCGGACGGAGGTTGGTGCGCCCGTCGAGCGAGGCTCCGACCCACGCTTCGGTGGAGTGGCAACGTGAATGATCTGGACGATCGGGGGGAGCGGGGATTGGGCCTAGTGGACGGATCGGTCGAGGCCAGCACCCGACGCTTCTCATTGCTCCTGGACGATCACGCGGTGGTTCAGCTCGACGAGCTGGTAGCCGTCCCACAGTCGCTCCCGGATGGTCGATCGGTGACCCACTACGGGATCGTGGTCGAGGGGTTCGGCAGCATCGAGGGGGCGATTCTGGCCACGGACACCCGCCGGATTGCCGACCGCCACACCATGCCCGGCGAGCCGATCCGGCGGGCGGAGGTGCAGGTGCTGCGCACCGTGCCAGAGCTCTGGGTGCCGCCCGCGCCGGGTGCTAGCGCGTTCCGGGCCGCCGGCCAGCACCGCGACCAGGCGCTCTTCTTGGATCAGATGGCAGCCCCGCTACCAGCTGGTCTGGATCAGTCCGAACAGCCGGTCTACCTCGACTTCTCCTTCCTCAACGGCGAGAAGGGCGGCCACCTCTCGATCTCCGGGATCTCAGGGGTGGCGACCAAGTCCACCTATGCGCTCTTCCTGCTCTACATGCTCTTCGAGACCGAGCAGGGGCGGCGGCTGCTGGGGGCGGGAGCGACCCAGGCCCGTGCCCTCGTCTTCAACGTCAAGGGCGAGGACCTGCTCCACCTGGATCGGCCCAACGCCGGCTTCGCCCGCGCCGCCGAGGCCGTCCGTCGTTGGCAACGGCTTGGAGTGCAGGATCCCGGTCCCTTCCGCCGCGTCCGCTTCTACGCTCCTCGATCGCCCTCCAGTCGGCTCGGGGCGGTGGACACCGACGTGGTCTCGCGCCCGGCAGCCGACATCCGGCCGTTCGGCTGGTCGCCGCGGGCATTCATCGCTCAGGGCCTGCTCCGCTTCTGCTTCACCGACGCCGCCGACCAGCGCAACCAGATCTCCTTCGTCGAGCAGCGAGTCCGGATCCAGCTTGCCCGCTGGGCGTACCCGATGGAGGGTGAGCCGGGGGCGGTGGTCCTGGACGTGCCGCCTCCCGGCTGTGGCTTCGATCTGGCCCGGGTGGCCCAGGAGCGGCGCCCGGCCCGCCCGGCCGCACAGGGCTTCCCCGTCCGGGAGTTCTCCGATCTGGTCGACTTCCTGACCCAGCGCCTGGCCCCGGAGAGCGGCGAGGCCGACCCGGCCTGGTCGGGCAGCGTCGCTCCGGGCACGGCCATGGCCTTCGTCCGTCGCCTCTACGCCGCCGCCCAGCGCATCGGCCACCTGGTTCGTGCCGGCGCCGAGCCGGTGATGCTGGAGGAGCCGGTGACGGTGGTGGATATCCACTCCTTGCACGAGGACGCCCAACGCTTCACGGTCGGGGCGCTGCTGGCGGAGGTCTTCGAGTCCAAGCAGGGCAGGGGTCGGGAGCCGCTGCGCTTCGTGGTCCTGGATGAGCTCAACAAGTACGCGCCCAAGGAGGGGACCAGCCCCATCAAAGAGACGCTGGTTGACATCGCCGCTCGCGGCCGCAGCCTGGGCGTGATCCTGATCGGTGCCCAGCAGGCGGCGGGCGAGGTCGAGCCCGCGATCGTGCGCAACGCTGCCATCAAGGTGGTGGGCCGGCTCGACGCCGGTGAGGCCGCCGACTACCGATTCCTCACCCCCGAGCTGCGGGATCGGGCCAGCCGCTTCTTGCCCGGGACCATGGTGCTGGACCAGCCTCTCGTCCCAGCGCCGATTCCGATTCGCTTCCCCTTCCCGGCCTTCGCCACCAACGTGGCCGAGGCGGCGCCGGCGGCAAACTCCGAGGAGGTGGACGCCGCCTTTCGGAAGCTGTTCCCGTGAAGCTCCTGCACACCGCCGACTGGCACGTCGGCCGCGCGCTCATGAACGTCTCCCGCCAGCCGGACATCGCGGCCGCCGTGGAGGAGGTGGTGGAGCTGGCCCGTTCCGAACGACCTGACCTGATCGTCCACTGCGGCGACCTGTTCGACTCGCTGCGGCCCGCCTACGCCGACATGGACTGGACCCTCGACCGGCTCCGGGAGCTGGCCGAAGTCTGTCCGGTGGTGGTGATTGCCGGCAACCACGACTCGACCGCCCTCTTCGAGCTCTTCGGCAAGCTGTTGGGGGAGTCCCGGCTCTGCTTCGTGGCCCGTGCTCGGCCGCCGGCCGAGGGCGGCATCCTGGAGTTCCACTGTGGAGCGGGCGAAATAGCCCGCCTGGCGCCATTGCCCTTCGTCCACGCCAACCGCACCATCGAGAGCTTCGAGTCGCCCGAGAACTGGATGGCCGACTACGCCGACCGAGTTCAGGCGATCGTGGATGCGCTCGCCCGAGGCCTCCTCGACGGTTACGATCCCGCCCGCCACGTCCTGCTCTTCGCCGCCCATCTCTTCGTCAGCGGTGCGCGCTTCTCCAGCAGCGAGCGGCCCATCCACGTGACCGACACCTACGCCACCCGCTCCGAACGTCTGCCCCCGGTCGCCTATGCCGCCTACGGCCACCTCCACCGCCCGCAGCCCCTGCCGGGCGTGGCGGTGGGCCGCTACGCCGGCAGCCTGGTTCCGCTCGACTTCGGGGAGCTGGACGAGGTCAAGGAGATCGTGATCGTGGAGGCCGAACCCGGGCGGCCGGCCCGCATCTCCCCCCGCCCACTGCGCAGTGGCCGGCGGCTGCGCCGGATCACGGCCAGCCTGGCTGAGCTGGAGACGCTCGCCCCAGAGATCGGTGACGATCTCTGCCTGGTCACGGTCCGGACCGAGTCCCCGATCCCCGACCTGAGCTTGCGGGTGGCCGAGCTGCTGCCTCGGGCCACGCTGCTCGACGTCCGCGAGGACTGCGCCGCCTCTCGGGTGCGGGTGGTAAGCGAGGCCCGGGCGCACGAGGCGGAACCCGGCTTCGAGCGGCTGTTCGAGGAGTATCTGGGTGCCCAGGGAGTGAGAGCGGGCTCGGCGAATCGGGTGCTGGAGACCTTCACCGCGTTGCTCCGGGAGGTCGAGCACGAGGAAGAAGCCCGGATGCTCGAGCTGGAGGCGCTGGAGGGATGAGGCCGCTCCGGCTCCGAATCCAGGGCCTGCGCAGCTACCGGAGCAGTTGCGAGATCGACTTCACCGGCCGGGACCTGATCGCGATCGTCGGTGACACCGGCGCGGGCAAGTCCTCGATCCTGGAGGCGATCACCTACGCCCTCTTCAACGCCACCACCTGGGATGCGGGTGAGGTGAAGATGCTGATCGCGACCGGGGTCGAGACGATGGCGGTGGAGCTCGAGTTCCAGGCCGACGGCCGGCGCTGGCTGGTCCGGCGGTCCTGTTCTCGCGGGGGCTATCCGCCCCCGGTGCACGAGCTCCGCTGCTTGGACGATCCGGACTTCGTCCCGCTGGAGCGCGAGGCGGCGGTGACCGAGCAGGTGCAGCGGTTGCTGGGCCTAGATCGGCGCGCCTTCCTCACCGCGGCGGTTCTGCCCCAGGGCCGCTTCGCCACCTTGCTCCAGGAGCGGGCCGGAGAGCGCGCACGGATCCTGAAGGGGATCTTCCGGGTGACCGAGCTGGACGAGGTGCGGACCCGAGTGGATGGCTTCCGCCAGCGGGCAGCGCCGCTGGCTGCGCGCCTTGAGGGCGAGCGGGCGCAGCTGCCCGCGGATCCTGCCGCCGAGGCGCGCTGGCTGGAGGCGGAGGTAGCGGCCCTGCGGGGCCGGCAGCGGGATCTGGCTGGCCTGGTGGCGGAGCTGGACCGGCTGCGGGAAGCGGAACGTGAGGCGGAACGGCGTACCGCCGCTCTCCGTGAACCCCGGGGGAGGCTGGCCGACCTGCGTGCCTCGCTCCCGGAGCCGGCGTCGGCCGCCCTGGCCCGCTTGCGGCCGTTGGAACGCGACCTGCAGGCGAAGCTGGAGGAGCTCCAGCACCGGCTGGTGGCGCTCCAGGCCGAGGTCTCGGCCTTCCAGATGTCGTGGCAGGAGGCGGCCGCCGCGGGCGAGGGCCCTGACGACCTCCAGGAAGCAGTGGCCACTCTGGAGCGCGCGACCTCGGAGCGTGGCCACTTGGAGGAGGAAGGGGCTCGCCTGGAGGCGCGTCGGCGGGAGCTTGAGGTGGAGGCCGAGCGCCTCGGGGCTGAGCGGGCCGAGCTGGAACGGCGGGAGCATGGAGCTGCGGCCGCGCAGCGGGAGATGGCGGCGGCGGAGCAGGCGCAGCGGGAGCACGCCGATCGCGAGTCCATGGTCCGAGATGCCCTGGTCCGGGCCCGGCGCTGTCGAGAGGAGGCTGACCAGCTAGCCGAAGAAGAGGCGGCCAAGCTGGCTGACCTGAAGGTACTCCGCCGCGAGCTGGAGGAGCACGAGCGGCGGCTCCGAGAAGCTGGAGAGGCGCTGGAGCGGGCGGTGGCGGCGGAGGACGCGGCGCGTCGCGCACACACCGCCGCTCACCTGCTCCAGGGGCGGGGACCTGGCGATCCCTGCCCGGTCTGCCGCCAGCCGCTTCCTGAGGGTCTCGAGGTGGAGACCACGGCGCTGGAACCGCTGGCCCGGGACCGGGAAGCGGCGATGCAGCGGGAACGGTCCGAGCGGCAGAAGGTAGCCCGAGCGCTGGCCGTGGTCCAAGCTGCCGAGGGCGAGCTGGACCGGCTGGTCCAGCGCCGGCAACGAGCCGAGGAGCAGGCCGCCGGAGCCTGCCGCGAGGTGGAACGGCTGCTCCCCATGGTCTCCCTGGAGCGACCTGATGCCGAGCTGCTGGCGCCGCTGCTGGCTGAGGGGGAGCGGCTGGCCGCGGCAGTGGTCGAGCGGCGTGCTGCCGCGCAGGCGGCCCGGTCGGAGGTCGACCGCACCGCTGCCGCCCACGCCGAGGCAGCGCGTGCGCTGGACCGGAGGCGCCGGGAGCTGAACGACGAGGCAGACCGCCTGCGAGCTGAGCAAGAGCAGCTGGAGGCGCTCTTGACTCGACTCCCGTCCGCCCTGGCCGTGGCCGGGCGGCCCCTTGAGGAGGTGCTGAACGCTGCCCGGGAGCGGCTGGCGGCAGCCCGTGAGAGGGAGCGGATGCACCAGGCGGTGCTGGGCGAGCTGGCGGCTGCACAGCGGCAGGCCAGGGAGGCAGAAGAGCGACTCCAGCGGCAGGTGGCGGAGCCAAGGGGCCGAGTCGAGCGACAGCTGGCCAACCTCCGGGCACGGCTGGACGATTGCCGACAGGCATTGGGAGAACTCCCGCTGGGACCCCTCCCCGAGGGCCTGGGTCTGACGGAGCTGGAGGAGGCGGCTTGCTCCCAGGAGGCTGCGGTCGAGGCGACGCTGGCGGCCGCTGCTGAGGCCATGGCGGCGATCGCAGCTGGCCTGGAATCGGCACGTTCCCGGCTGAACGGTCTCCTCGTGGAGGCTGGCTTCGAGTCACCGGACGAGGTGCGGAGCGAGCTGGAGGAGCTGGGTCGCCGGCTGGGCGCGGCCGAGGCAGACCTGGAGCGAGCGAAGTCCCAGGTTCCGATCGTCCAGGACCTGGAGCGCCGACTTGCCGCCGCCACCGAGATCCGAGATTCGCTCAACGAGCTGCACCGGCTGCTGGCGGATAGCCAGTTCATCCGCCACGTGATCGAGCGTCGCCAACGGACGCTGCTGGCGGTGGCCTCCGGGGTCCTCGGGGATATGACGCAGCAGCGCTTCGGGTTCTCCGAGGACTTCCAGATCGTGGACCGGCTGACCGGCCAGCCACGCTCGACCAAGACCCTCTCTGGGGGAGAGACCTTCCTTGCCAGTCTGGCCCTGGCTCTGGGGCTGGTCGAGATCGCAGCCCGCTCGGGCGGGAAGCTGGGCGCACTCTTCCTCGACGAAGGGTTCGCGGCACTCGATGCCGGTGCCCTGGACGAAGCATTGGCCGCCCTCGAGCGCCGTGCGGGTCAGGGCCAGCTCGTGGCAGTGGTCAGCCATGTCCGGGCGGTGGCAGAGCGGATCGAGACCGTGCTCGAGGTACGCAAGCTGCCGGCCGGCAGCCAGGCCCAGTGGCGGGTGGGTGATGAGCGGGAGCGGCTGGTGGGACGCGAGCTGGAGGCCGGCTTGCTGGCTTGATCCGGGGGCACTGTCTCCGCCACTCGCCGATGTGGCGACCCTGCGACCTCGGCCCGCTGTCGTCAATCGTGCCGGCGATAGGAGAAATGGACCGCGGTATCCGAATTCCTGATCGAGGCAAGACACTCCTTTCCTCTGGTGGCGGTGCCGCCTGGGTGCGGGTCGCCGGAACCGCGGCCAGAGACGGAGCGGAGGGTCGACTGCTGGTGAGGCGGCGACAATTGGAGCCTGTTCTGGAGGATGGTGCACCTCTACTACCTGGGCCGGGCCATCAGCAAGGGGCCGGGCTATCTTGCCGGCTACGAGGTGCGGCGCTACGCCCGCAAGGCGGCCTACCACGCCACCCGGGGCTGGGGCCGGCGACGACGGCAACGCTGAGCGCCCGGCCGCCTGGGCTGGCCCCGGCCTCCCAGGGGAGCGTTGCGGCAAGGATGCCTACGAGAGGTCGATCCGCAGGTCCTCGGCTCCCCCCTCGACCGGGGGCTCCTCCACCCCCGCTGGCCGGGGCCACGACGTCCAGCCAGTGGTGGTGAGGTTGGAGGTTGAAGGAGAGGTCCTCGGGGCCGAGCCGCGGCTCAGCCCTCAGGAGTTGGCGCGGCGTCGGTGATGAGGCGGCCAACTCGGCCCGCAGCCGGTGCCGGATCAGACGGCGGATCCGGTGCACGATCTCGGCCAGGTCCCGCGGGGTGGAGGTCTCGGCGCCGGTGAACTCGCCCGAGGGGAGCCGGCCCGACGGCTCCGCCAGCTGTACCGGGTCCCAACTCACCGCGAGCAGTGGTGATCCCCGTCCTACCTCTGGCGACGAACCCCGGCCGCGGCTCCGGATCTCCGGCCGGCGCTCGGCGCCGGTGGGCTCGCATGGAGAGACGGA
>CADDZO010000044.1 GCA_902812395.1 bacterium | reverse complement strand
CCACCGGCCGGCTCCCTCCGGGCGCGAGTCCCCCCGCCCACCTGACCGGCATCTACACCATCGACGCCGTCCTGACCGGCAACTGGTCGACATTGCTCGCCACCTGGGACCAGATCTGGCTTCCGGCCTTCGTGCTCGGCTTCTCGGTCATGGCCCCGATCATGCGGCTGGTCCGCCAGGGGATGATAGAGGCCCTGGACTCACCCCCGATCCTCGCTTTGAGGGCGCTCGGGCTGCGTCCCTGGAGCATCGTGCTCCGCCACGCGCTGAAGAATGCCCTGCTTCCCGTGGTGACGATGATCGCGGTTGTGTACGGCTACCTGCTCGGTGGGACGGTTCTGGTGGAGACTATCTTCTCCTGGCCGGGCATGGGTCTGTACGTCTACCAGGCGATCACCAACTCAGACTTCCCGGCGGTGCAGGGCTTCATCCTCTACGCCACCACCATGTACATCATCGTGTTCCTCGTGGTCGACGTCCTCTACTTGGCACTGGATCCCAGGGTGCGCTATTGAGGAAGCGAACATGAGCGTTGCCGCTGTCGCCGACGTCGCAACCCAGGCGGGCGGGCGCGTACGCCTGGCCTGGGGGCGACTGCGCTCCAATCGAGTGACCCTGGCCGGCGCGGTGATCGTCGCTCTGGTGATGGTGGTCGCGATCTTGGCACCAGTGATCGCACCCTATCCGGCCCTGGTAGGCAACCCGGCTGCGGTGCTGCAACCTCCGTCGTTGGCTCATCCCTTTGGGACGGACCAGACCGGGTTCGACATCTTCTCCCGGGTGCTGTACGCAGCCCGCCTGGACCTCACCATCGCGGTCGGCGCGGTCGCGATCGCGTTCTCCGCCGGAGCGCTTTTTGGGGCTCTGGCCGGCTACGTCGGACGGCTGCCGGACGAGCTGATCATGCGGGTGATGGACATGCTTTCGGCCTTCCCCGACTTCGTCCTGGCCATGGGCGTGGTCGCGGCCCTGGGCCCGAGCCTGATCAACTTGATCTTCGCCATCGCCCTGGTCAACCTGCCCATCTACGCCCGACTGCTGCGATCGCGAGTGTTGAGCGTCCGTGAGCTCCAATACGTCACAGCAGCGCGAGCGATCGGCAACCCGCGCTGGCGCATCCTGCTGGTTCACATCCTCCCCAACTCGATCGCACCGCTGTTCGTGCAATCGACGCTCCAGGCCGGGTATGCGATCCTGACCGCGGCTGGCCTCTCCTTCATCGGCCTGGGGATCAAGGTGCCTGACGCGGAATGGGGTGTGATGATCAATATGGGCATCCGCTACATCGTCTCCGGGCAGTGGTGGATCACCTTCTTCCCTGGGGCCGCAATCGCGATCACGATCATGGGGTTCAACTTGATCGGGGACGGCCTTCAGGATCTGCTCGACCCGAGGCGGCGCTGAGATGCCAGACCTGCTCCGCATTGAGGGGCTCAAGACCTACTTCGAGGGGCCGGGCGGACCGGTGCGGGTGCTGGACGGCCTCGACCTCGCGGTCGCTCAGGGCCAGATCCTGGGCCTGGTCGGAGAGTCGGGGTCGGGCAAGTCGGTGACCGCGCTCTCGGTCATGCGCCTGATCCGCCCCCCAGGCCGGATCGTGGGTGGAAGGATCCTCTTCGATGGCACCGACCTCCTGCAGCTTTCCGAGGTGGGAATGCGGGCGTTCCGGGGTCGGCGCATGGGCATGATCTTCCAGGACCCACGGGGCTACCTGAACCCGGTGATGCGCGTCGGCATGGTCATGGCCGAGGTCTTCCGCACCCATGCCGGCGTCGGCCGGCGGGAGGCCAAGGAGCGCTCCCTCGAAATGTTGCGCAGGGTCGGCTTGCCCGCACCGGAACGGGTCCTGCGCGCCTACCCGCACGAGCTCTCGGGTGGCATGGCTCAGCGGGTGATGATCGCGCTCGCGCTGGCCGGGGAGCCCCGGTTGCTGATTGCAGACGAGCCCACCACCGCCCTGGACGTCACCGTACAGGCCCAGATCATCCGACTCCTGGCGGACCTGCGCCGGGATCTCGACCTGACCGTGATCCTGATCACCCACAACCTTTCGGTGGTGGCTGAGGTATGTGACGAGGTAGCGGTGATGTATGCCGGCCAAGTGGTGGAGCTGGCTCCGGCCTATCAGGTCTTCGAGCGATCGCGGCATCCATATACGGTGAGCCTGCTGCGTGCCCGCCCCAGTGCGGTTCGCTCCAGGGACCTCGCCGCGATTCCCGGCCACATCCCCAACCTGCGCCGCCCGCCCTTGGGCTGTCGCTTTCAACCCCGATGCTTCATGGCCGGGCCCCGCTGCGCCGCGGAGGTGCCGGCGCTCCGCCACCTTGAAGCCGACCATCTCTCCCGTTGCCACTATGCGGAAGAGGTTGGCGAACGCTCCGGGGTGGCATGATCCCGGTCCTGACCGTCCGGCACCTGAGCCGCTCCTACCGCCTGCGCCAAGGTTGGAGGCGGCGGACCCTGCACGCGGTCGACGACGTCTCCTTCGAGGTTATGCCCGGTGAGACCGTGGCCCTGGTCGGGGAGAGCGGAAGCGGTAAGTCCACCGTCGCCCGCTGCTTGCTCCGCCTGGAAGAGCCCGATGGAGGCCGGGTGTTCCTCGGCGATGAGGAGCTTACCGGCGCCAGCGCGGCCCGGCTGCGGCGCCTCCGGCTTCGCGCCCAGATCGTGTTTCAGGACCCCAGCGAGTCGCTGAATCCACGCATGAAGGTGGGGGCGCAGATTGGCGAGCCGCTGCACCTGCACCGGCTGGCCAGGGGCCGTGAGGTGAGGAGCCGGATGCTGGAGATGCTTGACCTCTGCGGCCTCGAGCCCCAGCATGCCGACCTCTACCCCCATCAGCTCTCGGGCGGCCAGCGTCAGCGGGTGGGGCTGGCCCGCGCTCTGATCACCCGGCCTCGCTTCGTGGTCCTGGACGAGCCCACTTCGGCTCTCGACGTCTCGGTCCAGGCCCAGCTGCTGAACCTGCTGCGGCGTCTGCAGCGTGAGCTCGACCTGTCCTATCTCTTCATCACCCACGATCTCGGCGTTGCCCGCTGGATCGCCCAGCGCATTCTGGTGATGTACGCGGGCCAGATCGTCGAGGCTGGTCCAACCGAGGAGCTGTTCTCGCGTCCCCTTCACCCTTACACCCGTCTGCTGCTGGACGCGATCCCGGTGGATTCGCCTCGAATGCGGCGGCAGCGGGAGAGTCCAGCCGGCGAGCCCTACATCGCCATCGACCCGGCGCCGGGCTGCCGTCTGATCGGTCGCTGTCGCTGGGCAGCTGCCGAGTGCCAGGCACCGGTTGAGTTGCTCGACTCTGGTCCTCGACGCCTGGTCCGATGCGTGGGCCACTTCAGTGGTCGGGTGCCGGTGGTCGAGAGGGAGGTCCTGTCGCCGAGTCAGACCGTGATGGACTGAGTCCGGGACCGTTGGGTGCTCGCCGGGGCCTGGATCCAGTACTGCCACGCAACACCGGAATCGATGGCCCAGGTGCGAACAGCCTTGCGGTCAGCCGAAGGCGCCCTGGGCCGCCAGCTCGGCGATGTGCTCGCTGGTGTAGCCCAGCAGGTCCTCGAGGATCGTCCGGGCATGCTCGTTGCGTCTCGGTGCCCGGCGCCGGGGCGCTGGCGTCTGGCCCACCTTGAGGGGGCTGGCTGGCTCCCTCACCGTTCCCCAGCGCGGATGCTCGACCTCCAGAATCAGACCGCGGGCGGTGGTCTGGTGGTCGGCCAGGGCAGCGGGAAGGTCGTTGATCGGCGCGCAGGGCACGCCGGCCGCCGCCAGGCGCTCGACCCACTCCAAGGCCGGGGCTCGCCGGAACTCGTCCCCAAGGATCCGGCGGAGCTCGTCGGCATGGTGCGCCCGCGCCGCGAAGTCGACGAAGCGCGGATCCTCGGCCAGCTCCGGGTGCCCGATCACCACCGCCAGCCGGCGCCAGAACTTCTCTTTGGGACACGCGACGACGATCCAGCCGTCGCTGGTGGCGAAGTTCTGGAAGGGCACCAGTGATGGGTGCGAGGAACTGGGCATGCGGCGGGGACGGAACCCGCCGTTCAGGTGCCAGGTGGCGAGGTAGGTGGTCAGCGCGATGGCCGTGTCGAAGAGGCTCAGATCGCAGTCCATGCCGGCGCCGTCGCGATGGGCCGCGTGCACGCCGGCCACCAGAGCCAGGGCCGCCACCAGCCCGCCCGCGTAATCGACCAGGGAAAGGCCCGACTTGGTCGGCGGACTGTCGGGCTCACCGGTGATGCTCATCCAGCCGGCCAGGCCCTGGAGGAGGTAGTCGTAGGCCGGTTCCCGGTGGCGGGGCCCGGTTGAGCCGAACCCGGAGAGACTGACGCACACGATCCGGGGGTTGAGGTGGCACAAGTCCGGGTACCGGATGCGCAGGTGCTCGGGGACGTCACCCCGCAGGTTGGAGTAGACGGCGTCGGACACCCTGACCAGGTCCTCGAGCACGGCCCGGCCGGCGGCGATGGACAGATCCAGGCTCAGGCTGCGCTTGTTGCGGTTGAAGGTCTCGAAGAAGAGGCTGTCCTCGTCCTCCTGGAAGGGCGGAACGTAGCGGCCGACGTCGCCACCGGTGCGCGGGTCCTCGATCTTGATCACATCGGCTCCCAGATCGGCCAGGTGCAGGCTGCCGAAGGGGCCGGCGCCATATTGCTCGATCGCGATCACCCGGATGTCGGCCAGAGGAAGGCTCATCCGGCCAGATGCAGCCGGTGGTCCCCGGCAGCCGACTCCCGCCACGGATGGTGCACCGCGGCGATCATAGCGAGCCGCCAGAGAGATCCCCCGGCTCCCGCCGGGCGATGCCTCTGCCACCCGGGGCTCTGCTCGTCCCCCGATCTGGTCGAGCGAAGGGCTCGGTCGGCGACCGAACGCGCGAGATGCGCGAGGAGCGCGGATGGGATCAGCATGCCGCCGTCATGGATCGCCGAGCCGCGGATCGGTTCATCCTCTCCACGGGTCCCGCCAGCGATGGCGACGCCGAGACATCGCGTCCGTGGTTGACGCGCCGGACGAGGCGGTGATCGGTGTCCCTGGGTGCCGATCCCAGTGAGGGAGCGAGGCGGCGTCCCGGCTCGGCAGCCTCGAGGCGGCCTGATCCGGTCGGCCGAGCCACCCGGGTAGACGCCAAGGGACCATGGGAGCTACTCCGAGCTCAATCGACGAAGCACGTCCAGCTCCTGGGCGGTGGGGGGAGCCGTCCGGCCCAGGTCCGCGGCCTCCCGCAGGTGCCATCCCGTCTCGGCCCGCACTCGATCCGGGTCCACGCCCGGATGGAGCTCGCTCAGCACCAGCTCCTGCGTGGCCGGGTCGGGCCGAAGCACCCCCAGGTCGGTGATCACGGCGGTCGGTCCCTTCCCCAGCGCGCCACCCCGCTCCGGGTCGCCCGGGCACAGGCCCGGGGTGGTCAGGAACCCCAGCCGCTCGACGAAGGCGCGGCGGCGGTGCCGCATGATCACCACCACCCGCTGGGCGCACCAGGCGATCTCGGGCGCACCGCCGGCCCCTGGCAGCCGGACCTGTGGCCGCTCATAGGGGCCGATCACGGTGGTGTTCAGGTTGCCGAAGCGGTCGATCTGGGCGCCGCCCAAGAAGCCGACCTGGATCCGGCCGCCCTGTAGCCAATAGGCGAAGATCTCGGGCATCGATACCACCAGGTCGGCGGTCTCGGCCAGCTCCCCATCTCCGACCGAGAGCGGAGGTCGGCTGGGCTTGGCCCCGATCGTGCCCGACTCGTAGATCAGGACCAGGTCGGGCTGGTGCAGCTGCCGGGCGAGGTTGGCGGCGAGGCTGGGCAGGCCGATGCCGACGAAGCAGACCCGGGTGCCGCGTAGCTCTCGGGCAGCCGCGACCGTCATCATCTCGTCGGCGCTGTAGCCGGGCTCCGGCGCGGTCACGACCCGGCCTTCAGCTGGTCCGCCGGTGGCTCCTCACGCAGCCGGCGCAGATAGCTGCGGTGATCCGGGGTCTCCAGCACGTGCTGGCGCATCCAGTCCAGGAACCGATCACGTTCGCGGCTGATCGCATCCCAGCGTCGGTAGAAGGCGTTGTCGCGCTGGCTGTAGTCCTGGGCGAATGAGGGATGGGCACCGTCGGGCACCACCGCCACTGCTGTGACCACCCACTGCGGCAGCACCACCCCGCCGGTGTGGGGAGCGAACGAGTCCACCACCTCCTCCACCGTCACCAGCGAGCGGCGTGCAGCGAGCACGGCTTCCTTCTGCACTCCGACGATTCCCCACATCATGACGTTGCCGGCGCGGTCGGCCTGCTGGGCATGAACGATGGCCACGTCAGGGTGCAGCGCCGGCACCGCCAGCAGCTCCTCACCGGTGAAAGGGCAGGTCACTCTCGCCATCCGGGTATGGCCGAAGAGGTCGCCGCCGAATCCGCGCATGATCGCCAGCGGGAGGCCCGAAGCGGCGGCCACGTAGCGATGGGTGAGCGACCCGTGGCTGTACTCCTCGAGCTGCAGCGGTCCTGGCCAGCCGTTCTCGACAGCGTCGCGGAAACGGTGTAGGGACCCCACCCCAGGGTTCCCGCCCCAGGAAAAGATCAGTCGGTCGGCGCATCCCATCCCGATCATCTGGTCGTAGATCAGGTCGGGGGTGAGGCGGGCCAGGGTGAGGTGACGACGTCCCTGGCGGATGATCTCGTGTGCGGCGGCGAAGGGAATCAGGTGGGTGAAGCCTTCGAGAGCGATGGTGTCGCCGTCGTGCACCAGCTCGGCGATCGCTTCTCGGAGCGAGAGGAGCCGGCTCAACGGTAGGTCAGTTCCGTCGCTGGCATGGTGACCAAGAACCCCGAAAAATGACGCTACCGGTGCGCATCGGTCGGTGTCAAGGGTCCCTCGGCCACGTGAGCTGATCGAAAGGTCAGCGTAGAGTCCACCGATGATCGGGATGGTGCGGTGATCACCGCAGGAACGTAGCCACGGGCGACGCGCTGCGGCGGAGACGACTGCATCCAGAGCCGGTCTTCTGCGACGTCGCTCCCTCGTTGGGGTCGTCAGGGCAATCGACGGCGGCCAACTCGACATCGGCCCGGGAATCCAGCAGAAATCTCCGAGGGTCCGAGCCGCCCTCGCAGATCACCAGCAGGGGGAGCGCAGGCTGCGGCCGGCCAAGGTCATCGAGCAGGTGCGCCAGGGCGAGGACATATCGGCCTGCCATCGGGTCGATGTCCCAGGCGTCAGCACCTGCTCGACCTTGGCCTTGGATGCGCTCGGAAGAACGAGGCGTCCAGGTCCTGTCGCGGCGCTTGCAGGCGTCGAACTTGGTGTGCAAGCCGCTGCCAGATCCGGCCGAGAGGGCTCACGACCCACCTTTCGGGCATCGCCTGCCCGGGAAACGATGCCCGTCGCTGGCCGTCGATGCTTGAGTCCATGCTCGCGCGGAGCCGCGCCGGCAGCCGGCTCGGGGAGCCAACCCCGGTTTGGGGTAACCCTGGGGTCCGCGGCCAGAAGGCCCGCCGAACCGTGCCTCCCAGCGTCGGCTCCTATCCGGAAAGCGGCAGCAGGCGGCGGGCGTTGGCCTCATAGATCAGCCGGCGTTCCTCGTCACTCAGGCCCAGCTCCTCGATGTTGGCGATGGTGGAGCGGATGTAGCCGGGCCCCTTCTCGGGGTCGAATGGTGAGTCGGATGCGAACAGCACTCGCTCGATGCCGAAGAAGTCCAGGCAGCAGCGGATCGCGTTCTTGGCCCCGAAGAGCGCGGTGTCGGCATAGAACATGCGGAAGTAGTCGATCGGACGCTGCGAGAGGGGATAATGCTCGACGTCCTGTCGCTGGTCCTCGGGTGTCCTGCTGCCAAGCTGGTCCCAGCCCGGCCCGACGCGGCCTGCGAAGTGGGGCACCATGCTGCCACCGTGGTGCACCAGCACCTTGAGGCGGGGATGGCGCTCGAGCACTCCCGAGAAAACCAGCCGGCCCATGAAGATGGCGGTGTCGTACTCCCAGCCGAAGACCCACCAGAGTTCGTAGCGGGAGCGGGTCTCGGTCGGATAGTCCGCCCAGGAGGCGTTGCGACAGGGGTGGACCCAGAGCATTCGGTCCAGCTCCTCCATCCGCGCGTAGATGGGCTCGAAGCGAGGTTCGTCCAGCGGGCGGCCGTTGACATGGGTGTAGATCTGCGCCCCCACCGCCCCGAGCGTGCCGCAAGCATGGTCGATCTCCTCCAGCGCCGCCTCGACGTCGTTCATGGGCAGGCAGGCGACGAAGCCCGCGAATCGATCCGGATGCCGGCGCACCAGCTCGGCCAACCCCTCGTTGCCGCGGCGGGCGAACTCGCTCGAGATGGGCGGCGGTCCGATGTCCTCGGCCGGCGGTGCGGGCAGGCTCACCACCTGCCGATAGTCCGGCCCGAACTCGTCCATCTGCCGGAACCGCAGGTCGAGATCGACCAGGGCGGGGATGGCCGACACCCGCTTCCGGATGTTGGCCACGGCCGGGTTCTCGGCCTGGGCCATCAACCGCTCGGCATAGTCCTTCGGCATCAGGTGACAGAAGACGTCGATCTTCACGCCGCGGATTATCCGGCCCCTCCGGTGCGGCACCGGCCCGGCAAGGCCGGGCAGCGGCGGCGCGGGCCGGTGGCGGCACATGATCGCGGTCCCGTGGAGGAGGACGAGGCTTCTCGTCGCTCACCTTGAGGATTCCCTCTCAGCCGCCTCCCAACCCCTTCTCAGGATGGTCGCAGGTCAGCATCCCATGCTCGAGCGGTGGGACCGATCCGCGAGGGCGTTCGCGGTGGCGTTTCCGCCCGAGTGGAAGCACGATGGGGACCATCGAGGTAACCAGTGGTAGGTGTGGCGAGCTCTTTTCGAGGCACGTCACGACGCGTAGAGTGAGCTGCACGCTGGTGGACGCCAGCGCAGCCAAGAGAATCGGACGATGACCACGACCCTTAACCTCGGCCGAATCGCTGGCATCCGGATCGGGATGAACTGGAGCCTGCTGGTGGTGGTGGCCCTCATCGCCTGGAGCCTGGCCACCGGGTTCCTGCCCGGCGAGGTGCCCGGCCTGGCCGCCGGCTGGTACTGGGCGGCGGCGCTGGTGACCGCGGTCGTGTATCTGGGCTCGCTGCTTGCCCATGAGCTCGCCCATTCACTGGTGGCCCAGCGAGTGGGGGTTCGGGTGGAGGGCATCACGCTCTGGCTGTTTGGGGGTGTGGCCCGGCTGGGCGGCGATGCTCAGAGCGCCGGGCGGGAGGTGCTGATCACGGCCGTCGGTCCCGCCACCAGCCTGGTCCTGGGCGGGCTGTTCCTGCTGCTGTTCGTGGGCCTGTCGGCCTCCCCGCTGCCGGCCCTGGTGGCGGCCACCGCGCTGTGGCTGGGCATCATCAACCTGCTGCTGGCCGTCTTCAACTTGATTCCGGCCTTCCCGCTCGACGGCGGCCGGATTCTTCGCGCGCTCACCTGGGCTGCCACCCGTAGCCGGCTCCGGGCGACCGCGATCGCGGTCCGGGTGGGCATGGTGTTCTCCTTCCTGATGATGGCTGCCGGCGTGGTGGAGTTCCTCCTTGCGCGGGACCTGGTAGGTGGGGTGTGGCTGGTGTTCCTGGGCTGGTTCCTGCTCAGCGCGGGACGGGCGGAGGAGACCGGCACCCGCTTCCGCCAGGCGCTGGGCAACCTGACCGTGGCCCAGGTGATGACCCCCAATCCGGTGATGGTTCCCGACTACATCACGCTGCAGGACTTCCTCGACCGGTTCGTCGCCGTGCATCGACATCCGGTGTTTCCCACCCTCGACCTGGAGGGCCGGCTGACCGGGTTGGTATCGGCCGGTGCGATCCAGCGCCTGGACCCGGCGAGCCGGGCCATGATGCGGGTCCGCGACGTCGCCTGCCCACTCTCGCAGGTGCCCATCGCCTCGCCTCAGGAGCTGGCGGTGGGGTTGCTGCGGCGGCTGGCCGGCTGCTCCGATGGGCGGGCGCTGGTGGTCTGGGAGGGCCGCCTGGTCGGCATCGTCTCGCCGGCCGACCTGGGGCGGGTGGCGGGGTCCAGCCCGCGACCCGACCCGGCTCCCGGCTAAGGCCGAAGCCGTCCGCCGATGAGGTGGCCCGGCCGACTCCCGGATCCGGCGGCTGGGCCGGCGCTGTCAGGACAGGTACGCTGAAGGTGCCGATCCGGCGGCGGGCGCCGGGCACCGACGGGGAGATTTGGATTGGCGGAGGAAAAGGCGGCAGACGCGTTGGCCGTGTTCGGCATCACCGGCGATCTTGCCCGCAAGATGACCTTCCGGGCGCTCTACCGGCTGGAGCGACGGGGGGTCTTGAAGGTGCCGGTCGTGGGGGTGGCCAAGGAGGACTGGTCGGTGGACCAGCTTCGCGAGCACGCGCTGCAGGCGATCCAGGCCGGAGAGGGCGTGGACCAGGCCGTCTTCCGGCGGCTGGCCCGACGTATCAGCTATGTCGGCGGCGACCTCGACGACCCCGCTACCTACGAACGGGTGGGGCAAGCGCTGAGCGGCGCCCGGCGACCGCTCTTCTATCTGGAGATCCCGCCCTCGCTCTTCGAGGGGGTGGTCGAGAAGCTGGCCGGTGCCGGGCTGCTCGCCGGCGCCCGGGTGATCGTGGAGAAGCCCTTCGGCCACGATCTGGCCTCTGCCCGCGCGTTGAACCAGGCCCTGCACCAGTATCTCTCCGAGCACCAGCTCCTGCGCATCGACCATTTCCTGGGCAAGGAACCGGTGATGGACATCCAGTTCCTCCGCTTCGCCAATGCCGTCCTAGAGCCGGTGTGGAACCGGCAGCATGTGGCCTGCGTGCAGATCACGATGGCGGAGGACTTCGGGGTAGAGGCCCGGGGGGCCTTCTACGACAGCGTGGGTGCGCTCCGGGACGTGGTCCAGAACCACCTGCTGCAGGTCCTGGCCCTGGTGGCGATGGAGCCGCCGGTGCGATCGGACGCCAACGCGCTCCGGGACAAGAAGGTCGAGGTCTTTCAGGCCATGCCGCCGGCTGACCCGGAGCACTACGTCCGAGGACAGTATGAGGGGTATCAGCAGGTAGCCGGCGTGGCCTGGGGCTCCAGGACCGAGACCTTCGTGGCGTTGCGCCTGGAGGTGGACAGCTGGCGTTGGGCCGGCGTCCCCTTCTTCATCCGGGCCGGCAAGTCGCTGGCCAAGCGGGTGACCGAGGTCCGGGTGGTGTTCAAGCGGCCGCCCCGCCTGGCCTTTCTCTGCAACCACGTCCATGCCGAGCCCAACCAGTGGGTGCTGCGCATCGACCCCGAGCCCGGGGTCAGGTTCCTGCTCCAGTCCAAGGGTGGGGACGACGTGAGCCAGCGCACCGTCCCCCTCGACATGCTCTTCAGCCAGTACGAGGTCCCGCCCGAGCCCTACGAGCGCCTGCTCGGGAGTGCGCTCCGGGGCAAGGACCACCTGTTCACCCGGGAGGACAGCGTCGAGGAGACCTGGCGGATCCTGGACCCGCTGCTCAAGGTGGAGACTGCGCCCACCGTCTATCCGCGCGGCTCCTGGGGCCCGCCCGAGGCCGACCGGGTGGTCCGGGGGTACCCGGCCTGGCACGAGCCCTGGCTTCCCGAGGCCGAGCCGGCCGCGACAGGAGGCAGACATGGCAGCTGATGAGCACCTCCAGCTGGGCGTGGTCGGTCTGGGCCGGATGGGGGCCAACATCGTCCGGCGTCTGATGCGGGCCGGCCACGAGTGCGTCGTCTACGACGTCCAGCCCCGGGCGGTGGAGGCGCTGGCGGCGGAGGGCGCCCAGGGGGCGGGGTCGCTGGCAGAGCTGGTCGGTCGCCTGCGCAAGCCGCGGGCGGTCTGGGTGATGGTGCCTGCGGGCGAGATCACGGAACGGACCATCGCCGAAGTGGGCCGTTGCCTGGAGGCGGGCGACGCCGTCATCGACGGCGGCAACTCCTACTACCGCGACGACCTCCGCCGATCGGCCGAGCTGGCCCAGCGCGGCATCGACCTGATCGATTGCGGGACCAGCGGCGGCGTCTGGGGGCTGGAGCGCGGGTACTGCCTGATGATCGGAGGCCCGGAGGCCGCCGTTCGCCGCCTGGAGCCCATCTTTGCCGCCCTCGCCCCGGGCCTGGAGGCGGCTCCCCGCACCCCAGGCCGGCAGGGGCCGCCGGCGAGCGCGGAGCGTGGCTATCTCCACTGCGGACCCAGCGGTGCCGGCCACTTCGTCAAGATGGTCCACAACGGGATCGAGTACGGGATGATGGCGTCGCTGGCCGAGGGCCTGAACGTGCTCCGCAACGCCGACGTGGGCCTACGCCCGCAGGCCGCCGATGCCGAGACCGCGCCCCTGGAGCACCCCGAGTACTACCGCTACCGACTCGACATCCGGGACATCGCCGAGGTCTGGCGTCGGGGCAGCGTGATCGAGTCCTGGCTGCTGGACCTGACCGCGGCCGCCCTGGTCGAGGATCCCAACCTGGACGGCTTCGCCGGCCGTGTCTCCGATTCGGGCGAGGGCCGCTGGACCTCGATCGCCGCCATCGACGAGGGGGTCCCGGCCACCGTGCTCACCGCCGCCCTCTATTCCCGCTTCAGCTCACGAGGGCTGGACGAGTTCGCCGACAAGGCGCTCTCCGCCATGCGCAAGCAGTTCGGCGGGCACGAGGAGAAGACCGCCTGACGACCACCGTCGCCGGCGTCCGAGGGTGGGTGCCGGCTGGAGATGGAACGACATGAAGCCGACCGAAGCTCTCTACCGTGCCGGCCAGAGTCTCTGGCTGGACAACATCACCCGTGCCATGCTCCGGGATGGCACCCTGGAGCGCTACGTGCGCGAGTACTCCCTCACCGGGCTCACCTCCAACCCGACCATCTTCGACCGGGCGATCGAGCACGGAGCCGACTACGACCACAGCATCCGCCAGCTCTCGGAGCGCGGCCTGGAGGGAGAGGCGCTGTTCTTCGAGCTGGCGCTCGAGGATTTGCGACAGGCGGCCGACCTGTTCGCCGGCGTCCACCAGCGGACCGATGGGGTGGACGGCTGGGTCTCGCTCGAGGTCTCGCCGCTGCTCGCCTACGACGCCGAGGCCACGATCGAGGAGGTTCGCCGGCTGCACTCCCAGGCCGGCAGGCCCAACGTGTTCATCAAGATCCCGGGCACCCGGCAGGGCCTGCGGGCGATCGAGGAGTCGATCTTCGCCGGGATTCCGGTCAACGTCACCCTGCTGTTCTCGGCTGAGCAGTATCTGGCGGCGGCCGATGCCTACCTGCGGGGGCTGGAGCGGCGGGTGGAGGCCGGGCTCAACCCGGCCGTTCCGTCGGTGGCCTCGATCTTCGTCAGCCGGTGGGATCGGGCGGTTACCGACCGGGTGCCGCAGGAGCTCCGGGGCCAGCTCGGCATCGCCGAGGGCAAGCGGGCCTATCGCGCCTACCGGGAGCTGCTCGATTCCGACCGCTGGCTCCGGCTGGCCAACGTCGGTGCCCGCCCCCAGCGCCTGCTCTGGGCCAGCACCAGCACCAAGGATCCGCGCCTGTCCGACGTGCTCTACGTCGAGGCCCTGGCGTCGCCCTTCACCATCAACACCATGCCCGACGAGACCTTGCTCGCCTTTGCCGACCACGGCCGAGTGGCCGGAACGCTCCCTCGGGATGGGGGCGACGCCGACCAGGTACTGGCCCGCTTCGCTGAGGCCGGGGTGGACCGCGAACAGCTGGCCACCCAGCTCCAGCAGGAAGGGGCAAGGGCGTTCGACGACTCCTGGTCCAGCCTCCTCCGCTCGATCCAGGCCAAGAGCGAGAAGCTGGCCGCGCGTTGAGGTCCGAGCACGGCACCGTGGTCACCGAGCAGCGTCTCACCGAGCGCAGCTCCTGGAAGCAGCTGATGCGACACTTCCACGAGGTCCGTGGCCTAGAGCTGCGCCAGCTCTTCGCCCAGGACCCGGACCGGGGCCGGCGCATGGCCCTGGAGGCGGCCGGCGTCTACCTCGACTACTCCAAGAACCGGCTCACCGACGAGACCGTGCAGCTGCTGGTAGCGCTGGCGCGGGAATGCCGGCTCGAAGAGCGAATCGAGGCCATGTTCCGGGGCGAGAAGATCAATGTCTCCGAGCGGCGGGCGGTCCTGCACGTCGCCCTGCGGGCCCCCCGGGATCAGGTGATCCTGGTCGACGGGGAGAACGTGGTTCCCGAGGTGCACCGGGTGCTCGACCGGATGGGCGATTTCGCCCTCCGGGTCAGGACCGGGGAATGGCGGGGACACACCGGCCTTCGCATCCGCAACGTGGTCAACATCGGGATCGGCGGCTCGGATCTGGGCCCGGTCATGGCCTACGAGGCGCTCACGCCGTACGTCGATCCCGGCATCACTCTGCGCTTCGTCTCCAACGTGGACGGGGCCGACCTGACCGAGGCGACGCGGGATCTGGAACCGGCTGAGACCCTGTTCGTGGTCTGCTCCAAGAGCTGGCACACACAAGAGACCCTGACCAACGCCACCAGCGCCCGGGAGTGGCTCTTGCGCCGGTTGGGCGACCGCTCGGCGGTGGCCCGCCACTTCGTGGCCGTCTCGACCAATGCCGAAGGGGTACGGGAGTTCGGGATCGACACCGCCAACATGTTCGAGTTCTGGGACTGGGTCGGCGGCCGCTACTCCTACGACTCGGCGATCGGTCTCTCCCTGATGATCGCGATCGGCCCGGAGCGGTTTCGGGAGATGCTGGACGGCTTCCGGGAGATGGACGAGCACTTCCGGTCCACTCCTCTGGAGCGGAACCTGCCCGTGCTGCTGGGGTTGATCGGGGTCTGGTATGCGAACGCCTTCGGGGCCGAGACCGTGGCGGTGCTCCCCTACAGCCGCTATCTCCGCCAGTTCCCGGCCTACCTGCAGCAGCTGGAGATGGAGAGTAACGGCAAGCATGTCACCCTGCGAGGACAGCCCGTCGACTACCAGACCGCGCCTATCCTCTGGGGCCAGCCCGGCGTCAACGGCCAGCACTCCTTCTACCAGCTCTTCCACCAGGGCACCAGGCTGGTGCCCTGCGAGTTCATCGGTTTCTGCCGGCCGCTCAGCCCCCTGACCCACCACCACGATCTGCTGATGGCCAACATGTTCGCCCAGGCCGAGGCGCTCGCCTTCGGGCGCAGTGCCGAGGAGCTACGGGCAGCGGGCAGTCCGGAATGGCAGATCCCCCACCGCGTCTGCGAGGGCAACCGCCCCAGCACCACCGTTCTTCTGGACAAGCTGACCCCTCGCGCGCTTGGCCGGCTCGTAGCGCTGTATGAGCACCGGGTGTTCACCGAGGGCACGATCTGGGGCATCGATTCCTTCGACCAGTGGGGGGTCGAGCTGGGCAAGATCCTGGCCGACCGGATCCTGCCCGAGCTCGGAGCCGACGGCGCGCTCGGGCACGACAGCTCCACGAACGAGTTGATCCGCCGCTATCGAAGGCTGAGGTCCACCGCCTGACCGCAAATTCGGGCGCGCGCCCGGGCTCCTGCCCCGTGGCCCAGGTGTCAAGGATCGTCGAGCGTGGAGGTATCGGGGCGACGGCGACCGGATCGCCGCCGGCCGAAGAGGCTGGCGTACAGGGTTGCGTTGGCGCACTGGAACAGGGCTGCGAGCTCGAAGGGCGCCGCCAGGCCGACGGCATCGAACAGAAAGCCGGCCACCACCTGGCTTGCCGCCATGGTGCCCTGAGCGGGCAGGTTGGAGAGGGCGGCGACGCTGGCCCGCTCCTCGGGATCGGCAACGTCCTGGGTGAACGACTGGCGCAGCGGCAGCCCGACCCGTTGGACGAGCATCCGGACGAAGTAGACCGTCCCTGCCAGCCAGAAGGTGGGGGCGAGGACCATCGGGATCAGGAGCAGGCCGGTGGTCACACGGACCGCCACGATCGCGGGGACGGTGCCCAGCCGGCGGCCGATGCCGGCTGCGGACAGGGTGGAGGCCAGCGCCCCCAGGTTGACGGCAGCGAAGAGCAGCCCGATCATCTCCGGTCCCGCCCCGTAGCGCCGGTAGAACCAGTAGCTGAGGAAGGGCCCAACCATGCCGATGGCGACGCCGTTTACCCCGTTGGTCACCCAGAAGCGCCAGATCACCGGCCAAGAGCGCCGAGGCCAGCGCGCTCGCCTCGGGCGCCGGGAGGCAGGTGGCCGCTCCTGCAGGCCGAGCGCGATCAGACCCGCCGCCAGGGCCAGCGCTCCGGCAGCGAGGAAGGCGGGCCGATAGGCGGCGGTGGCTGCCACCCCGCCGGCGTGGGGAGCGGGTCGAGCGAGGCCGGCCAGCAAGCCGCCGAGCAGCGCTCCCAGGGACGAGCAGAAGGCGAGCCGGCCGAAGGCGACGGCACGGGCGCGACGCGGCACCCGCTCGGCCATGAAGGCCGACTCCGCCGGCTGATGGGGACCGACGGTCCCCCCACCTGCCCCCGATCCGCGGCCCAGGGTTCCGATTGGCCCGCAGACGAAGAGCACCGCCGGGTTCCGGGAGACCGAGTAGGCAGCGGCTGCCAGTGCTGCTAGCAGCGGGACGGCGACCAGAAATGGCCTGCGGCCGAGCCGGTCGGAAGCCAGTCCCACGCCCGACGACATCGCCGCCGAGACGACGGTGACGCAGAAGAAGAGCTCGCCGAGCTCCACTCCGGAGAAGCCCACCGCGGCCAGATAGAGGGCGGTGACCACACCTGCGATCGCCCGGGCAGTGCTCATCGCCAGCCGGGCGCCGAGGACGATGCCGAGGTTGGTGTCCATCCATTCCGGCCAGAGCACCGACCAGCAGCGCCGGGCCAGCGTGCGGACGTGGCCGGACCCGGGCAGCCGGCCCGGGCTCACCGGCTCCCCGACCCGGGGGATCCTGTCGCCACCCCTGGCAGGAGGAGGGCGGTGCTGTCGATCGCTCCTTGGACCCGGCCGGGAGCCCGGTGCCGGCGACCAGCTCGGACCGGGCGCGGCGCACGCAGCTGCTGGGGGAGGGGGGTGGGCTGGACCCAACAGGGCTGGAGCTCGATCGGGTCGGACCTCCTGGCTAGGACGTCCGCGCGCTCGGGGTGGGGTAACAGCTGCTGCGTCAAGCTACTGCGAACTGTTTTTGTACCCTTGAGAGAGTAGCCAGGGCATCTCCTTGATGGCCGCCCAGCGCTGGCTCCGGCAAGGGAAGCTGCTTGTCACTGTCCGGCGGGTGGGCGACCTCATCCTGGTAGAGACGCCCGCTTGGGCCTCCGCTGGGAGGGTGGTGGTGCACACCCGCCTATCCTCGGCTGACCAGGCCCCGGACCCCAGGTTGGAGCCTGCTGGGGACCGCGCCGGACGGGTCTGGCCAAAGGCGGGGCCGGGCTGGATCCGCTCCCGCCGCCGGCGCGCCCGCCGTTCTACCTTCACCAGCGTCGCGCCGGCAAGATGGAGACGGTAACTCGCTGGCCAAGTCCCCGGCACGCCTCGAGCATAGTGGCTTGTCGAGGCGGAATAATCAGGCCGCCGCTGGCATCGGCGAGAGCGGAAAAGGGTCAAGATGCGCCCCTGGCGCCTCAAGAGGTGAGATCTCGGGCAGGGGCGCCACGAGGTGGACGAGTGTGGATGGAAACGGTCTGGTGATCGAGACCAAGGGGCTGACCAAGCGGTACGGTTCCCGCGCGGCGGTCGACGGCCTCGACCTGGAGGTGGCGCGAGGCGAGATCTTCGGTTTCCTGGGGCCCAACGGCGCCGGCAAGACCACGACCATCCGGATGCTGCTGGGCTTGCTCGAGCCAGACGCCGGGGAGGTCCGGATCCTGGGCCGGCAGCTGCGACGGGCACGGGGCGAGGTGCTGCCGCTGATCGGGGCGCTGGTCGAGATGCCTGCGTTCCACCCCTACCTGTCGGGCCGCGACAACCTCCGCGCCCTTTGCCGGGTGCTGGGCCTGGAGGACGGCGCCGCCGATTCGGTGCTGGACTTGGTCGGACTTGGGGCCGACGGTCGCCGTCGCTACAGCACCTACTCGCTGGGCATGAAGCAGCGCCTGGGGGTGGCGGCGGCGCTGCTCGGCGACCCCCGCTTGCTGATCCTGGACGAGCCCGCCAACGGCCTCGACCCGATCGGCATCATCGAGATGCGTGACCTGCTCCGTCGCCTGGCGCGGAGCGGGATCACGGTCTTCCTCTCCAGCCACATCCTGGGCGAGGTGAGCCTGCTCTGCGATCGGGTCGCGATCATTCGCGAGGGTCGGCTGGTGCTGGTGGAGCGCGTCGACGACCTGCTCCGGCGGGAGACGGTCTTCGTGCTGGACACCCCCGATCCAGAGGCGGCGGAGCGGGTGTTGGCGGGCCTGAGCTACGTGAAGCGGATCTGGCGGGAGGAGGATCGCCGGGTGATGGTGGAGGCGCCGGGGGTCAGCGGGAACGGCATCGTCCGGCCCCTGGTCCAGGCCTCGGTGGCGGTGGATGGGCTGCGCCGCCGAGAGGCCTCGCTGGAGGAGATCTTCCTGACCACCGTGCAGGAGGCGGAGGTTTCGAGTTGAGCACGGTCAACAGCTCCTTGGTGCTGCCCCAAGCAGGGCAGGTTCGGGCTCGGGGTTGGGCGGGGAGCTTCGTCCGGTTGCTCCGTTCCGATCTCTTCAAGCTCTGGCACCGGCCCCTGACCTGGGCCCTGATCGGGGTGACCCTGTTCTTCGTCCTGGGCGCCTATCTGACGCTGATCTACACGATCACCAACCACATGAGCGCGGTCCTGCCCGGGCACCTGTTCGGCGACGACCCAGCCGGGTTGCGCAACGTGATCGTGCAGCAGCTGACGCTGGGCCGCCGGGTCGGCCAGGGCACCGTGGTGGCGATGGCCGGGGCGGTGATCGGGATCGAGTTCAGTTCCGGCTCGTTGCGGGTGGTCCTCGGCCGCGGCGTGCGCCGCTGGCAGGTGCTGCTGGCCAAGTACGCCGCCCTGTGCGTGTTCGCGCTGGTGCTGGTGGTGATGGCGACCCTAGAGGCGACGCTGCTGGCCGCCCTGCTGCCGGTGGTGGTGCACGGCGCGCCCCCGATCACGCTCTTGAACGGGTCCTCTGTGGTCTCGATCGTGGGCTCGGACGCTGGCATCCTCGAGAATTGGGCGGGCGTGATCGCGCTCGGGTCGGCGCTGGCCATCATCGGCCGCTCGGCCGCGGTCGGGATCGGCGGCGGCCTGATCTACCTGGTGGGCGAGGACCTGGCCGGGAGGGTGTTGCCGGCGATGAGCTTCGAGACCCACATCGGGCTCTGGGCGCGACTAGTCGACTTCCTCTTCACCCCCAACTTGAACGCGTTCTTCTACCACTCGATCCCATTCGCGTTGGCCCGGGAGCTCGACTTCCTGGACGGGGTCATGCCCAACCCGATGGTGACCGCTCCGCACGCGCTGGTGGTCGGGGTGGTCTGGATCGTGGGCCTGCTGCTGATCTCCACCGCGCTCTTCGCACGTCGCAGCTGGGGGTCCTAACCTCTTCCCGCTCGGCGCCGGGGAATGGGTGGGACGCCCCCGCGGGTGCGGCTCCCGCCACGACCGGAGGGCTGAGCGACGGCAGCGGTTCGGGGCGGGCCCCGCCTCAGCGCCGGCCCCGACCGTGCGTCGTGGTCCCGACTGCCAGAGCGGTCTCCCAGGGCCGGGATCGCCTCGCATCCAGGCCGCCAGTGCCGGTCGTGAGCCGCCGCAGTGGATCGTGGCCGCTACGCCCGGAGGCCACGAGCCCGTCGTGCGAGGACACCGCTGCGTGGTGCCGTGTGCCGTGAGGCGGCCACGTCGGACACAACAGAGCTTGACATGTAGGCTGGCGGCAGCTCGCATGAGGGTGGCGACGAGGGGGGGGAGGCCGACCCGAACCGGGGTGTCGCTGCGTCTGTCGCTCCTGGCGCGGGGACTGCGCTGGTGTGCCGCGCATCGGCGGCCGTGCTGGTGGCCGCCACCGCGGCGACGCTGGCGGCTGCTGCCGGCCCGATCTATGTCTGGGCCCGCCGACGGGTCGGTCCTCCGAATCCAGCTTGAAAGTGCGCCGGTCGAGGCTCGAGGCGTCACCTTGCTGGTTCAGCCCGGCAACTGCCCAACTGTGTCGGCGCCGCCTCTGCCTGCGCTGCCCTCCCGGAGTCCATGCTCGACCGAGCGGCCCGGCCGTTGCTCGACGCCCGGTGATTCCGGCTCCCGGGTGTGCTGACCTTCGACTATGGGCTGATGGCGCCGTGGCCGGGCGGGCCGCATCCGATCGCGGCCGACCTGGTGGCCGGGAGCGGGGTCGCCGCGCACCTAGATGATTGATTCCGATTGCGCCGATCGGGCCGGACCAGGGTCGCGCCCAGTTCGCGCACGAAGTCCTTGAACTCCCGGCCGGCGTACCCCTTGTCGGCGAGATGAGCAGGCCCCGACGGATCGGCGAGCCTGCCAGCATGGCCTCGGCCACCTCCCGGTCGCCGAGCTTGGGGTCGGCCAGAGCCCACGCGACCACCGCGCCGTCGGGGGTGGTGAGCAGGTGGAGGCGCAGGCCCCAGAAGAAGCGCGAGTGGGAGGCGCAGGAGCCGGAGTTGGCCCAGCCGGCGAGCTCGGAGCGCTTGACCGTCTCGCGGGAGGCGCCGCCGGGCACTGGCGTCGAGTCGAGCAGTCGGAGCTGATCCCACCAGGACGGGATGAGGCCGGCCAGGTGCCGGATGGCGTGCGCGAGGAGCCCCGCGCCCGCCCGCAGACGCTTGTTGTAGGCGGACCGGGCAGGTAGGGGAAGAGGTGGCCCAGCCGGCCGCGCGCGAACCGCAGCCAGCGGCGCTCAGAGTTGCAGCCGAGCAGGATCTGGGCGACGGCCAGCAGACCAGCTCGGAGTCGGAGGCGGCGAGGCGGCCGGCCGGGGCCTCGGCGGAAGCCGAGCTCGATGAAGAAATCGTCGACTTAGACGTAGAGTGCCACGATGAGGGTGTCGAGTTGGTTTTGCACATGCCATATCTCGGCGC
>CADDZO010000043.1 GCA_902812395.1 bacterium | reverse complement strand
TCTTGGACTTCAGGAAGTCGTGGAGCGCTCGGTCCAGGTTCCTGAAGGCCTCCTGGTAGACGCACTTGGAGTTCTCACTCCACCAGGCCAACTCGGGGTTGCGCTTCTTCTCCGCGTTCCAGAGCAGATGGAGTTCTTCCGCCGAGTACCACTTCTTCTCGGCTCCGTACCGCGCCTTGACCCGGGTCAAGGCCCAGTTCCAGGCGAATCGAGCGGCTCCGGCATGGGAGCGGAGCTTCCGCTCACTGGGTGGCGGTGGGATCGAGCGCGTACCGGTAGGCCTGGGGCACCCCACGAAGGAGGCTTCGTGGGGACCCCGCCTGGGTCAGCTTCACGCGTTCTCCCCAGCGGCCACCGCGATGGCCTTGGCCGCTCGGTTAGCAGCCGCTCGCCGCCCGCAGAGGCGAGCGCAGAGGCTGGTTGGGATCTCGGTCACGTCCCGCACCAGATCGTCGTCTCCCTCCGATGGGTCCACGACGAGCAAGCGTCGGTCCTGCGCCGCCAGCGCAGCCTCGACCTACTCCGCACCGAAGCGGGCAAACCGGTCGCGGTGCTCCACCACGATGGTGGCCACCGAATGGTCGCGCAGCAGGAACTTGCGGCGCTCGCCGTTCAGCGCAGAGCCGACCTCGGTCACCACGCAGCCCACCGCCAAGCTCTGGGCTGCCGCCCATGCGGTCGCCAGGCATACACGGCCGTGATCTCCGAAACGACACTGACCGGCGCCTCGTCTACAGGATCAGCCGGCCAGCACGGCGCCCAGGAACCGGGAGCTTGCCTTCCCGGAACCAGCGGTAGGCGGTCGTGGGGTGGACGTCCTGCTGCCGTCCATTCCGTCAAGTTCACCTCTGCATATTACAATGTGCTCGAATGCCAATTTACCGACCCTTCCTCAGCTCAAGTGGGGGGAGAGGTATCCCCATGGCATCGAGGTGCCCGGATTGCCCGCGCCGAGCTCGCCAGCTAGTGTGGTTCGTCTTTCGCTGTCTCGGTCGGACTCGAATGGGTAGGATCAGCAGACAACTGCGAGGTGCCGTGAAAGAAGGTCGTTTCGGCAACCGGTGAGGGCGAGCTCCGGAGGAACGGCACAAATGGAGAGCCCTGGAAGGGATCGGATACGGCTCGACCGCTGGCTCTGGGCAGCCCGTTTCTTCAAGACCAGGGAGCTGGCCACCGAGGCGGTGGAGGGTGGCAAGGTGCACCTCAACGGCGAGCGAGTGAAGCCGGCCCACCCGGTGAGGCCCGGGGACCAGGTCGAGATCCGACGCGGCGTGGAGCAGTTCGAGATCCGGGTTCGCGGCTTGGCCGACCGCCGTGGCCCGGCTCCCGAGGCCCAGCAGCTGTACGAGGAGACCGCCGCCAGCCGCCAGCGACGCGAGGCCGAGGCCGAGCTTCGACGCCTGCACCTCGCCGACGCCCCCCGTCCGTCCGGGCGCCCTGACAAGCGCCAGCGGCGCCGGATCATCCGCTTCACCGGGCGTTCCTGAGGCGCATCCTGCCGGCCCGGGACTGGACCGATCGTCCCCGGGGTGTCACCATGGAGCAAGGTCTCAGGGACCCCTCGGAATGGGAGGATTGCAATGCAGACCGCCGATCGTGCAGCGACATCGGTGGGCCATCCCCTCGACCCGCTCACCGGCGAAGAGATCGAGGCGGCCAGCCGGGTTCTGAAACGGGCAAGGGCGCTCGGCGAGGGAGCCCGGTTCGTCTCCATCTCCCTCCGGGAGCCTGCCAAGGAGCAGGTGCTCGCGTACAGGCCAGGGGACGCCCTCGATCGCCAGGCCCACGTCGTGCTCCGGGATCGCGAACGACGTCAGGTGCAGGAGGCGGTTGTGTCGCTGAGTCGCGAGGAGGTCCTGGACTGGAGGGAGGTGCCCGGCGTCCAGGCCCCGCTCACGGTCGAGGAGATCGTCGCCGCCGAGGAGGCGGTGAGGCGGGATCCGCGCTGGCAGGCGGCGATGCGCCGGCGGGGGGTCGAGGACTTCGGACAGACCATGATCGATACTTGGCCGCTTGGGTACAACGGCCCCGAGGACCACCCCGAACGGGGTCGCTTCCTGCGGCCGCTGACCTGGGTGCGGTCGGGGCCCGACGACAACGCCTACGCCCGACCGGTGGAAGGGCTGGTGGTGCGGCTCGACCTGGATCGGATGGAGGTGGTCGAGGTCGAGGACCATGGGGTGGTTCCGATCCCGCCCCACCCGAGCAACTACACCTCCGATGGCATCGCCGCGCCCGACAACTATCCCCGCTTTCCCGGGGGACCCCGCCGCGATCTGCGCCCGATCGAGATCATCCAACCCCAGGGCACCAGCTTCGAGCTGACCGGGAACCTGATCCGGTGGCAGAAGTGGCAACTGCGGGTGGGCTTCACCCCCCGCGAGGGCCTGGTCCTGCACACCGTCGCCTATGAGGATGGCGGCCGCCTGCGTCCGATCCTCTATCGGGCCTCGCTCTCGGAGATGTTCATCCCATACGGCGATCCTCGCCCCACCCATTACCGCAAGAACGTGTTCGACATGGGTGAGGCCGGGATCGGGGTCATGGCCAACAGCCTGGAGCTGGGCTGCGACTGCCTGGGTGAGATCCGCTACCTGGACGCCTGGCTCAACGACCAGGATGGCCGAGCGGTCCGTATCCCAAACGCGATCTGCCTCCACGAGGAGGACCAGGGGGTGCTCTGGAAGCACACGGACTTCCGGTCGGGGCGGGCCGAGGTGCGGCGGTCTCGTCGCCTGGTGCTCTCCATGTTCGCGACCGTCGGCAACTACGACTATGGCTACTACTGGTACCTCTACCCCGACGGGACTCTGGAGTACGAGGTCCGGCTGACCGGAGTCATCTCCAACGGGGCCCTGCCCCCTGGGGAGCGGCCCCGCCATGGCACCCTGGTCGCCCCCGGCGTGTACGGACCGCACCATCAGCACATCTTCTGCGTCCGGCTGGACATGATGGTCGACGGGCTTCGCAACACGGTCGTCGAATGCGACTCGGTTGCACTGCCGCCCGGACCGGATAACCCCCACGGCAACGCCTGGGAGGTGCGGTCGACCCCCATCCGGCGGGAGTCCGAGGCCTGCCGTACGGTGGAGCCGGGCGTTGCCCGCTTCTGGCGAATCGAGAACCGGAGCCGGCCCACCGTGCTCGGCGATCCGGTCGCCTACCGTCTCGAGCCGGGGCCGGGCACCCCGCTCCTCTATCAGCCGGAGGCGCATGCGATCCGGCGGGCGGGGTTCGCGACCGCAAACCTCTGGGTCACCGCCTATGACCCGGGCCAGCGCTTCGCCGCCGGCGACTACCCCTACCAGCATCCGGGCGGGGCGGGGCTGCCGGAGTGGGTCAAGGCGGATCGGCCTCTGGAGGACGCGGACATCGTGGTCTGGCACACGTTCGTCGCCCACCACGTCGTCCGTCCCGAGGACTGGCCGGTGATGCCTGCCACCCGGGTCGGATTCCAGCTGCGACCATCGGGGTTCTTCGACGGCAACCCAGCACTGGACCTGCCGCCGCCCAACCACCCGGACCACTGCTGACCGATCAGGGCGTCACCAGGGAGGTATGAGGGAGATGAGCACGGACCAGCCGACGTCGGCGGGGGCGCCACTGCTGCGAGCGGGCGGAGAGGCCGCAGGGGCGAGCGGGCTGCAGCGCCGGGTGCTGTCGATGCCCGACGTCTTGGCCCAATCGGTCGCCACCGCTGCCCCGAGCTCGGCCATGTCGGTGGTGGCGCTGCTGGTGTTCCTGAGCGCCGGCAATGGGACCTGGGTGTCTTTCGTAATCGCACTGCTCCTGATGCTGAGCGTCGGCTACTGCGTCACCCACTTCGCCCGCCGGCTCAACTCGGCTGGTTCCTTCTACATCTGGGTGTGTCAGGGCCTGGGGGCGGACGCAGGTTGGGCCGCCGGCTGGGGGTTGGCGCTCGGCTACCTGGTCCTGGCCTTCGCCGGTCCCTTCGGCTTCTCGGCCTTCGCGTCCGACTTCCTGACCCGGATCGGGTTACCTGCCGACAACATCTGGTCCTGGGCCATTCTGTGCGCGGTGGACTTCGCAGTGGCGACCTTCGTCGCCATCCGCGGGATCGCCATCTCGGCCCGCACCAGCCTGATCCTGGAGTCGATCTCGGTCTCGATCATCCTGGCCCTGTGCGTGATCATCTGGGTCCACAAGGGCACTGTCTTCTCGATGCCGCAGCTCCGGCTCCAGGGGGCCACGGTGGGTGGGATCGTGGTCGGCGTGGTCCTCGGCATCTTCTCCTTCGTCGGCTTCGAGAGCGCGGGCGTGCTCGGACTGGAGGCGCGCAACCCCTACCGGGCGGTGGGTCAGGCGATCCTGGGCAGTGCCCTGGTAGTGGGCCTCTTCTACGTGGTGGTGTCCTATTCGCAGGTCTTCGGATTCCAGGGCACGAGCCCCGGATTTGCCAAGAGCCAGGCGCCGCTGCCCGAGCTGGCTGCCATCGTCGGGTTGCCCTGGCTGGGTCTGGTCATCGATCTGGGAATCGTCTGCAGCATGTTCGCGGTCACCCTGGCCTCGATCAACGCCGCTGCCCGGATGCTGCTCACGCTCTCCCACGACGGTCTGGGAGTGCGGGCGCTGACACGTATCCACCCGCGCTTTCGGACTCCGCACGTCGCCATCGGTGCGGTGGCGGTGCCGCTCTTCCTCGTCCCGGTCCTGATGACCCTGATCAGCCGGGTACCGCCGATCGATCAGATCGCCTGGGCGGGGACGCTCTCGACCTTCGGCTTCATGCTCGCCTACGTGCTGGTCTCGATCGCAGCTCCGGTCTTCCTGGCTCGGTTGGGGCGGTTCTGGGCGGTGACCGGCGTGGTGGGGCTGATCGGGGCCCTGGTGATGGCGTTCGTCTTCTGGACCAGCTGGCTGCCGCAGATCATCCCGGGTGGGCTCTTCCCTCCCCTGACCGGCTCTTCGCTGGCGCTGCCTTACATCTTCTTCGCCTGGCTCGCGATCGGGCTGGTCTGGTACCTGGTGCTCCGCATCCGCCGTCCCGACCAGGCTCGGCTGGTGGGAGCCCGCTTCGAGGCCGAGACGTCCGACCGCTGAACGCCCGCCGTAGCCCTGTGCAGCTGGCCCCGGCCGGGGCTAGCGGAGGACGACCCGGCCCATTGGCGTCTCCAGGGTCGCGATCAGGGCGCTCTTGGGCCCGGGTCGGACCGGGAGATCGACTCCGAGCGCCTCCAGGGCTGCCCGGACTGTCGGAGGGTCCGGGTGCTCGGCTTCCAGAGTCACCAGCCGCACGCCGTCCGGTCCGTCCGCGCTGGGATGCGGCGAGTCGCCCCAATCGATGAGGAACGGCACCACCAGCTCCGGCTCTCGCCAGGGGCGCTGCGTCAAGCTCCACTCCAGTCGGATGCCGTCTGGTCGCTCTCTGCTCATGCGTCGGATCTCGCCCGGGTCGTGTCCGCGCTCTCGAGCCTGGGCGACCTGGGCTTCCAGCCGGTCGGTGGGCGTGGCCCAGCCGACCAGACGGGGTCGGGTCAGCGAGTCCAGGCCAAACGGCCGCGGACCTGGCGGGTCGGGCTGGGAGGGGTCCGGTGCGATCACCTCCAGGTAGGACCTGCCGCCCAGCGGCAGCAGTGCGTTGTGGGTGCCGCGACCCGGATGTCGGCCTCCGGGCCGGGGCCCCGCGCCCAGCTTGATGGCGAGGCCGTCGATGCCGGCCTCGAGATCCGGGACGCCGTAGACGATGTGGTCGACGGGAACGTTCATGGTGCCATCATCTTGGGCCGGCAGGCCGGGAAACCGGTCCTGCCATCGGCCGCTCAGGGCTCGAAGCTTCGGAGCTGGCGCGCGGGAATGTGGATCGTCGGTCGACTGCCCTCGACGATGCTTCCCAGCGCAAGGCTCCGCGGCCAGGCTCGACTTGACTCCGGCCTCGTCCAGGAGCTGTCTGGTGTGGTCCCGAATGACGCGCAACAGCCGATCGACGGCGGTCGGTGGCGACCGCGGTCGCTCGGACCTCCGACCGGGTCACCTCCGTAACCGCATCCGGGCCGTCGCCGTTACCGCCAGCAGCGACAAGGGGGTAGACCGGACCGGCGTGGTATGTGCCCATGCGAGAACGTTTGATCCCCCCTGCGCCGACCCCGTCCAAGTCCAGATTCAGGAGGGTCAGAGTTGCGGATCACGATGCGGAATACGGCAGGGTTCATCGCAGCTCCGCTGGCTGCGGCCGCGGTGGGCGTGCTTCTCGCTTCGCCGGTCCTGGCCTGGCAGGCCAGCGCGACGGCCTCGTGCTCTGGCGGTGTCTCGGTCACGCTGATCGACGAGGGCGGGGACTGGTCCAGCTCCAGCCAAACGCAACTGACGTTTCAGTCAAGTAGCGGTAGTGTGACCAAACCCTACAAGTGGAGCGGCCCCACGACAGATGGGAGCACACAGACCTTCACCTTTCCGCTGTCGGATTTCGCGCCATCGACGACCTACACGTTGATGGATCCCAGCGATCCTGACGAGGCCGTGCAGGATCAAGATGGGAACCCGGTCACGTTCATCACTCCTGATACCTGCTCCAGCCCGACGCCCAGCCCGACCCCGTCGCCCAGCCCGACCCCGTCGCCCAGCGCCACCCCGACGCCGTCCGGGGGCCGAGGGGCTGGTGTCCCCGGTCTGCCCGCGACCGGTGTGGATCCGGTGATCTCGTAGCTGAGCTGATTGCGTACAGAAACAGGAAGGAGGTTTGCCGACGATCGGACGAGTGCGATCGAGCGCTGTGATGATCGCCTGGCTGGCCGTGGTGGTGGTGCTCGCCACCGCCTGCGGCCAGTCCCGGCACCCCGTCGCTCACCGTGCCCAGCCGAAACCGACGGCTGCGGCAGCCGTTCCAGCCACTCCCGCCCCCCTGCCCCGCCTGATCCCGGCCCAGCTGATCATCCCCAGCATCGGGGTGAAGGCCACGGTCGAGCAGGTAGGGGTGGACAGCCATGGGGACATGGGGGTGCCCCAGAGCTGGCGCGACGTCGCCTGGTACAGCCCGGGCCCGGCGCCCGGGCAGCAGGGCGATGCCGTCATCGATGGCCACCTGGACTGGTATGGCGGGATCGAGGCCGTGTTCTGGAACCTGGGCAAGCTGACCCCGGGCGACCAGATCCAGGTGGTGACCCAGACCGGACAGACCCTGGACTTCCAGGTCACGAGCATGGAAAACGTTCCCTATAACTCGCATCCGCCTGGGCTGTTCGCCACCACCGGCAGCCCGGAGCTGTCCTTGATCACCTGCGCCGGTAGCTGGGACACCAAGGCAGGTACCTACCTCCAGCGACTCGTGGTCAACGCCAGCTACGTGGGTGAGTCCGGCTGAGGCCACTGGCCGGCCTTCCGCACCAGGTCGGGAGGCCGGCCGGAATCGCCTCCCGAGCTGGACCGGCCGAGATTCAGCCCCGGGGCGGCATACTTGTGGGCAAGGTGGAGGGCGCCGCACCGGGGACCGACGAGCAGTTCGCCGAGTGGTACGTCTGGGCCAAGAGGGAGGTCAGCTCGGACCCCCGTGTGTGCCTGGGCGTAGCCCAGGCCGCCCTCGAGGAGCTCGCGGGCGGCGCTGATCGACAAGCGGCAGAGCGTGCCGCCAGACGGAGTGTGGCGGGCATCGCGGTGGTCCTGCTCTCCCACGTGACGGACCGTCGGCGGGCCTACGCCGAGTGGTACGACTGGGCCCGCCTCGAGTTCGGTGGGGACAGGGAGCGGCTCCATCGGATCACACGGGCTGCGATCGAGTGCCTTGAGTCGGGCGGGAGCGCGGCCGAGGCGGCCGATGTCGCCCGCAACCTGGCAGGGGCCGAGCGGCCATCAGAGCCCGAGGTCACCCAGCCGGCACCGGCACCCCAGTCCGCTCTGGTGTCCCCACCTGCCCCTGCACCCGAGGCAGCGGCCCCTATCGCTTCTCAGCCGTCGAGGGGCGGGTCACCGGTGCCTGCGCCTCGGCCTCCGAGCGGTCCCACGCCGATCCCAACTCCGGTGCCGACATCGGCTCCTGCACCCCCCATCGTGGTCGCCCCGCCGCCCCAGGGCCAGGGTTCCCTGCCGGCAGCCTGGCCGGAGCCCCGACCAGCGGCTCAGCCAGGGGTCGCCGATCTCGTCGCCTACGGCGGCTTCTGGCGCCGGGTGGCCGCCTTCCTCATCGACATGGGGGTGGGCCTGGTCGGTGCTGCCGCCGTCTACTTCGTGGCGGTATTGCTGGTGACGGTGGCCCTAGCCTCCAACTCGGTGTCGATAGGCGCGGTAAGCGGTGTTGATCTGGCCTTCCTGGCCGCCCTCGTCATCCTCTTCTGGGTGTACTTCGCCGGCCTGGAGAGCTCCCCGTGGCAGGCCACCGTGGGCAAGCGTGCGATGGGCCTGATCGTGACCGACACTTCCGGTCGCCAGATCTCCTTCGCCCGCGCCACCGGCCGGCACTTCGCCAAGCTGCTCTCGCTGGTCGTCGTCGGGATCGGCTTCTTCATGATCGGCCTGAGCAGGTACAAGCAAGGCCTACATGACAAGGCCGCCGGGACGCTGGTGGTCCGCCGGCGCTACTTGTCTCGGATCCTGGCCCAGCGCTCCACGGCGACATCCGGCCGGGTGCCCGCGGAGCTCCAGCAGCGTGCCTGATCCGGTCCCAGCCGGTGACCCGCGTGTGTTCGTTATGCTTGGGCGCGGCCCGAGCGGTTCAAGGCAGGACCTGGGGCTCGGACTTCGTCGGTGTCGTTGAAACACAGAAGGGTGTGATCAAGGGTTGAAGGTCATCGTCAAGGATCAGCAGGAGTTCGAGCAGGCTCTGCGGGAGTTCCGCCGCAAGGTTCAGGAGCAGGGCCTAGTTCGGGAGATGCGCCGACGCGCGCACTACGTGCCTCCTGCTGAGGCCCGGAAGATCAAGAGCCTTCGAGCCCGGCGCCGGCGCTCGCGCTGACCTGCGCTCGAGCCCGCTATAATCAGCGGTGCTCGGTGACCATGGCGGAGGGGAGACACCCGTTCCCATTCCGAACACGGAAGTTAAGCCCTCCAGCGCCGATGGTACTGCCCTGGTAACGGGGTGGGAGAGTAGGTCGTCGCCGAGCATTTTCTTTTGCCTCTACCCCCTGAGCTGACGAGACGGTCTGCCCCGTTCGAAGCTCCGGGTATGCCAGCTATCGAAGTGCCGAGTCGGGGCCGACAGTCCCAAGCCGTGGCATGAGCAGCAGGCAGCGCAGGATCAGCGCGGTGAGCAGGCTGAAGATCACGACTGCGACGTCGGCCACGATCGCGGTCAGGCCATCGTGGAAGCTCGTGACCATCGCCACCAGCAGGACGCAAGCGCCGGCCAGGACGGGGATGAAAGCCCGATCGTGCACCGCCATCAGGAACTGCACCAGCAAGTTGTCGAGGCTCAGGCCCAGGCCGATGAAGCCTACCGCCAGCACGTAGGGACGGGCGCCCGCGAAGGCGGGCCCGTAGAGGACGCCCACTACCAGGCCCGGTGCGATCGCAAAGAGGGCCATCGCGCAGACGCCGAGCGCGGTCATCAGGGCACCGGACAGCACCAGCAACCGCATCGGCTGCCGGCGGGTCGCGATCGCTTCCACCACGCGCGGGAACAGCACCTGGCTGACGCTCAGCGTCGCGTAATACACGATGGTCTCGATCTTGTTGAGCCCACCGTAGAGGCCGGCATCCTGGGCGTTCAGATAGTGCTTGGCGAGCACCACGTCAACGTTGAAGAGCCAGAGCACCCCGAGCGTCCCGGCTACTGCGGTCAAGGCAAAGGGCGCCATCACCCGCAGATGCACCTGTTCTCGTTGGACGCGCTTCAGGTCCCGGAGCGACAGGGTGCCGAGAGCGTAGGCGAAGGCCACGCCGACCAGAATCGCCACCATGGAGCCGGCGACCGCCAGACCCAGCGCTAGCAGCGCCACCAGGGTGACGGTGCGGACCACCAGCTCCATCGAGAGGTTCAGCGACAGGCCGCCGAAGCGCTGCGATCCCTGCAGCACCCCGCGGGGGATGGCAACGAACCAGGAGACTGCGCTGGCCAGCCCCAGCCAGATGACCGGGACGGGCGAGTCGAGCTGGAGGAAGTGGGCGACGTGGCCGGCTAGCACCGTCACCAGGACGCAGAAGACCGCCGCTGGCAGCAGCAGCAGCAGGCCGGAACGGCGGGCCACATGCCGGACGGCCCCGATCCGGCCCGCGGCCTGCAGGCTGGCGACGTAGCGCGCCAGGATCAGAACCAGGACCAGGTTCACCGTGGTGCCTACGGTGTAGATCGCGACCAGAGCCGAGACCTCGCCGTAGAGCCTGGTCCCGAGCTCATGGCCGGCGATTGCGTGGTAGACGAAGCCGCCGACACCGGAGGTGATGCCGCCGAAGAACAGGATCAGGTTCTGACGAAACAGCCGCGACGCGTGGAGCCGGCGCGCCCGCGCCAGCCATCCCCCTGCGACCGGCTCCAGCAGAGTGCTCACCCCTGCTGCTCGCACGGCACCGTTCCCCAGCCTAGCCCCTCCCGTTCCCGCCCGTCTGGACGTGAGCCCGTGAGGTGTCCTGAGGCTGCTGATAGGGTCACGAGGCAAGGACCGATTCTAGGTGGCCACCCCATACAACAGTCACCAACGAACCGGGGTGGCCTCTCGCAACGGTGGATCCGCTCGCCGGGCCCCGAGGCTCCATCTGTATCCTGAGGCGGTCGCATGAGGCCAGGTGAGCCCCTCGTGTCCGCGATCGTGGTCAGCTACAACGTTCGCGATCTGCTCCGCGATTGCCTCCAGGCCTTCTATGCCTGCTCAGATGTCCCCGCCGAGGCGGTGGTGGTGGACAACGCTTCCGTCGATGGCTCGGCGGAGATGGTGGCTCACGAGTTCCCGGAGGCGAGGCTGATACGGATGCCGACCAACGTCGGGTTCGGCCGGGCCAACAACGCCGGGCTCCAGCAGGCATCCGGCCGCTTCATCCTGCTCCTGAACTCGGACGTGACGGTGATGCCGGGCTGCGTCGGCCGGCTGGCCGACTTCCTCCTTGTCCGGCCCGACGTGGGCGCGGTCGGCCCCCGGATGCAGCGCCCGGACGGGAGCCTGGACCTGGCCTGCCGCCGACGCTTTCCCACGCCCAAGACCGCCTTCTATCGCTTCTCGGGCCTGAGCAAGGCCTTCCCCGACAGCGAACGCTTCAACCAGTACAACCTCGGCCATCTGCCGGTCACCGAGCCCCACGAGATCGACGCCGGGACCGCCGCCTGCCTGATGGTGCGGCGGGCCGCGATCGACCGGGTCGGCTTCTTCGACCCTGACTACTTCATGTACGGGGAGGATCTGGACCTCTGTTACCGGCTCAAGACCGGCGGCTGGAAGGTGTTCTTCCTACCCTCGGCTCGGGCGGTCCACGTCAAAGGGGCCTCGACCCGGCAGGCGACGGCCCGCATGCTCTGGGAGTTCCATCGGGCGATGTGGATCTTCCACTCCAAGCACTACGCTGCCGATCTGCCCGCGTTCCTCAACGGCCTGATCTGGGCCTCGATCTGGGGCCGCTGGGCCGTGTTGCGGCTTCGCTCCGAGGTCACCGGCGATCCCCGGGTCTCCCGCTGATCCCGGTGCTCATGGCGGCGGGGGGGCCGCTTCGGGCCTGATCTCGATCCGGCGCTTGGCCTCCTCGAGCCGGCGCTCACAGATCAACAGGTAGCGGCGGGCGCGGTCGACCGCGTCCAGCACCTCCTCCAAGGGGAGGTTCCCGTCCTCGATCGCGGCCAGGGTCTGGTCGAGCAGCTCCAGGGCCCGCTCGTAGCTCAGGTCCTCGGCGGGCTCGGTCACCCCTCCTCCTCGGCGGGTGGGTGGGTGCGCTCCACCCGGGCCGCCAGTGCGCCGGCCGCCAGTCGGATCCGCACCTCCTGGCCCTCCGCGGTCTCGGCCGCTGAGCGCAGGACCCGGCCCGAGGGATCGGTGGTGATGCTGTATCCGCGAGCCAGGACCCGCTTGGGGCTGGAGGCTTCGAGCCGGTGACGGCGATAGGCCAGGGCGGTCCGCGCCCCCTCCAGCCGGGCCTGCATGGCCCGCTCCAGCCGTCCTCGACGCTCGGCCAGACCGCCCTCGGCCCCGCCCAGTCGCAGTGCCAGTGCGCGCTGCAGCCGGTTCGCCGCCGTGCGCCCGGCCAGCTCCTGCTGGCGCCGTCGGAGCTGACCGCGGGCGGCCGCCTCCAGGCGCTCGCCCAGTCCGACCAATGCCCGGTGCCGGAGGTCGAACTGGCGGGCGGGGCTCAGGCCGGCGAGCGCTCGCTCCAGCCGCTCGAGCCGCTCGGTTCGGCGACGGAGGTGGGCAGCGGCCCCCTGCGCCAGCCGCCGGCGGCGCTGGCCGAGCCGCTCCTGGGTCGTCTCCAGCAGTCGGTCCGCCTCCCGAGCCAGGCGCCGGCGCCGGTCCTCCAGCGCCGCCTCCAGGTCCCGCTTGCGGGGCACCACCCGGGCGCCGGCCTCGGTTGGCGTGCGGCATTCGGCGTCGGCCACCATGTCGGCCACCGTCCGGTCGGAGGTGTGACCGAGAGCGGTGACCACCGGGATCCGGGAGGCCAGGATCGCCCTCGCCACCGGCTCGGTGTTGAAGGCATAGAGCTCCTCGAAGCTGCCGCCGCCTCGGGCGATCACGATCACGTCCGCCATTCCGTCCTGGTTGCAGCGGCGCAAGGCCGAGACCACGCTGGCGGGCGAGGCCATTCCCTGGACCTGGGCTGGATAGACCAGGATCCCCATGTTGGGGAAGCGGTCGAGGATCGTCTCCTGGAGGTCGTGGATCACGGCCCCGGTCGGGGATGTGATCAAGGCCACCGTTCGGGGGAGGAATGGGATGGGGCGCTTGCGAGCAGCCTCGAATGCCCCCTCCGATTCCAGGCGCCGTTTCAGGGCCTCGAGCTGGGCGCGCAGCCGGCCGGCGTCGTCGAACTGCATCGCGTCGACCACCAGGGCCAGCCGGCCGGTTTGCTGCCAGAACTCGACTCGGCCCCGGAAGACGAAGACCTGACCCTCTTCGGGGGCGAGGCCGATGCGACGTGCATCCCCGCCGTAGAGGAACGCCGGGATCGCAGCGGCAGCGTCTCGGATCGTGAAGGAGTAGTTGTGCTTGGCCGTCCTCTGCACGCCGGTTACCTCGCCCTTGACCAGCACCGAGACCAGCGGCCGCAGCTGGCGCCGGATCTCCTGGGCTAGCTCGCTGACGCTGAGCGGGCGGTGGGCCTCCTCGGGTCGGGCGTACATCGCCGGGTCAGTGTACGGGCGATGCCCGACAGCAAAGGGCGCGGCCCTTGCGAGCCGCGCCCTTCGTGGGTGGTGATGGTCCTTCCCGATCGATCACGCAGGCTGTGGTGCCGGAGCTGCGGCGGCCTCCTCGTCTTCGGTGGTTGGCACCTGGGCTGCAACCCCGATCGAGGTGATCTCCTTGAGTTCGTCGGTCTCAAGACCGCTGACCATGCCCCAGTAGTAGCAGACAAGGCCGATGCCGACCTCGATCAGGTCCGCCCAGGGGAACCCGATCACCGGCTTGGCCAGGGGCCCGAAGTCGCCCCAGTAGGAGAGCGCCAACGTGGCCAGGAGCATGACGATGACCCAGGCCGAGCGCTGGATGTGGTTCTTCCCCTCGGCGTTGCTCAGCGCCCACAGCACCGCGCTGAAGGCGATCACTGCGGCAGCAAAGGCGACGTAGTACAGGGGCCACGGCCAGGAGCCCTTGACCGGCGTCGTGGTCTGGGTGGTGAGCACCCAGCCGCCGAAGTGGTTGATGCCGACGAAGATGATCACGAAGACCACGCCCATGACCAGGCCGGTAATGGGCTGCACCCAGCCCCGGTCGGCGGCGTAGTACCAGGAGAACAGGCCCAGCCCCAGGAAGACCGCGGCAAAGACCCAGATCAAGGTCGTGAAGCCTGACCAGTAGACGATCATGAGGGCGGCCAAGAAGCCGGCTGGGGAGAGGACGAACCAGTAGGGAAGCCGGAAGGGCCGGTTCAGGTTGGAGGCGAAGCGGCGGAGGACCGGCAGCCCGACAGGTCCCATGATGTAGGTGAGCACCGTGGTCGACGTGATGAAGCCGACCATCGTGAACCAGCTGGGCAGCGGGATGAAGAGCAACGAGCCCGCCACCGCCGATGCCAGCACCGGGATCCAGGGGATGCGGAACTGGTTGACCCACTGGAGCGGGTTCGGCAGCCAGCGGTGGATGCTCATGCCGTACAGGCTGCGGGCCGAGGTGCCCATGTAGATCCAGCCGGTGCCGCTTGGGGAGACCGCGGCATCGATCAGGAGCAGAGTGGCGAAGGCCCCCAGGGCCCCAATTCCGCTTGCCGTAAGCGCGCTGTAGAGCGGGGTGCCACCCCAGTGGCCTCCGGTCAGCTTGCCCCAGGCGCCTGGTGCCACCCCGGCCGGACCCCACTTGAGGGCACCGATAAAGGCCACCTGCAGCAGCGTGTAGATGGCGGCAGCGATGACCACCGAGAGGATGGTGGCCATGGGTACGTCCCGTTGCGGGTTCTTGGCCTCGCCACCGTACTCAAGGGCCTGCCGGAACCCGAGGTAGGCGAAGACGATGCCGGTGGCCGGGAGGGCCTGGAACACGGGAGACACGCCCAGCGGCGTGAAGCCACCGTAGGAACCGAAGTTGCGACCGTCGAAGGCGAAGAACAGAAAGATGAACGTGAAGCAGGGGATGACGATCTTCCACCAGGTGAACCAGCGGTTCCACTCCGACAGAAAGCGGATCCCGAACCAGTTGAGGCAGAAGAAGATCGCCATCAGGACGAGGCCCATGAGGATGCCGTTCGGCCATGACAGCACCGGCACCCCGCCCACCACCGAGGTCAGGTGGGTCTGAGGCCAGCGCCCTCCGATGTAGGTGACCACTGCCTCGGCCTCAATCGGTGGGACCGCCACTGCCGAGAGGAAGTAGGCCCAAGCCATGATGAAGCCGGTGTAGGCACCGTGGGTCAGGGCGGGGTAGCGCACGATCCCGCCAGAGCGCGGCAGCATGCCACTGACCTCAGCGTAGCTCAGGGCGATGAGCAGCACGAAGGCCCCGCCCACAAGCCAGGAGATGATGGCCCCCGGGCCGGCGAAGGCGGCTGACTTGATGCCTGCCAGCAACCACCCGGAACCGATGATCCCGCCAAGTGACAGGAAGAGGAGGTGCTGGAAGCCCATCGCCTTGCGCAGACGCCGATCCGCGGCCTCGAAGGCCGGTTGACGAGCCGCGACTGTGCTCATGTCCTTTCTCTCTCCTCGACGTGATTGGGATACCGAGAGATCTGCCCAAAGAGTAAAGCGACCGTGCCGCCCTGTCCAGTGCCCCGGCCACCCTAGCCATATCAGCCTGAGGCTCGGGAGCCGCTGGCGGCGGCATTCGCAAATCCCTCGGTCGAGAGCCTACCAGAGCGCCGGGGCGGAGAAGCTCTGCTCCATGCACCATCGCCGGCTGGGAATTGGTCTTGCGTCGGCGAGGTGAGACATCGGCTGGGCCCGTGCTTCAGGTGGGTGAGACGCGGATCTTCAACCGCCGATCTGAGACATGCTCTTGGCCGGCCGGACGAAGCCCTCCCGGTTGATCAGGTGGCCCTCTTCCTTGAGCCAGACCGCGGACTCGATCACGCGGGCGATGCTGTCATCGGAGGCGCCGCTCCGGAGCAGGTCCCGCAACGGCGTCTCTCGGAGCGAGAAGAGGCAGGTGCGGAGCCCACCCTCGGCGGTCAACCGGATCCGATTGCAGGTTGAGCAGAAGGCCTGGGAGACCGATGAGATGAACCCGACCCCGCCCGCAGCCCCGTCGCGGAACCGGTAGTTGACCGAGGGCCCCGGCCGCTCCGAGGGGATGGGTTCAAGGGGGAAGAGGTCCTCGATCTGCTCCTGGATGCGGCGGCTGGGGACGACCAGGTCGTTGGACCAGATCTGATCACCGTCCAGGGGCATGAACTCGATGAATCGGACCTCGAAGCCGCGCTCCCGGGCGAGCCGGGCGAAGTCGACCACCTCGTCGTCGTTGACCCCCCGCATCACCACCACGTTGAGCTTGATCGGCCAGAGCCCGGCCTCGCGGGCGGCCTCGATCCCGTCCATGGTCCGACCAAAGGCGTCCCGGCGGGCGATGTCCCGGAAGCGGTCCAGGTGCAGGGTGTCGAGAGAGACGTTGATGCGCTTCAGGCCCGCCTCCTTGAGCAGCCGCGCCTTCTGGCGGAGCAGCACCCCGTTGGTGGTCATGGTCAGGTCCAGATCGGGATCCAGGGCAGAGATCATCGCCACCAGCTCCTCGATCCGGACCCGAACCAGGGGCTCGCCCCCGGTCAGGCGGATGGTGCGGACACCGTACCGCTCCACGAAGATGCGGGCCAGCCGGTGGATCTCCTCGAAGCGCAGGATCTCCTCCCGCCCCAGCCAGCGCAGGCCCTCGGCGGGCATGCAATAGATGCAGCGGAAGTTGCAACGGTCGGTGACCGAGATGCGCAGGTCGTCGGCGACGCGCCCGTAGCTATCCCGCAGTCTCTGCGCCACCTGACCGATCATACCGGCTGTGAGGATCGGTACCATCGACGGCCCGGCCGTGACGGGCAGGGGGTGAGGATGAGCGATTACCAGCACGTCCTGGTCGAGCGGGAGGGGGCCGTGGGCCGGGTGACGCTCAACCGGCCCCAGGTCCTGAACGCGCTCAGCCCGGCTCTGGTAGCCGAGCTCTCGGATGCACTCCGCAGCCTCGATGCCGACCCGGCGGTGGGGGCGGCGGTGCTGACCGGTGGCGATCGGGTCTTCGCCGCCGGCGCCGACATCCAGGACATGGCCGAGCGAGGGGCGGTGGAGCAGCTGCTCCGCGACCAGACCGGGCGCTGGGCGGCGGTGACCGCGTTCGCCAAGCCGCTGGTGGCGGCGGTCAACGGCTACGCGCTGGGCGGCGGCTGCGAGCTGGCCCTGATGTGCGACCTGATCGTGGCCGGAGATTCGGCCCGCTTCGGCCAGCCCGAGATCAACCTCGGCATCATCCCCGGCGCCGGGGGAACTCAACGCTGGCCCCGGACGGTGGGCAAGTACGTGGCCATGGAGGTGATGCTGCTGGGCACCCACATCAGCGCCCAGCGCGCGTATCAGCTGGGTCTGGTCAATCGCGTGGTGCCGGCCGAGGTGACGGTCCGGGTGGCGATGGAGATCGCCGCCCAGCTGGCGGCCAAGGCACCGCTCGCCGCCCGACTGGCCAAGGAGTCGATCAACCGCTCGCTCGAGACCTCGCTCTCGGAGGGGTTGGCCCACGAGCGCAAGAGCTTCTACTTCCTCTTCGCGAGCGAAGATCAGAAGGAAGGCATGCGCGCCTTCTTGGAGAAGCGGAGGCCGGAGTTCAAGGGACGGTAGGCGACATGGCGGAATCGGTGGCTGAGGCCCGGGTGCTCGACTACCAGCGGCAGGGCGGGGTGGCCTGGATCAGGCTCGCCCGGCCCGACAAGATGAACGCGATCGACACCGCCTTGCGTCGGGCGCTGGCGGCGGCGACCAGGGACGCCGAGCGCGATCCCGAGGTCCGGGTGGTGGTGCTGACCGGCAGCGGCCGTGCTTTCTGCGCCGGTGCCGACGTCGGCGAGCTGCGCGCCGGAACGGCTGTGGCCGACGTCCGTGCCGACCTGGAAGGGGTCCTGGGACGCCTCCGTACCATGCCCAAGCCCACCATCGCTGCCGTCAACGGGGTGGCGGCGGGCATCGGCGTCTCATTGGCTCTGGCCTGCGATCTCCGCTATGCGGTTCCCGAGGCGAGCTTCATCGAGGCCTTCGTCAACATCGGGCTCACCGTGGACGGCGGGGCCACCTGGCTGCTGCCGCGCCTGGTCGGCACTGGCCGGGCGCTCGAGCTCTTCTACACCGGGCGTCCACTGGGTGCCGAGGAGGCCGAGCGCTGGGGGGTCGTCAACCGGGTGGTCGCGGCCGGCGAGCTGGAGGCGACCGTGAGGGAGCTGGCGGAGCGGCTGGCCGCGGGCCCGTCGTTGGCCCTGGGTGCGATCAAGCGGTCGGTCAACTTCGCGCTCGGCTCCACCTTCGAGGAGGCGGTCGACTTCGAGTTCCAGCTCCAGGGGGTGCAGCTGGAGCGGGAAGATTTCGCCGAAGGGGCCCGCGCTTTCCTGGAGAAGCGGGCGCCGCGTTTCCGGGGGAGGTAGCGAGGTGGCCGAGCTCCGCGAGGCGGTGGTGGTGGCCACCGCCCGTACCCCGATGGGCCGGTACGGCGGCCAGCTCAAGGACGTACGCCCCGACGATCTGGCCGCCATCGTCATCCGAGCGGCGGTGGAGCGCGCCCGGGTGAAGCCGGAAGAGATCGACGACGTCGTCCTCGGCTGTGCCAACCAGGCAGGCGAGGACAATCGCAACGTGGCCCGCATGGCCCTCCTCCTGGCCGGGCTCCCAGTCGAGGTGCCGGGCCAGACCGTGAACCGCCTCTGCGGCTCGGGGATGCAGGCCGCGATCACCGCCGCTCGCCAGATCCAGGTCGGGGCCGCCGAGGTGGTGGTCGCGGGCGGGGTCGAGAGCATGACCCGCGCTCCCTACGTGATGGCCAAGCCCGCCAGCCCTTTCGCCCGGGGCCCGCAGACCCTATACGACACCGCCCTCGGCTGGCGGCTGGTCAACCCGCGCATGGCCGAGCTCTACGGGACCCTGCAGATGGGGGAGACCGCGGAGCGGGTGGCGGCCAAGTACGAGATCGACCGCGAGTCCCAGGACGAGTTTGCCCTGCGCAGCCATCGGCGGGCGGTCGCCGCCCAGCGTTCGGGCCGGTTCGAGGTCGAGATCGTGCCGGTGGAGGTGCCGCGGGGCCGAGATGAGACGGCGGTGCTGACCTCCGACGAGGGCCCACGGCCGGAGACCTCCCTGGAGGCGTTGGCTAGGCTGCGGCCCGCTTTCCAGAAGGATGGGACCGTCACCGCCGGCAACTCCTCGCCGCTCAACGATGGCGCAGCCGCCCTGGTCCTGATGAGTGCCGAGGCGGCCCGTGCCCGAGGGCTGCAGCCGCTCGCCCGCTTCGTGGCTGCGGCAGCCGCCGGGGTGCATCCGGACTACATGGGCATCGGGCCGGTGCCGGCCACCCACAAGGCGCTGGAGGCGGCCGGCTTGGAGCTGGATCGGATTGGCCTGGTCGAGCTCAACGAAGCCTTCGCCGCCCAGGCGGTGGCCTGCGTCCGGCTGCTCGGGCTCGATGAGGAGAAGGTCAACGTCAATGGCGGAGCGATCGCTCTCGGTCACCCCTTGGGCTGCAGTGGGGCTCGCCTGGTGGGAACGCTGGTCCACGAGATGCAGCGGCGGCAGGTGGAGTTCGGGCTGGCGACGATGTGCATCGGGGTGGGCCAAGGCATCGCCTCCATCTGGCAACTTGCCTGAGGCGGATGTGACCGAGGTCCTAACGAGCCTTTGTGCTGACCTCGACGGGCGCCGAGCAGCCGCTCATCGAGCGGCCACGGCTGTTACGGTGACCATTGAGGAGGGTCGGTAACTGTTGGCGTTTGAATCTATGATAGTATGTAGGGGTGACCTTGAAAGACTGAGCGCGGCAACAAGGCGTTCATCCCATGACTGCCTACCGCTGGTTCCGGGAAGGCAACCTCCCCGTTCCCGCGCACCGCGCCGGCCGGCTGATCCTGGTGGACCAGCCACCGGTCAGTCCCGTTCCGGGGATCACGGCCGTGTATGCCCGCGTGTCGTCCGCTGACCAGAGGTCCGACCTGGACCGGCAGGTTGCCCGGGTGACGGCATGGGCGGCAGCCCAGAGCTGGGCAGTGGGCCGCGTGGTGACGGAAGTCGGCTCCGCACTGAACGGCAAGCGCCGCAAGTTCCTGGCCCTCCTGCGCGACATTCGGCGACCACGATCGGAGTGGAGCACCGCGACCGGTTCGCCCGCTTGGGCGCGGAGAAGGTCGAGGCTGTGCTGGCGGCACAGGGCCGCCGGTTGCTGGTTGTGGATCCATCGGAGGTGGATGACGATCTGGTCCGGGACGTGACCGAGATCCCAACCAGCCTCTGCGCTCGCCTCTCCGGACGGCGAGCGGCTGCCAACCGAGCGGCCAAGGCCATCGCAGCGGCCACCAGGGAGGACCCGTGAAGCTGCACCAGGCCGAGTCCCCACGAAGTCCGCTTCGTGGGGTGCCCCAGGCCTACCGGTACGCGCTCGATCCCACCCCGGCCCAAGAGCGGAGGCTCCGCTCCCATGCCGGAGCCGCTCGATTCGCCTGGAACTGGGCCTTGACCCGGGTCAAGGAGCGATACGAAGCCGAGAAGAAGTGGTACTCAGCCGAGGATCTCCATCGGCTGTGGAACGCGGAGAAGAAGACCAAGCCCGATCTGGCCTGGTGGAGTGAGAACTCCAAGTGCGTCTACCAGGAGGCCTTCAGGAACCTGGACCGGGCGCTGGGGGACTTCTCGAAGTCCAAGAAGGGGCTGCGGAAGGGACGCCGGCTGGGCTTCCCCCGGTCCAAGAAGAAGGGCCGGTGCCGGGACTCCTGTCGCTTCAGCACCGAGGTGATGCGCTGCTCGGGCTCGACGGTCACGCTGCCCCGGCTGGGGACCATCCGCACCCACGAGTCCACCGAGGCGTTGGCGGGCAAGATCGCGGAGGGAAAGGCCAGGATCCTCTCTGCCACCGTGTCGCGGACCGCCCAGCGGTGGTTCGTGTCCTTCACCGTGGAGGTGGAGCGTGAGGTCCCGGATCATCATCAGTGGCCCCGGACGGCGGTGGGCATCGATCTCGGGATCGCTTCCCTGATCACGGCGGTGGACCACCAAGGCAAGGTGATCCGGTTCCCTGGTCCCAAGCCGCTTCGGGCTGCGCTGGGGCGCCTCTGCCGAGCCGCGCGCGCCCATTCCCGCAAAAAGACCGGCTCAGCCAACCGAAGAAAGAGCGCCAAGCGCCTTGCTCGACTCCATGCCCGGATCGCCAACTCCCGTCTCGATGCCGTGCACCAGGCCAC
>CADDZO010000042.1 GCA_902812395.1 bacterium | reverse complement strand
CGTGCTGGGCACACGGCGATGAAGCAGGAGGGGACCCCACGAAGCAGGCTTCGTGGGGACCCCAAGCAGGAACCCGGCACCGCGCAAGCGGGTAAGACCGGGACCGCCACCGGGCAACCGGTGGCTGCGGGTCGGCTGGCTAATGCTCACTGACCTGCAACGGCCAAGAGGCGGCGGGCGGGGATCGGGAGGCGATCGTCGCCCACGTGCTCGGGGCGGAGGCCGCCTACGCGCGCAAGCTCGTCGGATCGCATGGCACGCGCTCGACCACGCCTGGGAGATCCAGGACCGGACCATCCGCTGACACCTTCCGTTCGGTCGGCTCTCCGCGGTCGCGCCGGTGCGGCGCCGACTGCTAACCAGAAATCTCGGCGGCCCAAGCCCGCACTGCAGCGCTGGGGATAGGCCGCCTGTTGAAAATGGGTTGCTCCACGCGGGCTTGGCGCGTGAGCGCTGGCCAAGGTGCGGAACCGCTCTGCGGGCGGCGTGGAGCCAAGCTACCCAACCTGCGAGTGGAAGGGCGTTTCGCCCTTCCTCCTTCGGGGCCGCGCCCCGGAGGAAGAGCGGGTCGCCCGCAGAAGAGGGGACAGTCCAAGCCGAGGCCCCGGATGTTGGAGTGCATGCGCAAGCGTGTGGCGAGAGCCGAGGAGAGGCGGCGGTGGTTCCCTCAGAACCCCCCGGCTTTCGCCGTGGGGAGGTTCAGAGGATCGAGGAAGCGCGCCAGTGCTCCCATGCCTGCGTGACCATCCCTGGACCGGCCCGTGCCTGTCGCAGTCGATGGGACCCGACGCCCCTGTCCCCCCCTGGCTCGAGGGAATGGCGAGCGGGAACTTCGAGCCGATCTCTCGGGCGCTGGCGGGAAAGACGGTGGCTGTCGGGGAACGATCCTGAGGCTCCGCCAGGAGTGGGCGGGGTTCGAGAGCCCGGCGCCGGCCGCTCGAGGGCCGCGCTCGTGGACGCGAGAGCGAGTGCTGGGCGGTGGCCCCCGGCTTGCGAGGCCGTGCTGCTCCGGTCGATACGCGAGGGCCCCGGCTGCCCGCTGGGCGCGTCGAATGCGTACCGCGCGTAGAGACATGAGCCCTGGCGGCGGAGGCTCCACAGCCTGCCCCAGCGCCCCTGACCGGGAAGGAGGTGTGCTCCCTCGACCAGCCCAAGCCGCCCGTCTCCCCGTCGTCGCCCGGCGATGCTGGGAGAGATGGTGAGGAAGAGCTCTTCCAGCAGCTCCTCGGCCAGGAAGTGGCCCAGCAGGGTGGGACCGCCTTCGGCGAGGATGCGCTGGTGGCCTTCGGCCCGCAGCGCCCTCAGCAGCTGCCGGGCGGTGGGCCGGTCGGAGCCGAGCGCGATCACCCGGCAGCCCTCCGGCAGGCGGCTGCCCAGCCGCGCGGCGCCGGCCTGGGTGGTCAGGACCAGGGCGCGTTCCTGGAAGGCAGGCAGGGAGGGGTCCAGCTCGCCACTGGCGCTGACCACCGCGAGTACTGGGTGGCGGGCCCAGCCGGCGTAGAGCTGCTTGCGCTCGGGATCGATGAACTCGGCGGTCCAGCGGTGCCGACCCGAGGCCCGCAGGGTGCCGGCCCCGATCACCACCGCCTCGGCTGCGGCCCGAAGCAGTCCCATGACCAGGCGGTCGCTGCTGCAGTGGCCGCGGAGCACCTCCATTGGCCCGGCCAAGGCGACCACACCATCGAGCGAGCAGATCATGTTCGCGTACAGCAGGTCCGAGCGCACCCGGAGGTCGGTGCCGTAGAGTTGGGCCAGCTGCGGCGGCATCCCCAGGGGATCGCCAGCCGATTCCTCCACCAGGACCTGGAGTGGTTCCACGTGTCCACTCTGGCAGAAGCCGCCGTCACTTGAGCGGTGGTACGGTCCGATTGGCTCCGGCTCCAGGCCGGTGGAGGGAAGGGAGGGGTGTTCCCTCCCTTCATCCAGACCTACTTGGTCAAGTACCAGTTCTCCGGGTTGAGCTGCAGCAACGGATCCTGAGGCAGCGCCGCCTCAGGTTGGACTTGATCTCCGACAGCTGGGCATATGACACCGGTAGCCAGACGACGGGCAGGACCCTGGCCCCATAGTCCTCGTAGGCGTACATGGCGTTCAACGAGCTGGAGACCTCGGTCTGATCGATCAGCTGGTCCATCCTGGGATCACTGAAGCCGCCGCTATTGGAGCCGGCGTCGGTGGAGAAGATCTCGTCGCCGGTCGGGTCGTAGTCGGGGGCGAAGATCCAGCCGGAGCCCCAGTACTCCATGTCCCACATCGGGTTGCAGGGGCTGGTGCTGGAGCAGGGGTGAGCGTTGGCCACCACTGTGTTGAATGGCGCCTGGCTCAGGTTGATCACGATCCCAGCGGCGGAGAAGTTTGACTTGAGCGCCTCCATCTCTTCGGTGTACTGGCTGTTGCCGGAGACGTATTGGAGGCTGAACTCGAGTTTGGCACCTTGAGGAATTCCGGCACCGCAGTCTCCCGAACCGTTCCCCGGCTTGACGCAGGTGCTGGTACCACGTGCCAACCTTGTGACTCTAGCAACGAGATCCCGTGCTTTGGATCATAGGGATAGGGGTTTGGCTGCTCGGTGCGGTCTGCGAACTGGTTGGCAGGGCGGATCGGTACCGGGCCGTAGTCGGGGAAGGCAGTGTTCCTCCAGATGCCGCTGATCCAGGCCGGCTGATCGACCAGCGACTGCATCGCCTGCCGGATGTAGAGCTGCTTGAAGATGAGCCCGGAGATCGGGTTGGTGTAGTTCTCAGGAAAGTACGTGATCCGCCAGTCCAGGGCCCGTATCGATAGCCCTGCGAGCCAGGTAGGAGCGATGGGAGAGGGTGTCAGGGGTGATGTAGCCGTAGGTCAGGCCGGGCGAGCGGAGGACGTCAAACTCGGCGGCGTTGGTCGTGAACGGCTTTCCCTCGAACGACCGGAGGCTTGGGCTTGACCGGGCCCGAGTAGTTGGGGTTCGGGACGAAGACTGCGTCGCCATCGGTGGTGAACGACTTCAACTTCCAGGGACCGTCAGCCACCCGCCAGAGTGGATTGGTGGCAAAGGTACCCACCTGGGCGCCCGCATTGTTCAGGTAGTTGTACACCGCAAGCGCTCCGGACGGGTTCAGGTCGTAGTCGCCCACCTCCTGGCCGTCCGAGGTCTTGTCCCAGACGTGCTGGGGGATGGGCGTGATCTGGATCAGCTCGTTGTAGGTGTAGAAGTACGAGCTGTAGGGCTTGGTCAAGTGGAAGACAATGGTCCTGGAGTCCGGGTAGGAGGCACTGGCCACGTTGTCAGGGAAGTCGCCTGGCGAGTACCCGCCACAGTTGGTCGGGTTGGCCTTGACCGCCGCCTTGAGGACGTTCATCCAGAACTCGACATCGCGGCTGGTCACCGGGGTCCCATCTGACCATTGGTAGTTCTTGAGCTTGATGGTGACCGGCTGGCCGCCCTTCGAGTAGACCGGCGGATCCGCGAGTGATAGCGACCGGTTGAGCGTTACCATCCCATGCTGGCCAAACCAGTAGAGAAGTCGATACATCAGCTCGGAGAACTGGGAAATGTTGCTGACGCTGAAGTACGCCAGGGCCGCCATCGGGAAGATGTCGTTGGGCGGAGTGGCGGCCTGCTCGGCGTAGGTGGCGGTTCCCCCCTTCACCTTCTGCCCGGCGCTGGAGGTGGGGCTGGTGCCGGTCCCGCAGGCGCCAGCACCAGCGCCACCGCGACATCGCCCCTGTACGCACTGCCCCCCGCCACGGGCGCCAGCATGTCGCCTCCAGCGGATTGCCCATGTGCACCTCCTCGCCTTCTTTCTCGCCGGCCTAACCGGGCTACGCCCCAGCATAGGAGTCCATCAGCGATTCGGCACGTCGACGAGGTGGCGCGCGCCTGCGGGCCCGGCCGGGTCAGTGGCCTCGAAAGGCCTCCTCCAGCCACTCGGCGACCACGGTGGGCACCACCTTGCAGTCCAGGAGAAGGGCAGGTTGGTGCTCCGCATCGAGGCGGCCGGACAGCCGCTCCAGGTCGGAAGCCATGCGCACGGTCTCGCCCCGCAGCCCGGCGCCCCGGGCCAGGGCAGCGAGATCGGTCTCGGGAAAGCGGACCAAGTCGAGCGGGTGGCCGTGAGGCCCGAAGTGGTGAACCTCGGCGCCGTAGGCCTGGTCGTCATAGACGACCAGCAGCATGCGGAGGCCCAGCCGGGCGACCGTTTCCAGCTCCGAGGCTGCCATCAGCAGGCCGCCGTCGCCCAGAGCCGCCACCGTCAGACGGTCGGGTCGGGCCACCGCCGCGCCGATGGCGCTGGCCAGGCCGAGCCCCACCGCCTGAAAGGCCTGGGTAAAGACGAAGCTCTGGGGGTCGGGCACCCGCCAGTACATGGCCGGGTAGCCCATGAAGTGGCCGGAGTCGACCGCCACAGTGCGCTGCTCCGGGACCAGCCGGTCGAGCGTGATGGACAACGTCCGCGGGTCGATGTGGCCGCCGCCACTGGCGTCGGCGAACGCAACCGAGCGCCAGCTGCCGGTCGCGATCGCCGTCCTCACCTCCGGGATGCGCCAGCCCGCGGCTCGCCCCGGGCCCAGCTCCTCCAGCAGGCCCTCGACCGCCTGGGCCGCATCGCCCACCACGGCCAGATCAACCCGGTGGTGCAGCCCGATGGCGGCGGCGTCGGAGTCCACCTGGATCACCCTGGTTTGCGGACCGATCAGGCGGCCGTGGCGGGTGGTCCACATGTTCAGCGCCACCCCCACCGCCAGAACCAGGTCCGCGTCCTGGATCAGCCGGGTTGCCACGGGCGAAGCGAACCCGCCGGCGATGCCCAGCGCCCAGGGATTGCGAGCGAAGAGTCCGTTGGCCTGGGCGGAGGTGGCGAGCAGCGCCCCCACACGCTGGCCGAGTCGCTCCAGCAGGGGGCCGGCTCCAGCCAGCACCGCACCCCGCCCGGCGGTGGCCTCGGCCGCCTGGACGTCGAGGGGCATCATCAGGACCACGGGCTGCCGCTCCAGACGCGCTCGGCGCTGGGCTCGGAGCGCATCCGCCACTGCGGTGTCGGGTCCGTAGAGCCGCTCGGGGATGGCCCCGACCGCAGCCACCATCGATGCCTGGTCGATCCGGAAGTTCGACCGGAAGGCGGCGGTGGCGGTATCGCCGGCCAGGACCAGCAGCGGCGTGCGCGCCTTGGCCGCTTCGGTGAGGCCGGTCATCGCATTGGTGAGCCCCGGTCCCTGGTGCACGGTGCAGACCGCGACCTCTCCCGTGACCCGCGCGTAGGCATCGGCCATGGTGATCGCGGCCCCCTCGTGCCGAGCCGCAACGAAATCGGCCCCGGAGGCGACCAGCGCGTTGGTGACGGCGAAGTTGCCGCTCCCGATCAGGCCGAAGGCCCTGCGGACACCATGGCCGGCCAGGGCCCGGCCCACCGCATCGGCGACGACCATGGCCTCAGCGCGGGGCCAGCGCCAGCACCCGGGCCGGGCTGCCCGAGCCGTGCACGATCGGGAGTGGCGCCACCAGCAGGACCACACCGGTGGGAGGGAGCTTGGCCAGGTTGGCCAGCTGGGTCAGCCCATACTTGCCCGCCCCGAGCATGAAGGCGTGGCAGGGGAAGGGCGGGTCGAAGGAGTGGGCGGCACCGGCGTCGGTGCCCACCGTCTCCACGCCGATGCCGAGGATCGGGGTCTCCTCGGCCAGCCAGCGGGCGCAGTCCACCGACACGCCGGGGGTGTGGGGACCCCGCTCGTCGGCGTTGAGGAAGGCCTCCTGATTGGAGGCCCGGCTGTCCCAGCCGGTGCGGTAGAGCAACCAGCCGCCGGCCGGGAGCGAACCATGCTCGGATTCCCAGGCCCTGACCTCGTCGATCTCGAGTAGGTAGTCGGGATCGGCCGCGCACTCCCGGCTGCGGTCGATGACCACCGCCGGCGCAATCAGCTGGGCGGGGGGAACCTGGGACACGTCCAGACCGTCCTTCCCCGTGATCCAGTGGACCGGAGCGTCGAAGTGGGTGCCGACGTGCTCGCCGGCCGAGAAGTTGTTCCAGTACCAGGCTGGGCCGCGGGCATCGTACCGGCTGATCTCCTGGAGCTCGAAGCCTCGGGTGTTGGCGAAAGGAGGCGGGAGCTGGATGATCGGGGTGCGCTCGGAGAGGGGTGCGGTCAGGTCGACGATCTCGACCTCGCCCCCCTCAAGGGCGGCGAGCAAGCGGGCGAGAACGCTCATGGCTCCTCCTGTGCGGATTGGCACGATGGTAGGGGACCGGTCCCGAGGCAGGATGGCCGATCTCCTCCAGGGCCGTGCCAGGAGCCGCCCGCCGGCTGGGGAACAAGTGAGGGATCGCGACGCGAAACGTGCCAGCGACGGCTGCCGCTCGCTGGGCCGCGCCCCATGGAGACAGGTGCTGAGGCTCAGGATCTCTGTCATGCCTCCAGGCATGATCGTCATCACCTCGGACGGGTCCATCACCAGGAGTCCCTGAGTTGCGCCGCCTCAACGTACTCGGCAACAGGACGGTGTTAGCCCCTCGGCTGGGAGAAGCGTCCTTCCGGCCGAGCCGCTCCCCCTTGCGGCCCAGGGCCCCGGTCTCGCCAGTGTCCTCCCTTGCTTGGCTGTCCGTCCCCTATCGGTCCACCACCAGGGCGCCGATGAGGTAGCCGATCACCGCCACCGCGAAGCCGCCGGCCATCAGCATCGAGCTGAAGTCCTCGTGGTAGTTGAGAAAGCTCCCTCCGTTGAAGCCGGCGCCGGTCACTCCAATGAAGCCGAGCGTTCCGGCCAGGATCCAGCGTCCCCGGCGGGAGACGATGGCGGCGACCAGGAAGACGATGGAGAGGGCGACCAGGACCAGGCCGGTGGAAGCGTGAACGACCAGCCAGAGCAAGCGGCTGTGCAGGATCGCCCAGCTCACGCTCTGGACCACGCCGCCGAAGTACTCGGGCGGTTCCGCTCCGGGATGGTGCGTGGGAATGGTGACGAACAGATTGACCGCCATCCCAAACAGGAACTGGGCGACCAGGAGCAGCAACATCAGCGAGGCCAGGGCACGGAGCAACCGCGGCGGCTGCCGTGCCGCGCTGGCCGTCTCGGATGTCGCAACCATAACCGCGAGTATAGTCGAAGTGATTCGATTGTTGAACGATCTGGCAGATAGAGATTCCCTGGCCTGGATCCTGCTCCGCCAGCTCCGCCTGCTCGGAACCGAGATCACCCGGATGGAGCATGCGGTGGCCGGCGCACTCGGGGTCGGCATCACCGACGTCCACTGTCTGGAGATCCTGGAGCGGCTGGGCCCGATCCCGGCCAGCCGTCTTGCTCGGGAAGCGGGCCTCAGCCGCGGGGCCACGACCGCAGCCCTGGACCGACTGGAGCGGGAAGGGTACGTCTGCCGCCGGGACGATCCGAGGGACCGGCGGCTGGTCGTGGTCAAGCTGGGCCCTGCCGCTGCCCGCCAGCAGGAGGTGTTCCGGCCGTTGGTCGAGGCCAGCCTGGAGTTCCACCGCAGCTATTCGGCCGACCAGCTCCAACTGCTGGCAGATTTCGTCCGCCGCACCCGCAGCCTGCTGGCGGCCCACGCGGAGCGGGTACGCGGGTTGCCCGGGTACCGAGAGGCCAGAAATCGCTACCGTCGACCTGAGGAGTGAGCTTGGGCCGAGCCGGGCCGGCGCCCCATCTGGTGGGCAGCCACCGGATGGCAGCCTGGGGTCCCCTTCCGGGACCTACGCTGCTGCACGCGGCCGGAGAAGCGGTGGGCCGGAGCGGATCTCATCCAAGGCGAATCCCAGCAGGGTGGACCGGCCTGATCCGGCCAGCCTCTGGGGTGGTTGGGGGGCGCATTCTGGTCCTCCCCGCCGACTCGCCACCTGCTGTACGGAGTCGGGACCCGGGGCACCAGAACACCCTCAGGCGAGAATGCCCTCACGCTTGAGCCGACGGAGGGTGAGTTCGAACGCCTGCGCGGTTCGCTCGACGTCCGCTTCGGTGTGCACGCTGCTGACCAGGCCCCGGCCTTGAAAGAGATGGACACCGTGCAGGAGCATGCCGGCCTGGAGCGGGCCCAGGAGCTCCGGCGATGGGCTTCGAAGCATAGGGGCGGCCGGGTCTCGCCACCAGTCAGTCGGGGAACCGGCCGGCCGTGGCTGTCGCAGGACCACCCGGAAGACCGAGCTCTCACCGTAGGCGAAGCCCACGGTCCCGGATCGCTCGAAGGCCGCGTCCAGTTGCTCACGAAGCCAGGCGGCCAGCTCGTCGGCCCGTGACTGGGCGGCTCCATCCGCGACCAGATCAAGGGTGGCGATGCCGGCTGCAGCTGAGACCGGGTGGGCGTTGTGTGTGCCCGGATGGTGGACTTTGGGCCCCGCCTCCCCGACGTCCAGCACCTCCATAACGTCTGCCCGGCCAGCCAGAGCGCCACCGGGCATCCCTCCGGCCAGCACCTTGGCCAGGGCGGTCAGATCCGGGGTGACGCCGGCCAGCTGCTGGACGCCGCCGGGCGCCCAGCGGAAGCCGCTGACCACCTCGTCGAAGATCAGGAGCGCGCCCGCGGCGGCGGTCAGGTCTCGGAGCGTGGCCAAAAAGCCATGGTCCAGTGGCAGCGCGCCGAAGCTGGCACCGGTCGGCTCCAGCAGGACCGCGGCGACCTCGCCTGCTGCCAGTTCGGTCGCTACCGCCTCGGGGTCAGGCGGCAGTACCGTGACCGATTCGGCCAGCGCGGTCGGGATCGCCACCCGGTCCGGGACCTTGGCGGCGTCATGCCAGCCGTGGAAGTGGCCGTGGAACCGGATCACCCGGGGCCGCCCGGTGAAGGCGCGCGCCACCTGGAGGGCGAGCATGGTGGCCTCGGTACCGCTGCTGGTGAAGCGGACTCGCTGTGCCGAAGGCACCAGCCGGCAGACCCGCTCCGCCCACTCAACCTCCAGTTCCTGGCAGGCGCCGGGGTGCTGATAGCGGCCGGCGACGGCGCGCACCGCTTCCACAACCCCCGGGTGGGAGTGGCCGAGCAGCAAAGCCCCGTGGCCCATGACGTAGTCGATCAAGTCGTGCCCGTCGAGGTCGGTCTTGTGGCTGCCCTGGGCCCGGGCCACCGCGACCGGGAAGGGGTCTGCCCGGCGGGAAGCGTGGGTGATGCCTCCGGGCAGCACCCGTGCCGCCCGCTGGTGCAGCTGGTGGGAAGCCGGGTTGGCTGCCGCCCACTCACCCATCACGTCGAGAGCCGTCATCGACCCTGGTCCTCCTGGTCGTACTTCACGGCCTCGAAGACGTTGCCGCAGCGCCGGCAACGGTACTGCAGGGTCATGGCCTGGGTCCCGAAGAGGGAGATCACCTCCGCATCTCGGGCACCGCAGCTGGGACAGCGGGCCGGCCGGCGCCGTGGGTCAGGTCCCGGCCGGATGGTAACGGCGCTCCTCCAGCCCGCGCAGCATGGCGAAGGTCCGGTCGTCGATGACCATCGGTCGGGTGCTGCGCTGGACCTCGTCCCACCCCGACCAGTCGACGGGGCCGACCGGGGCAGTGGTCTCCAACCGCTCTTCCAGCTGAGCCAGCAACTCCGCCGGTCCCATGGCGAGCGCACCTTCGCGATGCAGACGTTCGACTTCTCCTTGGGGCGGCCCGAACCACTCGATCGCCTGGGTCCAAGCGTCCTCCAGCGGGCCCGGCTCGATCCCGGTCCGCAGCCAGCTGCGACCGTGGAGGAAGTGGAAGCGCTCCTCGTTGAGCATCTTGCGCAGACGGGTGCGCAGGACGTCGACCGAGCCCTCCACGCAGGCCTGGATCATGACGCTGAAGGCGGTGTCCAACACCGCGTTGGCGGCAACGAACTGAGACCAGGAGGTCCAGGGTCGGCCGAAGTAGGGCAGACAGAGATAGCTGGACGGGTCGCTCTCCCGGTTCGGGCCACGCGGGTCCTCGCCCAGGGCCTCCAGGCAGCCGTACAGGACCCGCGAGTGCCCGAGGTCGTCCAGCCCCATGGCCGCGGCGGCGATGTCCGCCTCCAGCGAGGGTGCACGGATGGCCCACTCGGCATAGCGCAGCCCCAGCAGTTGCTTGTTGTCGGCCAGGCTCAGGACCAGAGTGGCGAGGCTCACCCCTCCGACTCCTCACCCGGTGCCCAGAGGGTGGTGACCTGGTCCCGGGGGACGATCGCCATCTCGATCCAGCGCTCCTCGTCGTAGGTGGCCCGGGCGTACGCTGCGGCGAGGTCGGGATCGGGGGCGACCACGCTCCCGACCATCCGCAGCGGCTCGGCACGGGCTTTGCGGGCGAAGACCTCGTACTCCTGGGCACGGCCATGAACTCGGAGGAAGCCGTGGCTCACACTGCCAGCCCCCATGCCTCCAGCGCTTCCCGCCCTTCCGCGGTGAGACGGGCGGCGGTCCAGGGCGGGTCCCAGACCACGTTGATCGCCACCTCCTCCACCCCCGGCTCCCGGAGCAGGCGGCTGCGGACGTCCTCGAGGATGAACTCGGTGGCAGGGCAGCCCATGGCGGTGAAAGTGAGGTCTACCTCCACCCGGACCCCCTGGCGCCGCACTCCGTAAACGATGCCCAGGTCGACGATGTTGACCGGCATTTCCGGGTCGCGGACCTCGCGGAGCGCCTCGATGAGGCGGTCGGGGCTCATGCCACCGCTTCCGGATGGACGCGTCTGAAAGTGTGGAACTCCTCCTGGAAGGTGGCCACCATCTCGGCGTTGCGAGGGCCGCGAGCGCGCCAGCGGGCCAGCACGTCGTCCCATGTGCAGGGGTTCTGGAAGTCCCAGCGCTTGGCCTCGGCGTCGAAGGTGCATGGGAAGGGGTAGTCGAGGACCCAGGTCTCGGTCCCGTCCACCAGCTCGCGGTGGGCCGGGACCCGGACCCCGATCTCCTCGCAGTAGGGGACGACCGTGCTCAGCCACCACTGGCGAAGCTGGTCGTTGGTCTTTCCCTTCAGCCGGTAATCGAGCTGGGTGGAGTGGGTCTTGATGCTGTCGGGCAGCCCGAACCATTCCACCGTCAGCGGGAACATCCAATCGATCGCCCGCTGCAGCTCGGCCTTGGTCTCGCCCCCTGCCTGGGCCATGCGCCGCGCCCAGGTGCGGCCGTTGCGGAGGTGGAAGTTCTCCTCCAGCATCACCTTGTTCAAGGCCCGCTTCCAGGGACCGTAGGAGCATTGCTCGTGGATGTCGCCGAGCAGGCAGAAGCCGGCCTGGTCGTAGAAGAGGTTGGCGACGATGAGTTCGGTCCAGGTCTCCAGGGGGACGTCGAACGCGTAGGGATAACGGAAGGACTTGGGGTCGCGGGAGAAGATCAGGTGCTCTTGGTCCTCGCCCAGCTCCTCCAGGATGTGGTAGGCGATGTGGGCGTGGGCCAGCTCGTCCTGGATGATGGCGATGCCGGTCATGAAGGCGTTGATGCTGGGCGCTCGCTGGGCGGCCAGGTAGTAGGCCGGAGCCGAGATCAGCTCGGTATCGCCGGACACGGTCAGGGTGTGCTTCAGCTCCCGCAGGTACTCCGGGGTCATCTCGGCCACCGACTCGATCAGCTCCCCCTTGCGGAGCAGCCGCTCGAAGGCCTCTTTGGCTTCAGCCATTGTCGTACCCCTCCAAAGTTCTGTCACCATTGTCCACGATCGTCACGTCTTCTGCAATAGAGCAGTAGAAGCGCTCCGCCCGCCGCTTGAGCCGACGGTTGTGCTCCAAAAAGGCGGCATGGGCGGCGTGCCCGACCCAGGTAGAGGGAAGCAGGGCGTCAGGGAGATCGGGGTCGCTGAAGGGGAAGCGGCGGAACTCGTGGGTGAGCAGGAAGCGGCGCCGGAAGGATTCCCGGTCGTCCAGCCGATCGAGTTCGGGCGCCTCGGCCCGGAGGCGGTCCAGGAAGCGGGCGTAGCGGGCCTCGAGGTCACGCAGGTCCCAGGCCCTGGCCACCAGCTGGGCGGGATCGGATGGCCACTCCAGGGTCCCGTAGTGCATGGTCACGTCCGGCTCCAGGCCGTAGCGGCGGATCAGGTCACGGACCTGATGACGCAGGTCCCGGGGAGTGACGAAAAGCCCGTTACCGAGCGAGCCCAGGCCCAGGAAGCTCAGGCCCTGCCGGAGGCGGTCGCGCTGCCCTCGTCGGGGTTCGGGGAGGGAGTAGGAGACCAGCAGCCAGCGGCCGTCCCAGGCCGATCCCTGGCGGCGATAGATGCGTTCCGTGCCCTCCTCGATCAGGTCCCGGCCCCGAGCGGTGAGGCGGTACCGTGGCGAGCGTCCGTTGCGCTCGGCGGCCAGCCACCCCTCCCGGGTCATGCGGGAGAGGGCCGAGCGGAGCGCATTGCCGGAGACACCCAGCTCCCCGGCAAGTCGCACCAGGGCTCCCACCCGCACCGACTCCTGGCCGGTGGGGTGGACGTAGTCGCCGTAGAGGGTGAAGAGCAGCGAGCGGGGGTTGAGCGACGCCTCCGCCATCCGCTCCAACTGTAGCGGTCGCGCGCTGGTTCAGCCCCGGCGGTCCCAGCCGAAGCCGTTGCTATCATCTTGGTCCGGGTCTCGGTGGCTGTAGCTCAGTTCGGTTAGAGCACCAGACTGTGGATCTGGGCGTCGTGGGTTCGAATCCCATCAGCCACCCCATCAACCTTCAGGCCTTCGTCCCCACCGTTCTCTCGCTTGCCCGAGGAGGGACACGGGTGGCGAAGCATCGCACCGGGTGCCCCGAGGCCCGATGGCATCCAGCCATGGATGCCCGCGCTCCCCACGCCTGAACCGCGTCCACGCCGTTGCCGCATGCCGATCGGATCATCGGATTGCCGTTCGATGTCATTGATCGACGGCGGACCGTGCGATGACACTCCGGTGGCCGTGAGACCTGTCGACGCTTTCGCCGAGGAGGCATCAGATGTGGCTGGGAGGGGTGACGGAGGCCATGGCGGGCGCATCTGCTGCGCAGTACCCCAGGACCTCATCGCCTATTCGACCAGCAGCGTCCGCCACGACGACGAGCTGAGGCGCACTGCAGTCGACCTGAGCTCGGCGCTGGAGCGCCTTGCGGCCTCGCGCCCCGACCCTGCCCTGCTGCCACCGGTCCCCGACCTCGGCCATGAGCTCCTCCGGTTCGTCGATGACAAGCGGTCGATCGACGAGTGGGTTGGCCGCGTGGGCAGGGCGTTCCTCGCTGCCGACCACCGGGCGTCGCCCTCGCAGCCCGTGACCGCCAGCCTCGATGTGATCGAGCGGGAGCTGGCCGGTTTCGGCACGGAGCCGGGGCTTCTCGCCCGGGAGCTGGTGTCGGCGCTGGTCGAGGGGTCGGAAGCGGCAGCCCGATCCGGTCTCGCTCGAATCCAGAGTCAGGGACTGGCGGAGCACGTGGCGACGGAACTGCGCCGTCTGATCGACGAGGACCAGTTGCAGATGCCCGCATCGGCGCCCGACCCCGGCCTGGTCGAGCCACCGCGTATCGCCATGGCTGCTGTCGCCAGTCCCTCCGCTCGGATCGGTTCCCCGACCATCGATGACGGGACTGGCACCAGTTCTGCCAGTTGGGAGCAACTCCTGCTGGCCCTGGCCGCGCTCGCTGCACTGGCGGCGCTGGGGACGGGTGCCGGGGGCGCTGACGACCGGACCCACGAGCAGCGCCTGGCCGATCTCGCCAACGGGCTGGGCCTGTCGCTGGCCCGCAAGGCTGCCAAGGCCACTGATGACCTGAGCGGCGAGGCCAAGGCTCTGAGGCAGCAGCTCCAGCAGGCACTGAACCGCAAGCACTCAGAGGCCGGAGCGGCACGGTACAAGGATCTGTGGAACCAGGTCCCACGAGAACTGCGTCGGGAGGTGCGCGGCAAGGTTCCAGCGCCGAGCAAGAAGTCCTTCGGAGGACGGCGTCGCTAGGGATGGTCGAGGAGGTGCGAGGTGCCAGAAAGCGCTGAGGACATGCGGAATCAATTGGTGGACCGGATTCTTGCTGGCCAGCCCGTCGACTGGACGGAAGTTGACGAGCTCCGGGGGATGCTGGCGGCAGAGGTGTTCGGCGGCAACGGTTGGGAGTGCACCGACGCAGCCCAGCGGGGCGATCCGAGGGTCGACATCGTTATCGACCTCTTTCAAGCCATGATGCTGCTCCACCCTGCGGAGCCGGCCTTTCCCTGGAACCTGGGCGGCCTGCTGACCACCTTGGGCAGGCACGAGGCATCCGCGATCGCGTTCTTGAGGGCGGCAGAGCTGCTTCGGCGGGGAAAGGAGCGGGGAACGGTCGAGGACGACGAGCTGGACGAATGGGAGGAGGCTGCTCGCGCCTATGCGTGTCGGGCCTTCGTGCGAGCCGGCCGCAGGCTCTGTGCGGCCGTGCTTTGGCAGGGTATCGCCGACGACGACTACCAGGAGAACCTGCGGGAGTGGGTCGCAGAAGGTGAGGATCCGGGACTCGAGGTTGGCTGGGTTCCCCACCCTCTCTGGCTGTCTTCCGGGGAGGGGTGAGCCGTCGAGTCATGCCCCGCTCGGGGACGATCTCCGGTCCCCGGCCACGAACGGAAAGGGTGCTTCGGGTGGAGGCGGGTCTGGGCCACGCTTGTGGGTGTCGCGATGCGCTGGGGAGATCCGGTCGATTCTGGCCCGGAGCCAGGGCCGGTCTCCCCCGTGGCCCCCGCCTACAGCCGCTGTCGGCGGATGACCTCACCCAGTTCCAGGGAGGCCAGCAGCCGGCGATCGCCGTCATAGGTGAGCAAGTCGTCTGCCTCTTCCTGGGTGGGCCAACGCAGCTGGTCCACTTCGGCGTTTGGCCGGAAGCGACCGGCAACCGGCACCATCACCCAATAGGTGACCACCTTCCGCTGTCCGCTGCCGTCGGTGTAGGCGACCCGTCCGGCTGGTGCCACGATCTCGCAGCGGAGCCCGGTCTCCTCCTCCACCTCCCGCAGCGCGGTCAGGTGCGGCCGCTCTCCTTCCTCCAGCTTTCCCTTGGGCAACGTCCAGTCGTCGTGGGCCGCCCGGTGGACGACCGCGATCCGGATCCGGCCGGCGGCGTCCTGCCGACAGACCACACCCCCGGCTGCATCCACCCGCTCCGCCTGCCCGCCCGCCTCGGCGCCCCCAGGAACCGCCATCTGCCCCTTGTTCACGCTGGACCGGCCGATCCGGGGGCGAGATGAGCCGATCGGTACCGTTCCTCCGACTCCCGGATCTCTCGCTCCGCCGCCTCTCGATCCCGCCAGCCCAGAGTCGCCGTACGCTTGCCTGGTTCCAGCTCCTTGTAGATGTCGAAGAAATGCTGGATCTCGCGCTTGATGAACTCCGGCACCTCGTGGATGTCGCGCCAGACCACCCGCACGTCGCGCTCCAACACGCCCAGGATCTTGGCATCGTGGCCGTGTTCGTCCTCCATCAGGAAGATCCCGAGGGGGCGCACCCAGAGGTGGCAGCCGGGGAAGGTGGGCTCGTTCAGCAGGACCAGACAGTCGAGGGGGTCGCCGTCCTCGGCCAGGGTCCGAGGGATGAACCCGTAGTCGGCCGGGTAGCGGGTGGCGGTGAAGAGCTCCCGATCCAGCCACAGCTGGCCGGTCGAGTGGTCCGTCTCGTACTTGTTGCGGCTGCCCTTGGGCACCTCGACCACGACCTCAACCTTCACGCTCTCAATGATGCGGTGGCGACACGGTCACGGGGGACCGAGCTTCGGCCGCTGGTCCAGCCAGCGGGCCTGGGCGGGCGGCCAGTAACTGGCCAGGACGATGCCCTGCAGCCGACGGTACGGGATCAGGCCGAACGCCCGCGAGTCGAGCGAGACGTTGCGGTTGTCCCCCAACACCCAGTATTCGCCCGGCGGCACGGTGAAGGGCCGGGCCGGACCGCTGAGGTCGCGTCCTCGCGCGTCGCAGCAGCGCTCGGCCCGGTCCCACCGGAAACGCACATAGGGCTCCACCAGCCGTCGCCAGGGGCCGTGCCCGCCGGGCTGGATCAGGATTTCGGGGTGGCCGAACAATGCATTCGGTGGGGCGGGGTCCTCGATCTCGATCCGATCCCCGGGCAGCCCGATCAGGCGCTTGACCGCGGACACTCCGTTGGGCTGGGTGATCTCGACCACCTCACCCCGGCGAAGACGGTTGGGCCAGCCCAGCCGCAGAGAGACGCGATCGACCAGGAGCAGCGTCCCATCGGGGAGCGTGGGCTCCATCGAGGTTCCGTAGACCCGTACGGTCAGCGCCGCCCCCGCTGCCGAGGCGACCGCCAGCAGGACTAGCAGTCCCAGCGACGCGTCGCGGAGCAGGCGGAGCCCGCGCAGCGCCTGGTGCCGGGCCAGCGCCTGGGCGGTGCCCTCCACCTACTCGGCTCGCGGGACCGGCGGAGCCGCAGGTGGCTCTGGTCCCGGCGACTCAGGTCCCGGCGGCTGGAACGGCGTCCAGGCGAAAGTCAGGGCCCCGCCCACGATTCCCAGCGTGAGACCCAAGCCGAAGCCACCGTAGTCGGAGGTGATCAGCGAGACCAGCGAGAAGATCACGGCCAGGATCCCGCAGATCTGGCGGAGCGCGGGGTTGCCCCAGGCGAAGGCGCCCATCACCACCACCAGGGCCCCGACCAGGATGCCCAACCAGACTGCCTGGCCGGAGATCAGGACGATCTGGATCGCGGACAGCGGGCCGGCGGCGATCACCAGCCCGCCCAGGATGCAGAAGAGGCCGCCCCAGAACGGACGCGAGCGGCGCCAGGCGCGGAAGCCTATCCGGACACGGGCCGCCCGGGAAGGGGGCAGGGGCTTGCCCGCCACCGGCTGGACGCTGATGCGGGGTTGCGGAGTGAGCTGGCTCATGGCATCTCCAGGTGGGAACAGCCGGGGGAGGGCTCGCGCCCTCCCGCGGCATGGCCCGGAGCGCCTACAGGCTCGCCGGCGCTCCCGAACTCACCCGGCTGCTCCCGTACGGTCGATCCTCCTCAGCAGGCCGCCCCGAAGCCGAGGGACAGGTTGGGCAGCGTGAACGAGCTGGCGGCGGTCGCCAGCGAGCTCTGCCGCAGCCCGGTCAAGGTGACCGCGGTCGCCACCTGGCCGAAGGTGCCGGTCGGCACCGGACCGGTGGTGACGTTGGGGCCTGTGCCCCGTCCGGTCGGCTCGGTCAGGGCCGGGTTGGAGAAGGTGCCCATGTCCTGGCCGATCTGGATGTTGCTGAAGGAGGCGCTGGCGGCCGAGAGCGAGGTGGCGTCCACCACCAGGTTGGTGGCGGTCACCGGGCTCCCGCTGGCCGTACCCGCGGTGATGCGGAGGGTCAGCGGCCCCACCGTGACCGATTGGCAGAGGTTGACCAGGGTCGCGTTGGGGATGATCGACTCCACCACCGGGGCGGGCGTGCCGTTGCCTTCGAAGTCGGCGATCCCGAGCTGATAGAAGCCGAGGCCGTTGCCGTCGACGGCGCCGCTGGTCAGGCTGTCGGCGGTCACCGTGGCCACCGTGCCCGAGATCGCGAACGACACCGCCAGCACACCGGACGCCACCAACCCCACCATCACCGCTACCGCTGCGTAAGCGGGAACGAGGACGGCGAAAAACCTGCGCCAGCGGACGCGTCCGGTGCTCTGGTTGCCGCTTACCTGTCTCATAGGCACTCCTCCCTAGTGCACGAGATCCCGCTCTCCTCCCGGCCTGGCAGAAGAGAAAGGGCGTACGGCGTCGCGGCCCCGACCTCGGCCACCACCACCATCTTGGAATCCCTCCTGACCTGCCATGGGTACTCCGCCCGGGTACGAGGCGGTAGTGCAGAGGGAAAGTTTGGTACTTCGCCGTACCGATGTCAACATCCCGGCGCATTTGTCAAGTTCTGGGTAGCGAAGCCCGTGCCTGCCCTCAGCAGGTCAGGCGCAGGCGACCGGACGCCCCCAGGGCCTGCAGCAGGGGGTCGCCCTCCGAGCTCGGGGCAGGGAGCAGGTAGACCGCGTCCGCCTCTGCCACCAGCCGGCCCCCCAGCTCCCCCAGCAGGTAGGCGGCAACACGTGGCTCGGGCAGGACCAGGGCATCGAGGCGCCCCGGCGGCTGAACCCCCAGCCGCCGGCAGGACTCGTCCATCAGCTCCTGGAAGAGGCCCGGAGGGACCGCCGGCCAGGGATCCCCGAGCGCCACCTGGAGCAGCGTGGCCAGGGCCGAGACCCGGGTCGCGTATGGCTCCGGCGCCCGCCACAACGCCCGTTCGTGGCCGAGCCCGCGAGCCAGGTCGCGGGCGCGGGCCAGCGCGCCCTCCGGCCCCAGCCCCACCCATGTCCGCCGCCTGCAGGCACGAGCCCGGTAGAGATCGCGGTAGACGATCTGGCCAGGCCGACGGGCGGCCTCGCAGACCAGCTCGGCCACCTGGCCTTGGAGCAACTGACCGGTCACGGGCACCAGGGGATCCTGCTCCCAGGCCTCGGTTGCCCGCTCCACCCGGCCCGCCCGGCAGCAGGCCAGGGGCAAGGTCAGGCGGGGAGCGCCCAGGCCGACACATGCGCTGAGCGTGCCGGGGCCGGCCGGTCCCGGAGGGACCGCCACCCCGCCCAGGGCATCGGCCACCATCTGGACGTAGGCCCAGCCCCACCGGCTGCGGCGGGCGGGATGGCGGTGGGGGCGCACCCCCGGGCGCAGCCCGCCTCCGCTCCACTCGACCCAGAAGCTGGGCCCTGGGGTGACACGGAGGAGAGCTCGACGGGCACCGTCGTGGCGTTCGGCGTTGACCGCCAGCTGGACCAGGGCCAGGGCGACGGCGGCCGGAGCCGGCACCACTGTCGTCGGCAAGGGGTGGGCCACCTCCAGCTGCAGGTGCTGGGTACGGGCGCGCACGGCGGCCGTGGCCCGGACCACCACGTCCTCGGCCGTCCCCTGGCCGCTGGGCGGGCGTCCCGCGACCAGCTCCATGCCCGCTCTGAGCACGTCGACCTGCAGGGCTGGCTCCCCGTCCAGGGCTGCGGTTGCGGCGGCGAGCTCCAGCAGCAGGCGATCCACCAGCACATCGAGCTCGGGTGCTGGGAGATCGGGCGCTACCAGCAGGTGGCCGAAGCCGGTGTGGTAGGAGAGGGTGCCCGGGCCGGGGCCCCGCCACTCCGGGGTTGCCGCCACCGGTCTGCCCTCGGAATCGGCGAGCAGGGCGGGGAAGGGGAGACCGGGGACCTCTCTAGGGTCGAGCCGCATCCCGCTCCGGAGGCTCGCGCAGCGCCAGCCCGTAGTGCCGGTCGCCGAGCGCCCTGACCATCACTGCCGAGCCGACCTGGCCCAGCCAGCGCTGGAAACGACGGGCCGCCCGGGCTTCGCTGTCGTTGAGCAGCACGGTGTGGTTGGCGACGCGGGCCGTCAGGAGCTCGACCGCCACCCGGTGCCCGACCGCTCGGCCGCTGGGCAGGTGGACGACCAGCCCCTGGCAGAGGGCGAGGTCGCCGAAGCTGCTGGTGAGCAGGCCCTGGATGCGGTCCCGAAGCTGCTCGGGGCCGTGCCGCTTGGACTGGAAGAGAGCCCGAGGGTGGATCCGGTAGATACGCGCCTGCTGGTCGATCGTCTCCACCGCCGCCGAGTAGACCAGGGTCAGGCAGTTGACGTGACGGAGGGCCAGCCGCCGGAGCACGTCGGGCACGCTGGCCCGGCGCTCGGGGTCGGGCGCCCGGGCCATGTTGAGGTCGATGATGGCCAGCACCGGCCGCCGCTGCTCCAGCCGGACCAGGGCCTGACGCGGCCCCCGGCAGCAGACCGGTTCCAGTCCACCCGCCCGCACCAGCTCGGCCAGTTCGGCCAGCTCGGCCGGATCGTCCTCCAGGATCAGCACGTCAGACGGCGACCGCATCGCTCGGCATTTGGGCGAGGTCCAGGTGGCCGCCCCGTCGGCGTACCTGGAGGGACAGCCGCCGACGGGCGATGACCCGGCGCAGACGGCGGGCCGCCCCTCGCGCCGCCGCCGGCTCCAGGTCCAGTCCCTCTGCCCCGGCTGCCAGCAGCACCTCGAGCTCCCCGGTCCTGGAGAGGTAGTCGCCGTCGGCCATCATCAGGCCGCAGCCGGGGGCGAGCCTCATGCCCGCCAGCCGGCAGGCGAGACGACGCTCGACGTCGGCGGCCAGCTCCGCCCACGTGGCCCGCACCAGAGGCCGGATCGACAACGGAGGTGGGGTCCCCACCCACTCGACCAGGCTGAGACGCGAGAGCGCGGGCGGGGGCACGGTACCCGTGCCGGCCAGCACCCAAGGGTGGACGGGAAGGGCGGTGCAGGGCGGTGCCCAGGCCACCCGCAGCAGCTCTCCCTCCAGCCGGTCGCGCAGCAGCGCCCAGGGATGGGGCCGATCGGCGAGGACCACCAGGCAGCGGCGAGGGTCCGGTCGTGAGCCCACGCCCGGTAATCATCCCGGGTCCGACCGGCTCCGGTGGCAGGCGGCCAGGCATTGTCCGTGCGATGTCCGCGGTCGCTGAATAGCCTCGGGCCCGTGGCCACCCTCGCCCCCGCAGGGGAGCTGCGGCTGTGCCTGGTCGCCGGCGGGCGGCGGCACCCGGTCCTGGTCCGGGCGGATCCGTCTTTGGATGCTGCCGAGCTGGCCAGGCAGCTGGCCGCCCACGCCGCCTTGACCGGCGACTGGGAGCTGCACTCCGCCTGGCGGGGGCGGCTGGAGGGACGGCTTGCCCGGCTCGGGCTGCGCGCCGGCGAGGAGGTGTGGCTGGTCCGGCCCGGAGAGGCGGTGACCGTGCCCTCAGCGTGGGAGCTGGTGGTGGTAGGCGGGCCGCAGGCGGGCCGCCGCTTTCCGCTTCCCTTCGGCGAGGTCACGCTGGGCAGATCCGCACGGGCCCACCTGCGGCTGGCCGATCGGGCGCTGGCCGCCCTCCACCTGCTGCTGCGGGTCGATGCGAGCGGGGTGGTGGCTCTCGATCTCGACCACCGGCGCCGGACCTACTTGGATGGCCAGCCTCTGGGCGAGCGCCGCCTGGAGCCAGGCGACGCGCTCGAGGCTGGCTGCTCACTGCTCCGGGTGCAGCGCCGGGAGGCGCAGGCTCCGGCGCCACTGACGGAGGTGCGACGCCCGGCCGCCCCGGCCCCGCTGCCTCCGCT
>CADDZO010000041.1 GCA_902812395.1 bacterium | reverse complement strand
GGCTCGCTCGCCGAGCGTCCGGGCGCACGCGGCAGCGGGCAGGCTGGATCGAGATCTGAGGCTGACGTGCCCGAATGGCGTGGTGCCGTTGCGCCCGTGGTCGCGGTACGAGCCGCGTAATCCGGCGGAGCCCGGACCCCTGAACGTTCGCCTTTTCCTGCGGCCCCCGGTGTCTGGGGTCCGTCCAGGGAGGAGGGGCCGCTATGGGGCGATGGCTCTCTTGGATCTCGCCCTGGCTACAGGAAGTGCTCGGTATCGCAGAGCGCGTCATCGGCCCGGCGGGCGCACAGCAGCTCGTCGAGGGCCGAGATCAGCGGCCCCAGGTGCTCCCGATCGAGACGGTAGCGGCTCGTCGGCACCAGCACGATCCCGTAATGAGACCGACCGCCGGTCAGGTATCCAGCGTGGAGAATCCGGAAGTCGCGGACGTTGTTGGTCACCACCGCGCGTCGCGCGGCCACCGCCCAGGACAGCGCCTGGGCGTCGTCGACGCCGTTCACCCCGGCCTCGGCGGCGGTGATCACATCGTGGCCGCGGGCCCTCAGTTGCTCGGCGACGACCGGCGAGAGGTGCTCGTCGAGCAGCAGCCTCACCCCCGCTCCAGGGCCTGCCGGCGGGCGAAGGCGGCAGCCGCCTCCTCCATCATCTCCCGATTGGCCTGGATCCACTCGTCGACCTCCTGGCGGTGGTCGGCGTAGTAGGCGACGGCGGCCTCGACCAGGCCGGGGCGCAGGTTCAGGGTCGCGGCGGTGGCCCGAGGATCCCACCCTTCGGCCAGGAAGACCTGGATCACCTCCCAGACGTCAGGGCCGCCGACCACCGCCGGGCGGCGGCCGGCGGGGCCATCCCGGAAGACGATGCCGGGGTAGGTGTCCATGGCCAGGCCCTCCTCGACGTAGCGGTCGGCGAGCGCGGTCTTGGGGAGACGGAGTAGCCTTGCCCGCCGCTCGAGCCTGGTCAGGGTCTCGGGGCTTCGGGGGCGGAAGGTAAGGGTCCTGGGCATTTATGAGACATTGTAAGTCGTTGTCTGATGGAGGCAGGAAGGCCGGGGGAACCGGCCATCGTCCCACGTCCGGGAGGTTGGCCGGCGATCGCCATGGGCGCCTGAGCCCGTGCGGCGTGTCCGCTGATGCCAGCACAGATCGAGGCCACCGCGTCCCGGGCCAGCACACCACCGGGCGGTGCTCGCCTTTGACCACGACCTCGACCACGGCGGAGGTCTCCGGATCGCCCCGGAAGACGACCCTGGGTGCGGTGCCGCCAGCTGGCGAAGCGCGCCTGACCGGCCGCGGCTCTGCTCACCCCAGCCTGTGGCCGCGCCCAGCCCTGGCCGCCAGCTCCTTGGTCACGATCCCGTTCGGAAGCGCACCGGATCGAGTCCGCTTCACCGCCGGCACGTTCGCTGCCGGTTGAGCGGGTCGCGCCCGCGCTGCCCCAGGTCGAGATGCCTGAGCCCGAGGCGCCGATCGGTGGGGCTGGAGATCCTGGGGCTGAAGCGGCGGGGTCTGGCTCAGAGCGTGGTCGAGGTGGAGCTGGCCCGGGTCGAGCTGACCGAGGCGGAGCGCGAAGGGGAGCGGGGGCTGGCGGTCGCCCCCAGGAGCCGGCCGGGGCGGGCGAGACCACGACCATCGAGTTGTCGCCGAGATGTCCGTCGGCCATCAACGACCTCGAGGAAGCCCCCGATGAGGCGGCGGTGGCCGGGACCATGTCCCGGCGGCTCTCTCGAATGCCCTCCACGGGAGGGTGGGGTGCTTCGCGGAGGACCAGGAGGCCCTCATCGCCCACCTACGCCTGCCCGGGGTCTCCTCGGCAAGGTGCCGGCACCTTCGCCTCACTGGTTTCGGCCCACCGCCTTGTCGTAGAGGGTTTGGAATCGTTCATCTGGGGGCGGCGTGAGCACCTGCTCTGGTGCGCTGGCGCAATGGCTCGGTGTCGATGCCGGCCGGGCGCAACCTCGGCCCCGTCGGCCAGGGTGCCGCGTCACTCCTTCTCGGGGACGATCGGATGCTCGCTGCGGAGCCCTCGCCGGGGTCGGCGGACGGCTCGGACCTTGCCGCTCGATCCCCCGCCACAGAAGAAGCCGTCGCCGCCGTCGGACTCCAGCCCGGAGACGCTCACCCCGGGCGGCATCACGAGTGTTTCCAGCACCGCTCCCGTTCCCGGATCGACGCGCCGCAGCTCGCTCTCCCCGTCTTCCCAGGTGCCGTGCCAGAGCTCGCCGTCGGTCCAGGTGACGCCGGTGACGAAGCGGTTCGACTCGATGGTGCGAAGGATCGTCCCGGTCTCGGGATCGACTTGATGGATTCTCCGCTCCTGGTACTGGCCGACCCAGAGCGTCCCCTCGGCCCAGGCCAGGCCGGAGGCTCGTCCACCGCCCGGCGCCGGGATAGCGGCGAGCACGCAGCCGGTCTCGGGATCGATCCTCTGGATGCGATCGCCGGCGAGCTGGAAGAGGTGCCTGCCGTCGAAGGCGGTGCCCGCATCGGCGACCACCTCGATGGAGTGCAGCACCTTCCCGCTGGCCGGATCGAGGGCCAGCATCGCCTCTCCGGCCCCGAACCAGATGCACCGGCCGTCGTAGGTGACTCCATGCACGTGATCGACGCCTGGGAAGGGTCCGTACTCGCGCACCATCTCGGCCATCTCACCGGACCGAGGGCTCATGCTCCAACCCTAGCCAACCGGGCTGGGGAGCAACAGGACGGTGGTGAACCCCGGCACAGATGGGGCTGTCCAACGACGGGCTCGCCCGCGGCCGAACCACTGCACCTTGCCCACCGTCGCGAGCGATTCGAGTGCGCGCTGCACGCTGCGCTGGCTGACCCCCAGGGCGAGGGCGAGGGCCGTGCTCGACCAGGGCTCACCATCGGCGAGCAAGGCCAGCATCGCTGCATGCTCCTCTTCCAGTGGCTGCGCCAGCACGACGACCTCGCTGGCGTGGTGCGCGGTCAGTGTGAACCCTCGCTTCGTCGCACTGACCTGGATCAGGCTGGCCAGCAACCGCCGAAGGCGCCCGATCTCGACCCGCAGCCGCGCACGATGCGATTCGTCGACGTACTTCGACCCGAACGCCCGTGCCACCAGCGTATCCCTGCGCACATCCCCGGGCCAGGCTTCGCCCAGCACACGCGCCAGCGCGAACAGCACCGGACGTCTGGCGAGCGAGACCGACCGGCCTCGGTCGCGCACGACATAGCGGCATGCGTCCACGACCACCGTGTCCGAAGCCAGTAGCGCCTCCACCTCTTCGAGCCGGAGCAACCGCTCCTCGCCACGCGTGATCAGGCGTGCGGCGGGCGAGCTCAGGATGCGGAGGGCGTCCTCCACCTCCGTGGTCAGCGCTGGGACACGAGCAGTGCACGCTGCGCGCGCGGCTCGGTCGAGCGCGGCCCGAGCCGTGCGGGTGTGAAGGCGCCGGATCGCGATCCCCGCGACCAGCAGCTCATGGGCGGCCCTGGCCGTGGGGGGGAAGACCCCCGGGTCGCACCCGGCCGCGGCTCGTTCGGCCTCTTCGACACGGCCGATGAGAAGGAGACGACGGGCCTCGAGATGCCGTGCATAGGCGGCGTTGACCCGATCACCGTGTGCCTCAAGCGTCGCCCGCGCTCCACCGAGCGCCTTCGCCGGCCCGATCGGGTCGTGAGAGGCGAGGGCGATCTCGGCTTCGGCGATGGCGCACCGGGCGCGGGCCACGGCGTCACGGGCGCCGAAGGCGCGCCCGGCGCGCCGCAGAAGCGTCTTCGCGCGCACCAGCTCGCCGAGCTGTGCCATGGCGATACCACGGAGGGCGAGTGCCGGCGCGTCGTCACGCAGGGCGACCCGGTTCAGCGCATCGAGAGGGTCGCCCAGCGCCAGCGCGTGCGCCGCCGCGGCGATCCCCGGGTCCATCAGAATCCCGCCATTTTTGTCACTCTCACCTGGTCGACATCGGGCGCTAGCGTAGCCCGCATGATCGAACACCGGATCGGGACACGTGAGGAGTGGCTCGCCGCGCGGCTCGAGCTGCTCGAGGCGGAGAAGGAGCACACGCGGCGCGGCGACGAGCTGGCGCGGCGTCGGCAGGAGCTGCCCTGGGTTCGGGTGGGCAAGGACTACCGATTCGAGACGGACACGGGCAGCGCCGCCCTGGCCGATCTCTTCCGGGGACGGTCCCAGCTGCTCATCTACCACTTCATGTTCGGGCCGGACTACACCGCGGGCTGCCCGTCCTGCTCAGCGATCGCGGACGGCTTCAACGGCTTCGTGGTGCACCTCGCCAACCATGATGTGATGCTCTGGGCGGTCTCGCGGGCGCCGTTGCAGAAGCTGCAGGCCTACAAGCGTCGGATGAGATGGACGTTTCCCTGGGCCTCGTCGTTCGGCAGTGACTTCAACCGTGATTTCAACGTCCACCTCACCGAGGAGCAGCAGCGCGCGGGACGTGCCGAGTACAACTACCGGCGCGAGGCACCGCGGCAGGGGAGCGGGAGCGCGGAGAGCGGTGGCGAGCATCGTCCCACCGACCACGCAACCATGTGCGGAACCGACCAGGCCACCTACATGCGCGAGAGGCCAGGCATGAGCGCGTTCGTGCACGAGGATGGCGTCGTCTACCACACCTACTCGACCTATGCGCGCGGGCTGGACGCCCTGTGGGGCATGTACCAGTGGCTCGACCGGGCGCCCAGGGGCCGCAACGAATCGGGCCCCTGGTGGCAGCGACACGACGAATACGACGGCTGAGCGGAGCCGGGAAGCGTGATGCACCCTGCGGAGCCGAGACGTCGGGGAGCTCGGGGGAGGGGGCTCGGCCCACGCCTTGACGATGTCAAGACCGAGACTTCAGGAGGATGACGGCAATGGCGACACCATCGGTTGCATTTTTCGAGATCACCGGGAAGGACAGGGCTGCTCTGCAGCGTTACTACCGCGACCTGTTCGGCTGGCAGATTCAGGACGCGGGGGAGGCCGCCCCCGGGTATGGACTGGTAGCGGCGGCGGAGAAAGGCATCGGCGGTGGCATCGGCACCAGCCGGTGGGCCTTCAGCCATGTGACCGTCTACGTTGAGGTCGACGACGTCGCCGCCTACCTGGACAGGGCCGAGCGGCTCGGTGGTCGCACGCTCGTGCCGCCTACCGAGAACGCCCGGTTCGGCCTCACCATCGCCCTCTTCGCCGACCCGGAAGGGCACGTGGTGGGCCTCGCCAGGGGCCTCTTCACCGGAGCCTTCGGCTACTAATGCCGTTGGGGCCGGGATCTCCCGGCCCCCTTCCCACGACGATGGCGAGGTGGCGGTTCCGATCGCCGGGTGCTCTCAACGCACCGCGGCGACGGCGCATCATCTGGCCCGCTGAAATGCCAACCGAGGCGATGGTGGGCAACCTCCCGACGGCGCCACCACGACGTGCAACGGGCCCGAAGGTTGACACGCGAAACCAGAAGGCCGGCGTTCGTGCCGCCCCCCGGGGTGCTTCCATCCGCACGACGCTGTTCATTGCCAACGTAGAGTGCGCGACATCGGCCATCTCGAAGTCCGCACCCCTCGGCTGGCCTGAGGGTGAGACGGAGGAGTCCCCGGTGCGAGAACATGTTGGTGTCTGAAGCCAACGTGGTCGCACCGGAGGACGTCCCGATTGAAGAGCACGAGTGAGCAGTTGGACATCCTGAACGCCGACCGAGAGCTGGGCAGCTACCGGGCCGCGGCCCGGCTGCGATCGCTGCGGGGATCGATCTCCTTGCCGTCGACGAACAGAATCGCGTCACGGGCCTCGAGGGTGGCCAGCGGCTCCAGGGCGATGCCGAGGAGCGCACGTCCTAATCCCCTGCTGCGACGGGCGGGTCGATGCTGATCCACCACAACACCCCGATCCCGGTCGGGTCACGGTCTAGACCTGTATTCACAAGTCGGGGCGACCGGCGGTCTCGTGCTCGGCTCGGCACGCCCGAAAGCCGGCGTACAGGGCAAGGTCGTAGATCACCTTGACACCGCCCCCCACGAAGAATGGCAGGCCGAGACTGGCCGACTGGATTGCGGCGCCGGCCAGCACCGGACCGAAAGCCTGAGCCACACCGCGCAGTGCGCCTGTGGAAGCGACGGCACCGGCTCGCTCGGCCGGTGGCACGATCGAGACCACGTACGCCTGCCAGGCCGGCACGTCCATCTTGGGGAAAGACAGAAGCGTGCCAAGAACAGTCCGATCGCCACCCAGAGCGTGGGGCTGGGCGGCACCAGCAGGAGGAGCACGTTGCTCGGAAGGTGAGTGAAGACCATGGCGTTGATCAGCCCGATGCGATCGCTGAGACGTCCCGCCACCTCGTATGACGCCGCCTGCAGCAGGGCGATGGCGGCGAAGACACTGCCAAGCAGTTCGAGCGATGCGCCGAACCGGATGTGAAGCCAGTACGCGATTACGGCGTTGGCCACGAGTCCGCCACCGAACGCGTCGACCGTGAAGAGCGCGGCGAGCCCGGCCAGTGGGCGGAGGTCGCCGAAGACCTTGCCGCCTCGCTGGGGCGACTCGGCGGCCGGCGGGAGGAGCAGCGGCAGGACGCCCGTGAGGCCCTCCAAGACGGCATAGGCGATGAAGACGGCGCCGGTGTCCCGCTGCCCGAGACCGGCGCCCACGCTCCCCGCCGCTGCGGCCAGGGCTCCCAGCACCGAGTACCGAGCGAAGGCGCGATTGCGGCCGCGGGTCGAGGCGGCCTCGGCAAGGGCGGCCTGCTCGACGGTCGCGAACGGTCCAGATCGATTGTCGCCAGGCCAAGCATCCCGGTTAGTCCCGCCAGCACCAGCAACCACGGTTCCGGAGCGAACGCCAGGTCGGCGCCTGCTATCGCCATCAGCAGGCCGGACAGCGCCAAGGCAGTCCGGCGGGCGACTCGAGAGGCGACGATTGCGAGGCCCAAACCCGACAGCGACGCCGACCCCAGCCCGATCGCCGGCGTGACCCCGATCAGCACTCTCGACAGTCCTCGGTGCTCGAGGTGGAGTGTCACCGTCACCGCGGAAGCGCCGAAGCCGAACGCACGCAGAGATCTGATCAGCAGGAGGACGACGAGGTCCCGGCGGGATTGCCAGGCGGCCTCCGCGGGCGGCGTCATGTCATCCGGCATGGAGCAGCAAGCCAGCCGGGCCTGGCCGCGCCGACCAGCAGCCCTTGACCTTCAATCTCCTCTACACCTGCCAGGGATTTCATATCCGGAAGCCACTGCCGGAAAGAGCCTCCGATCGCTGCCCACGTGCTGACGACATTCCTGACGCCAACCGGGGCCTCCAATGACCGTCCAGTGCCCGGGAACCTCATCGTTCCAATCCCGAGGGTTTGGCTGCCGGCCGAGGAGCGGCGGCCGGGAGCAGCTGGCGAGTCCACCACCACCGATGTTCGAGCAGCTGCCGGAGGGGTGAGGGCATTCGCGGAAGGACTTCAGTTCCCGATCATGGAGTGGACGCTGCCCAAAGCTGCGGCGGTCGCGCCAAGACCTCAGTTGACGCCGACTGGGCCTCCATACTCGGCCAGCAGCCGCCGACGGCCGCCGCGCGGCGCTAGGTCTGGCGTGCTTACTTCCCCTGCCCTTGGGGGACGGAGCAGCAGGCGGAAGACCTGGAGGAGCGGCTACGCAGGAGGGTGCCCGGTCCCGGGCAGCTTGGCGTTGGGCGCCTGAGCCGGCAGACCCAGGCGTGCCTCCCAGGTCGGGGTGGGGTAGATCGGTGACGCCACCGCCACTTCCGGTGGGTAGACGGTGAGCCGCTGACCGTCTTGGACCTGTTCAATCAGGATTGACTTGTAGGTGTTCTGGCCCTGGGGGTTGAACTTGATCCGGCCGAAGAACGTGTCGACGTCGAGTCGTGCCAGCGCCTCACGGACTCGCTGTGGCTGCAGGCTCTGAGCGCCTTCGATTGCAGCCTCCAGCGCCAGGCCAGCGGCGGTGGCGTCAGCGGTCACGAAGCTGGGCTCGAGCTGGGTGTTGAATGTGGTCTGGTAGGCCTGCACGTATTCGGCCGAGGTGGGTCCGAACGAGGCTGTGTACCGGGCCTGCGGGGTCCACGAGGTGGCGGTGACGGCGTCGTCTGCCACCTTGCCCAGCGCCTCCACGAACTCGGGCTCATCCGGCCCCAGAGCGTAGATGAAGAGCTTGGCGTCGAGCCGGACGTCGGCCGCCGCCTTGGCGCAGGCGATTGCCTCCAGGAGGTGGCCGTCATTGATCAGGATGTCTGGGTTGGTCGTCTTGGCTCCCGCTACCAGGCTGAAGAGGTTGGTGTCGCCGGCCGGGTATTGCTTCTCGTAGACGACCTTGAGCCCGTATTCCTGAGCGTCTCGGACCGTGGCCTGGGCCAAGTCGAGAGAGAATGCGTCGTTGGCGGTCAGGAGCGCGATGGTCTTGGGCCTCGGGTTCTCGTTGGCCAGCCACTCGAAGATGGCCGCGACGTACTGATCCGCTGCCGCTACTACACCGAAGACGTAACGGTAACCCTGCTGGAAGATCTGGGGCGCGGCGCCGTTCGAGATCACCAGTGGGATTCGGTCCTGGTTGGCCACCTGGGCCACCGCTGCTGAGTTGGGTGTCCCATAGGGCCCGAGTAGGAACTGCGCATGGTCCTTGCTGACCATGCTCTGGGCCACCTGTGCCGCCACCTGGGGCTGGCTCTGGTCGTCGGCGTAGACCAGCCGTACCTTGTGGTGGACCCCGTCAACAATGATGCCGCCGTGCTGGTTGGCCCAGTCGGCCCAGAGGTCGTAGCCCTGTCGGGTAAGGCCACCTTCCTGGGCCAGCTGGCCGGTCGCCGAGATCGGAACTCCGATCACGATGTCCTTGCCATAGGTTGCCTGCTGCTTGCCCAGGAGCGGATTGCAAGCGGCCACTGCCAGGACGCCGGCCAGCAGCACCACTCTCGACCCCCTCAGCACGCGACCCCGTCGATGCCTCCCTGCCATAAGGCGGAGAGCGTAGATCAAAGGGCTTTGGAAAGGCAAGTGTCCTTGGGGCGGGAACCCTCACAACGGCAGTGGTGGCTTGGATTTGCCCTGCCCACCGTCGGACTCCGGACGGGGGCGCTGCCCCTCGCCGTCTACCGAGATTGCGGTGCAGTGCGCCGGCCTTCAGGCCGATGGTGAAGCGCTGCGCGGCCTGCGGGGGCACCGTGAATACACGTCCATCTGATGATGGACTAGTAGGCCGGGGGGCACCCGGTGACCGGACGGCGGCACCGCAAGAACCAAGCGGCCCGAACGTCAACCACCCGGCGGTCAGCCTGCCGACCGGGAATCCCCGCCCTCGAGGGCGGCGAACGTGCCAACATTGGATGGGCACGTTGCATGGGCTGCGTCACCATCGCCGCTACCTACGGCGCCGGCGGCAGCGTCGTGGCTCCGGCTGTGGCCGAGCGGCTAGGGCTGCCGTTCGTCGATCGTGCGATCCCACCTGATCTGGCGGCGAAGATCGACGTGCCTCTTCGGGCGGCGCTGGCCGACGATGCCCATCCCGCCGGGCTAGGCCGGGTGCTGGACAGGGTGCTGGCCCATGCCGGCCTGCTGGTTGGCGTTCCGGTGGCGCCAGAGGAGCTGGGGGCTGTGCCCGAGGTCGCCCACACGGAGAAGGCGCTGCGGCTGCTGGCCGACCACGGTGGGGCGGTGATCCTTGGCCGGGCGGGGGTCTTCGTGCTCAAGGGACGGTCGGACACGCTGCACGTGCGCCTGGACGGCCCGGTGGAGGCCCGGCGGCGGGCAGCGATGGCCCATGAGCACCTCGACGCCGAGACCGCGGCCCGGCGGCAGGAGCAGGCCGACCGAGCTCGCCGTGCTTACATCCGGCACTTCTACCCTCGGGCCGGCGACTGGGACGATCCCTGCAACTACCACCTGGTGATCGACAGCACTGCCATCGACCTCGCCACCTGCGTGGAGCTGGTGGTGCTGGCGGCCAAGAGTCGCTTCGGCGACTGACCTACTCGGCCGGAACGCCGGCCTCCATCTCCTGCCGCAGCTCTGCCGCGCTTTTGAGCCGGAGGTTCCGCAATAGAAGCGTCGTCAGGAGACCCAGCCCGGCTGCGGACAGGGTGATCCAGAACAAGCTTGCCACGCTCAGTGCGAAGGCCTCGTGGACCCCGGCTACGATGGCCGGGATGAAAGGGTGGAGCTGTGGTGGGAGCACATGGCGGAGAACCGCAGCCAGGTTGCCCACCCCCTGCAGGGTGGAGCTCTGGTGCTGAGCAGCAACGACCACCGCCTCGGGCACGGCCCGGGCAGCCAGGCTTCTGGGGAGCTGGTTGGCGAAGGAGGAGGCGAAGACGGTATCCGCGATGGCCAGTCCGACCGAGCCACCGATCTGGCGGAAGAAGGTGAGCGTGCTCGTGGCCACGCCGATCCGACCGATTGCCACCGCGTTCTGAACCACGACCGTGAACCCGGCCATTGCCGGCCCCATGCCCAGCCCCAGGACCAGCATCCAGGCCCACAGCGTGCCATTGGGGGTGGTGGCGGTCATGTGGGTCATCAGATATGACCCGACGAGCAGGACCGCGGTTCCGGCCACCAGCAGCCACTTGTAGCGCCCGCTCCGGCTGATCAGCTGCCCGGCTCCGATGCTGCCGCCCATCAGCCCGACGAGCAGGGGCCAGATGTAGTAGCCGGAAGTGGTGGCATTGATGCCGCGGACGGTCTGGTAGAAGCGGGGCATGAAGATGACGGCGGTGAACATGGCGATGCCAAACAGGAAGACCGCGGTCATGCTCGCCGAGTAGTCGCGGCCACGAAATAGATCAAGAGGCACGATCGGCTCCTTGGCCCGGGCTTCAACCAGGACGAATCCGGCCAGGATCAGCAGGCCGAGCAGCATCAGACCGCCCACCTGAGGAGTGACCCACCCGTTCAGCTGGCCCGAGCTGCCGGCCTCCCCCTTCTCGGTGAGCCCGACCAGGAGCGGCACCACCCCGGCCGAGAAGACCAGGATGCCGAGGTAGTCGAGATCGCGGATCGAGGCCCCGCGGGTGCCCGGGTTGGGCAGGACCGCGACCAGGACGATGAGGGCGGCGATGCCCACCGGGAGGTTGACGTAGAAGACCCAGTGCCAACCGACGTCGTCGGTGATCAGGCCCCCGATCAGGGGGCCGACCAGGAAGCTGAGGGAGAAGACGGCCCCGAACAGGCCCTGATAGCGGCCCCGCTCACGGGCGGTGAAGAGGTCGCCGATGATCGCTAGTCCGATCGTGAACAGCGATCCGGCCCCCAACCCCTGGATGCCTCGGAAGACCACCAGCTCGACCATGGTCCGGGAGGCACCGGACAGCGCGGACCCGATCAGGAACAGCACCACCCCGGCCAGCAGCATCGGCTTGCGGCCGAACACGTCCGAGAACTTGCCGTAGATGGGGATGGTGATGGTCGAGGCCAGCAGGTAGGAGGTGACCACCCAGGTGTAGAGCGAGGTCCCGTGCAGGTCGGTTGCGATCGTGGGCAGGGCGGTGCCAACCACGGTCTGGTCGAGCGAGCCCAGGAACATGGTCAGCAGGACAGCGCCCAGCACTGCCCAGCGGGTGCGGGCTTCCAGCACGGGAGGAGCGGTCTCGCCAGTGGGGACCATGCGGTGGGGCCCAACCACCGTACCAGCCGGATGGAAGCAGCTGCACGGTTACGATGGCGCCATGGAGACTCTGGAGGCGATCCGTTCCCGCCGGAACGTTCGCGCCTACGAGCCCCGGCCGATCCCGGCTGACGATCTCGACCGGATCCTGGAGGCGGCTTGGCGCACCCCCTCGTCCAGCAACCAGCAGCGCTGGGACTTCGTGGTGGTCACCGACCGCGCCCAGCTCCAGGACCTGGCCAGGGTCTGGCGGGGCGCGGGACACGTGGCCACCTCCGCCGCCACCATCACCCTGGTAGCGCCGGTCGCAACCGACGCTCGCACCCGCGAGTCGATCCAGTACGACCTGGGCCAGGCGACGATGAGCATCATGCTCGCCGCAGCCGACCTGGGCATCGGCAGCGGCCACGCCGCGGTGGAGGACCGGGCGCTCGCCGGGAGCATCCTGGGTCTGCCCGAGGACCGTTTCTGTGCGTGGCTGATCGCGCTCGGCTACCCGGCAGACCGTCCCTTGAGACCGATGCGGCGTCCCAACCGCCGGCCCTTCGAGCAGGTGGTCCACCGGGGCCGCTGGTAGCGGCCAAGGGGGGCGTAACCAGGCGCCTCCGCCGCGGGTACACCCTGGCGAATGCGATTGCCGCTACGCACCGCAGGCCGCTGGTTAGTGGCGGGGGTGATGGGGCGGTTGAGGGGGAGAAGCCGGCGGCTGCCCGACCGCGAGGCGGCAGACGCCTGGCTCGACGCTCGGGCCCGGCGGCGGCCGCCGCGGGCCGCCTGGCTAGCACCCTTCCTGCTCTTCGCCGGCCTTCGGGTGCCTTCGTTCTTCGAGCCCCACTGGTACACGGACGAAGCGGGCTACGCCACTGCCGCCCGGGCGGCGCTCCAGGGTCGGGTCCTCTACGCCGGGATCTGGACCAACAAGCCCCCCCTCCAGATCTGGACGGTGGCGGCCGCGGTTCGGCTCTTCGGCTACGGCGAGGCCGGGCTGCACGCGTTCACCTTCGGGAGCGGCGTGGCTGCGCTGGCGGCGGTTGCATGGATCGCCCAACGGCTCCTCCCGACTCGCCGGGCGCTCCTCTGCGCCGGTGCGGCGGCGGTGCTGCTCGGCCTCCCCTTTTTCGACGCCGAGCTCGCCCTGCCCGAGAGCCTGCTGCTGGCACCCGCAACCTGGTCCGGGGCACTGGTGCTGGAGGGCCTGCGGACCTCGGGATCGCGGCGCTGGCTGTGGACGCTGGGCGCCGGAGTGCTGATCGGGATCGCGCTCGGCTACCAGCAGACCGAGCTGGCCGATGCGGGTGCCTTCGGCTTGGCCCTGGTGGTTGCCCCCCAGGCATCGGCGGCGGAGGTCGGTGCATATGCGGCTGCCGGGGCCGGTACCACCCTGGCTTGGCTCGCACCGGCGGTGCGGCTGGCCGGAGCCAGGACGGTCGCCTCGGCTCTGGTCGGCTTCTATGGCCAGTACGCAGCCGCCAGCGCCCGGGGCCCAATCGGTCTGGCGGTCCTGGCGGCGGCCATGGTCGCGGTCCTGGCCGGGACGGTGCTAGGGCGCCGGTTCCCCGCCCAGGCCTGGATGCCCTGGCTGTGGACCGGGGCAGATCTGGGGGTGGCGGCGCTCATCCACCGCCCGTACCCCCACCTGCTGCTCCCCGCGGTGGCCCCGGCGGTCCTGGCCGGCGCCTCCCTGCCCGCTCCGCGTGTGCGGCGACTTCCCATGCTGGCGGGCACACTGGTGCTAGCGCTGCTGGCGTTATCGAGCGGGGTGGAGAGCGAGGCGCTGCTCGCCTACGGCATCTGGTATCGGCAGCTCGTCGCTGCGGCCGCTCTACCGCCGCCGTCTCTGATGAGGGCGCTGCTCGGTCCACAGACGGCAGCTGACGTCGCTGCCACCCGGTTCATCCGGAGGGCCGGCCTGGCCGGCTGCCCGGCCGTGGTCTGGTCCGCCGACGCCTGGCCGTACTTGACGGGCGACCTCTCACTGGAGCTTCCCACGGCTCCCATCTACAACGACATCGAGCTGGACGGGCAGGCAGGGACGGTGGCCCGAGTCCGGACGCTGACTCCGCCGGTGATCGTGGTCTCGCGCGGTGCCCTCCGGCGCTGGTCTGAGCTCAGGCCGCTGCTTCGGCGGAGCTACTCACTGGCTTTCACGCGGGAGCCGGTCCAAGTGTACGTCCTTCGCGGGCGAGACGAGGGCTGCTGAGCTTCCCAGCCGATCGCCGGTCGGCTGCCTGAGGCGGCGCCACCTTCCGACGCGGCAAGATGTGCGAGCCCCGACTTTCTCGGGAGCTTCGATCCAGGAGTGGCCATGCGACTGCTGATGTATGAAGATGGGCAGCGCCGGCTCGGGGTTCTGTCCGGCGAGGGGGTGCTGGATGTGGCCGAGCTGGCCCGCGCGACGGGAGCGCCCGCGCCCCCCGCCGACCTCTTGGGTCTGATCGAGGCCGGTGAGGGGGAGCTGGACCGGCTGCGAGACCTGGTCGCGAGCGCCGCGGTCGAGGGGCGTCCGTTGCCCGGAGTGCGGTTGCTGGCCCCGCTGGACCCGCCCCGCGGCAACGTGATCGCGCTGGGCCGCAACTACCTGGCCCATGCGGAGGAGGGAGCTAGGGCGATGGGGACCGAGGTAGGCCCGCCCGCCGTCTTCACCAAGGCGCAGACCACGATCAGCGGCCCCTACGACGACATCCGGATCTGGGCGCACGTCAGCGAGAAGATCGACTGGGAGGTGGAGCTGGCGGTCGTGATCGGGCGCCGAGCCCGGGACGTGGCTCCGGCCGAGGCCCTAGAGCACGTGTTCGGCTACATGGTTCTCAACGACGTCTCCGCCCGCGACCTGCAGCGAGACTGGGGCGGCCAGTGGTTCAAAGGGAAGAGCCTGGACGGCTACTGCCCGACCGGGCCCTGGGTGGTGACCAGGGACGAGATTCCCGATCCGCAGGCACTTACTCTCTCACTGCGCGTCAACGGTGCCACCAAGCAGCACGCCAGCACCCGTGACATGATCTACCCGGTGGCTGAGATCGTCTCCCGGCTCTCGATCGGGATGACACTGCTGCCCGGAACCGTGATCGCGACCGGCACGCCGGAGGGGGTGGGCTTCGCCCGCACCCCGCCCGAGTACCTGCGCCCGGGCGACGTGATGGAGTCCGAGATCAGCTCGATCGGCGTCCTCCGCAACCGGATCGTGGCCGGCTGAGCCTGCGATCCGGTCGGGGGCTCGGGTATGCTGCCCATGGCATCCGGCCGGGGTGCCGCTCCGCCGCGGTCTCCTTTCTCTTCTCGAACGGGCCCGGACGTGGGCTCGGCGATGGTTCGAGAAGAGAAGGAACTGATCGTGAAGCACGGCATCGTCAAGAAGGTGGTCGGAGATCGCGGCTTCGGCTTCATCGCCAGCGACGACGGCACCGAGTATTTCTTCCACCGCAGCGGCACCGAGGCCGATTTCGACGACCTCCGCGGCGGCGACGCGGTGACGTTCGAGATCGAGGCCAGCCCCCGCGGGCCCCGGGCGGGCCGGGTCCGGCTGGCCTGATCCGGGCCGGGTCCGCGTCAGTCGACGCGGACCCGGTACTGCCGGGCGATGGCCAAGCAGGAGGAGCACCATGAACCAGAACGTCACCCCCGACCGCAAGACCCAGAATGCGCGCCGCCGGGAGCAGGTCCGACACCTGATCCGGTCGGTGGGGGTGGAGCTGGAGGGCGGCGCCCGGGTGCCGTTCTTCGTGGAGCCAGCGCCGGGGAAGTTCCGAGTCAACCCCACGCTCAAGGGGATCGAGATCGAGGACCAGCGCCTGACCACACTCAAGGTGCCGGCTGAGGTCCCCGCCAAGATCCCGGCTGAGGGACTGCCGGTGCCGGCGCTGCGGTACCTGATCGAGATGGGGACCAAGCGCGGCGACGATCTCTGAGTTCCCACCCTGGGACCGGTGCCCGCGGCAGGTGCCAGCATCTCGCCTCGAGCCCTCCCGAGGGCACCGTGGGGGCAGGTGTGCTGGCAACGTCTGACCGCCCGTCGTCTCCGCCGCATTCGTCAAACGCTCGACCACGGGCCGGTGATGGGTGCGGGAGGAGAGGGGATTGCAGCCAGAACCGGATTCCCGGCTGTAGGTGTCCTTCAGCTTGGTTGCTCCCGAAGCGGACGCCCAGAGATCAGGTGGAGGATGGGGAGGCCGTCCACGTACCGTAGGCGTACCCGGTCCAGGGCGATCGGCGGCAGCCCCTCCTCGTCGCCCTGGGCGAGCACGGTCTCCTTGGGCCTGATCGCCCGCCAGACCCCGGCCAGCGCATCTGGACCGTCGGCCGGCAAATAGACGTACCGACGGTCCCGGACCTCCCGGGCGGCCCGCTCGGCGTGAGCGAAGGCAGCCTGGGCGCTGCGATCTCTGAGGTAGGGGTCAGCCACCTCCAGTAGCTCCGTCCCCGATAGCCGCACCCTGCCGCGGTAGAGGAAGATCAGGGGCCGGCCGGCTGCCTCCCGGATCGCCGTCGCCACCACTGCCTCGGCGGCGCGGAGGTCGTCGGGGATCACGGCCAGCACCGCCGATGGTTCCGCCCGACTGGCGCTGGGCAGCGTCACCGGGACCTCGGGATGGTGTCTGAAGGGCAGAATCACCGGCCGGCGGCGGGCGTAGGTGATACCTCCGACTACCAGACCGAGCAGGGTCAGCCCTCCCCCGAACTCGGTCGCCAGCGGCTTGGCGACCAGGTTGGTGACCCAGGCCACCGCCACCAGGCAGGTGGTGACGACGCCCAGGGCGAAGAACGCGACCCGACCGGGCGACCAGCGGCGGCCGTATTCCCGCCAGCGAACCACGTCCAGCGAGATGCAGGTGAGGATGAAGGCGCCGAGCAGGCCGAACGCGTAGAGGTCGCCGAGCAGCTCGAGGTCGCCCCGGCTGAAGACGACCACCGCGATCGGCAGGCCCACTGCCAGCAGGATTGCCCAGTGCGGGGTGCGGCGCCAGCGGTTGCGCTGGTCGAGCAGCCGAGGCAAGAAGCCCATCCGGGCCAGGGCGATCAGCACGTGGTAGGCGCCGATGATGCCGGTGTTGCTGGCGAAGACGAGGAGCAGGGCGCCAGTGGTGGCCACGTAGGCGCCGAGTACCGCTCCCCCCACCCGTGTCCCCAAGAGCGAGATGAACTGGTTGGGATTGGCACCCGTCCCCTGGAGAAGAGTGGTGGACCAGATCGTCAGCAGAGGGCTGGTGACGGCCATGGTCAGAGCCACCGCTCCCATCGCCCGGTACGCCACTCGCCGCCGAGGCTGGCGCATGGCCGGGGCCAGCTGGGAGATCGTCTCCAGGCCAGAGAAGGCCAGGACCGCGCCCGCGTAGCCACGAACCAGCAGCAACGGACCCAGAGAGGGGCCGCGGCCCAGGGCGGCGAAGGAGTCGAGCAACCCCCCCTTGAGAAAGAGAAGGGTGGCGGCCACCACTGCCACCTGACCGGCAATTGCCACCGCGGCCACCACCGCGGTGGTGCGGGCGCTCTCCCGGATCCCGAGCAGGTTCAAGATTCCCATCCCGGCCAGGGCCGCCAGCGTGGAGGCCACGACCGCCGGCTGGAGCGGGGGGACTACGACGCTCAGGTAGATCAGTCCGGAGAGCGCGCTGACGGCGATGGTCAGGTAGTAGTCCACGAGGATGAACAGCCCGCCCAGCAGCCCGGCGAACCGGTGCAGGGCGGTGGCGCTGACGTTGACCACCCCGCCGCCCTCGGGGAAGCGCCAGGTGACCTCGGAGTACTTGAGCGCGAGGAGCAGGAAAAGCCCCAGGGTCATGCACACGAAGATCCCCGAGCGGGTGCCGTAGGGACCGTAGAGGATGCCGGGGGTGTAGTAGGTAGAGGTCCCCACGTCGGCGATCACCACCGCCCAGCACAGGAACCAACCCAGGTTGCCGCTGCGGACCCGGACGCGGCGGCGGGCGGCGCTCACTCGAGCAGCTGCGGCCGGGCCAGCAACCGGCGAATCAGCTGGGCGTCGGCACGCAGGTCCTCCAGCAGGCGCCGCCGCCAAGGGTTGGCGAAGTCCAGTGCGGCCGCCGCGCCCAGATACATGTCTGCCCGGTCCAGCTGGTCCAGGGCCAACCGCACGAGTTCGGCCTCGGTAGCATCCGGCCTGGCGGCCGGGGAACGTCGCCTCACCATTTCGACGCTACCGGTGCCGGTGTGGGTGGAGCGTGGGGATCGAGGTCGGAAGCGTGTGGATCACGTATGGATTCCGCGGTTCAGGCCTGCAGCCGATAGCCGACCCCTGGCTCGGTCAGGATGAAGCGGGGATGGGTGGGGTCGTCGCCCAGCTTGCGTCGGATCTGGGCGACGATGTAGCGGGTGTTGTAGGTGTCGCCCAGAGCGTGCTCACCCCAGATACGGGCGAGCAGGAACCGGTGGGTGAGTGGCCGCCCGGCGTTGAGGGCGAGCAGTCGCAGCAGCTCGTACTCGGTCGGGGTCAGGTGCACCTCCCGCCCGGCCACCGTCACTCGGCGCCGGCCCAGGTCGACCAACAGCTGACCGCAGCGCACGACCGGCTCCCCGTGGGCCACCGCCGCCTGGCGGCGAAGGACGGCCCGGATCCGGGCCACCAGCTCGTCCATGCCGAATGGCTTGACCACGTAATCGTCCGCCCCGAGGTCCAGCGCTCGGACCTTGTCCCGCTCGTCGGGCATCACGCTGACCACGATCACCGCCGCCCGGTCGTCGCGTTGGCGGAGGCGGCGCAACACCTCGAAGCCGTCTAAGCCGGGAAGGCCGAGATCGAGCAGGACGACGTCCGGCCGCCATCCCGGCACCTGGCGAAGCGCTTCCTCGCCGCTCGCCGCCGTCCTTACCTGAAAGTCGTGGTAGCCGAGCCCGACCCGCAGGGCCCGTTGCATCTCCGGCTCGTCGTCCACCACCATGACCCGGCCGCTCATGGGGCAACGGGGGTCGCCAAGGGCAGGGAGACGGTGAAGCGCGGCCCCCGGCGCAGGTTATACGCCCGGAGCTCGCCGCCGTGGGCCTCGGCGATCCGACGCGCGATGGCCAGCCCCAGCCCTGTCCCGCCCTGACGCCGGGTCCAGAAGGTGTCGAAGATGTGCTCTTGGTCCTCGGCCGAGATGGGCGGGCCGTCGTTCTCGACCCAGACCACCAGGCGGTCGGCCCGGGCACGACCACCGACGGTGACGGTGCCTCCAGGCGTGCACCACTGGATCGCATTTCGGAGCAGGTTGCCGAGCAGGCGGTCCAGCTGCAGCTCATCGGCCATGGCCGGAGGCAGATCGGGGGGCACGTGGACCTCGATCCGCGCCTCTCCCAGCTCAGGCGCCAGCCGATGCAGCACCGCCCCCACCAGCTCCGGGACGGCCACCGGCTCGGCCCGCACCGACTCCCCCGCCTCCAGCCGGGCCAGGGCCAGCACGTCGCCCACTAGCCGGTCGAGGTGGGCGGCCTCCAGGTCCAGGGTTCGGACCAGGTCCCGCTGGCCGGGGCCGAGCCGGGCGCCCGGCGCCAGCAGCCCGGTGAGACCGGCCCGCAGCGATGCGATCGGGCTCTTGAGCTCGTGAGAGAAGGAGGACAGCACCGCCGCTTTGAGCCGGTCGGAGGCGGCCAGGGCCCGTGCTCGCTCGGCCTCCAGCGCTGCCCGACGGCGGTCGAGCAACAGCCCGCCCAGGCCGAGCAGGGCGGCGAGCAGCCTGAGGTCGGATTCGGACAGCTCGGGCGGCTGGAACCGGACCACGGCCACCCCGGCGGCCAGGGGCAGGATCCCGACCTGCTCGGTGGCACCGGCCTGGCGCAGCAGGCGCAAGCGCTCCCCGTCCAGCGCCAACCCCAGCGGGGTCTGTCGGCGCCACGCCCAGCGGGCCTGGCGCCGCAGGTCGGGGGAGAGGTCCTGGCCGGCCACCGTCTGCAGGTGGTCGCCCTCGGCAGCGCAGAAGGCGGCCGAGCCGACCGTAGGGAGCGCCTCCACCCGTCGCCGGACCAGGTCCAGCGCAGTCGCCACCTCGGGCACGCGAAGGGCGGCGGTGGCGACCTCGTAGAGATCGTGCGACTCGCGCTCCCGAGCCTCGGCCTCGGCGCGGGCCGCCCGAGCCGCCGCCCCCAGCTGGCCGGTGGCAAGGCCGGCTACCAGCAGCGCGATCAGGGCCGGCACCTGGCCCAGGTCTCCAACCGCGAAGCTACCTACCGGAGGCACTACCGCCAGGTCGTAGGCGATGAAGGCGAGGGCGCTTGCCGCCGCTGCCGGCCCCCAGCCCCGGCGGGCTCCCAACCAGACCACCCAGGGCAGGTAGAGGAGGCTCAGGTTGGCCACCGGCAGGCGGCTCGCCAGCGCCGCCAGCCCGGCCGTGATGGCGGCCACCCCGGCTGTCGCCTCCAGGTAGGGCCGGACCTGGCGCCACATGGCTCCCTTCTACCAGCCGCCGGCTCGGTCCCCGAAGCCGCCGCCGAGCGCGAGGACGGTCTCGATCGTGTCCGCCTCCGCCGGCGGCTTGTCGGGTCGGTAGCGGACCACCCGAGCGAAGCGCAATGCCACCCCGCCCGGATAGCGTGGGCTCCGCTGGAGCCCGTCGAAGGCCACCTCGACCACCAGCTCGGGACGCACGTACACGGTCCACGCGTCCTGCCGCTCCTCGAGCTCCAGCAACCGCCGGGTCTGCCAGGCCAGCATCTCGTCGGTGAGTCCCTTGAAGGTCTTTCCCAGCATTACGAAGCCGCCGCTGGCGGGGTCGACGGCGCCCAGGTGGAGGTTGGAGAGGAAGCCACGGCGCCGGCCATGGCCCCACTCCGCCGCCAGCACCACCAGGTCCAAGGTGTGGTGGGGCTTGACCTTGATCCAGCCCGAGCCGCGGCGTCCCGCCTCGTAGGGGACCTCCAGCGACTTGACCATGACGCCCTCGTGGCCCCGGGCCACGGCGCCGGCGGCGAAGGCCTCCGCCTCCGCCAGCGCCCCGGTTACGATCCGGGGGACGAGCAGGTCGGGCGGCAGCACGTCTGCCAGCGCCCGGTAGCGCTCGGCCCCGGTGAGATCGATCAGGTCCTCGCCGTCCAGGTGGAGGAGATCGAAGCAGAAGAGCGTCAGGGGGATCTCGCGACGGAGCCGCTCGACCTGGAGCTTGCTGCCCAGCCGGCTGCCCGTGACCTGGAAGGGATGGGGGCGGCCGTCGGGCCGCAGGGCGATCGCCTCTCCGTCCAGGACCGCGGCCCGAACCGGCAGGGCCCGCGCCGCTTCGACCAGCTCCGGGACCCGGTCGGTGATGTCGTCCAGGCTGCGGGTGAAGACCCTCACCTCCTGCCCGAGACGGTGGATCTGGGTCCGCACCCCGTCCAGCTTCCACTCAACCGCCGCCGGCCGGATCCGTTCCAGAGCAGCGGCCAGCGTAGGCGCAGTCGAGGCCAGCATCGGCTGCAGCGGGCGCAGCACTGCGGGACGGAAGCGTTCCAATCCCTCCTGCCCCCCGGCCATGGCCGCTGCCGCCACCTCCCCCAGGTTC
>CADDZO010000040.1 GCA_902812395.1 bacterium | reverse complement strand
CGAGCGGTTCTTCCCCAGCTCCAAGACGTGCTCTGGCTGCGGGACGGTGAAAGCCAAGCTGTCCCTAGCCGAGCGCATCTTCCGCTGCGAGAACTGCGGCCTGGTCATCGACCGGGACGTGAACGCTGCGAAGAACTTGCTCGAGCTCGGGGCCCCCACGAAGCAGGCTTCGTGGGGACCCCGAGCAGGAACCCGGCACCGCGCAAGCGGGTAAGACCGGGACCGCCACCGGGCAACCGGTGACTGCGGGTCGGCTGACTCATGCTCACTGATCCGCAACGGCAGGAACGGCTCCGGTCCTCCCAGGCGGACGGCCAGTGCCGAGGCCAGCGCGGCGGCCACGGCGGTCTTCACCACCCGCATGCCGACCAACCGCCGGCGTAACAACCATCGCACCCTCTCCTGGCGCGCCACCCCGGTCTCTGCCCGAAGGCGCCGTGCCCACCGCGCCGGCGTTACCGCCACCCCGGCCAGCGCCTCCCCAGCTCACCTCACCGCCGGGGCATCGCCACCGAGTCCAGCAGCGCTCCCTCGATGCGACCGCTCTTCAGGCCCTGCATGATCACGAAGGGCTGCATCAGCGGGTTGCGGAAGCGGTAACGGTAGAGGCGTCGGGGCCCCGATCGCTCCAACACCGGGCCCCGCTTGGGGTCACAGAACTCGTTCAGATGCTTGGCGAAGCTCGGGATCTCATAGCGGCGGCCGGTGATCTGCTGCAGCTGCTCCCGCACCTGCAGGGCAGAGAAACGGCCCAGCTCGCTGGTCTCGGCCAGCGCGCAGGCGAGCAGGACGTCGGCGAACAGGTGGTCTCGTCGGGCGCTGCGAACGGCCAGTTCGTAGCCGCTTCGGATGGACTGTTGCGCCCCAGCAATCGCACGCCCGATGGCGGCCTCCACGGCATCGAGCGTCACCCTGGTGGTGCGGGCATCGATGGCGGCCCGGCTGGCGTGGAGCCCGAGCAGGTGGGCGTAGTGGGGCAGCCCCTGAGAGAGCCGGGCGATCCGGACCACGGCGCCAGAATCCGCCGTCATCCCCAGCTGGCCGAGGCCGGTCTCCAGGATCGTGCCGATCTCGCCCGCCGACATCCGGGGCAGTCTGATCTGGACCAGCGCCCTCTCCACTGACTGGTGCTCCTCAATCAGCTGCTCCACGCTGTCGGCCACGCCGACCAGCACGAGAGTGGCGCCGACCGCGTGGTCGGACAGCATCTTCACCGTGTCGGCAAAGGCCCGCCGCTCGGGCTGGGGCAGCCGGTCGAACTCGTCGATAATCAGGACCGGAGTCGAGACCCCGGCCAGGAACGAGAGCGCTCTCCGGACCCGGTCGGGCGAGGGGGTGCCTCCGACCAGGTCGTCGAGCCTGATGGGCTGGCTGGCGGGCCGGCTGGCGAAACCGACCGGGGTCACCGCCCGCGAAAGCCTGGCCTCGTCGGCGACCCGCTCGAAGACCTTTTCCCAGACCGTGGCGAAGGTGTCCTGCCCGTCGCAGTTGACCCTGGGGGCGAGGACCGTGCTCCCCGGTCGGGGGAGGAAGGCGGAAAGCACGTTGGCCAGCGAGGTCTTGCCCACCCCCCGCTCCCCGTAGAGGATCGCGTGCTGGCCCTTCTGGTTGACGGCGTCCACCACCTGACGAACCTGCTCCAGCCGGCCAGCGAAAAGCGAGGGCTCGTCGATCGGGCTGGCCGGGGTGAAGACCCTGCCCGCCTCCATGCCCAGGGCGATCCAGCGCTGCTCCTCCGCCTGCACAGACGGGCAGTATAGCGACCATTTATCCAATATAGGTATGAGTTCAGCGAATATGGCTGTCGTCGGTGGAGCGACGCCGTCGCACGACCCTGCCGGGTTCCGGATTGCGAACGAGAGCGCCCTGTCTTTCCGGGGCGCCGTATCGCGCCGCCGTCGGTGCCTCAACGCCCGACCGTCCGCAGTTCGGCTGCCCTCTTGCGGGTTGAGCCCGAAGGAATAGGGATGCTGGCCCCGCAGCCAGCGGCCGACGCAGGCCGCGGCCGCCAAAGCGAGGAGCATGCCCGAGGAGGAAGGCGCTTCGAGGGCACTGGCGTGCACTACCTGCTGCTTCAGCACCGACCGGGGCGGAGCACGTCAACCCCGGTCGTGGACCCCGACCTGAGCAAGCCGGGGTGCTAGCTAGAACGGTCCCGCCCCGGCCAACCAGCCCACCGGCTGGTCCCTGCACCCGGCCCAGCTCACTGGCCGGGGGCCAGGCCACGAACGGTACCCCGTCCCAGGTGGTGCGGCGGGAGACCGTGCCACCGATCGAGGAATGGCGGCCGACCGAGCTCCTTCGAGGCAAGCGAGTGGCGCCCTGGGGCCCAGGAGATGAGCCCGGCCATCCAAGCCGCCTTCGGCCTCTCCGAGGCTCGGTTCTTGGAGCTGATCGAGGCCATGCTCGAGGAGCTCGAGCGCCTTCTCACCGCTACACGGCCAGCTCCGCCTTCGGCCTTGCCTCCTGGGCCTCCTGGAGCAGGGCAGCGGTACGACGGGCGCTCTCGGCCGCCGCCTCGACCATGATCAACCCGGCCGGCTTGCAGGCATCCCCGGCCAGGTAGCAATCGTCCAAGCGCTCGGGCAGCTCCCGTCCCTGCCGTCGCCGGTTGACTGGCCAGGAGGAGCGGTACAGGGAGGCCTGGAGCACCCATCCCGCATCGATCGAGCGTCCGGCGATCCGGGTGAGGTCGGCCAGAGCCTCCCGGCGCTCGACCCGGGGATCGGCGTCGGGAGCACAGGCGTGAAAGCTGTTAACCAGATGCCAGCCGGGCGGAGCCAGCGAGGGGTCAGCGTTGGAGGGCTGGACCAGGCCGGTCAACCGCCGGGTGCCGGCGCAGAACATCACTCCCCGGTGGGGGACGAGCGAGAACGGCAGTAGCAGCTGGAGCTTAAAGCCGCAGGCAGGGTCCGGCTCGGGCAGGCCAGCGGGCAGGGCCTCGAGCGCGGTCGTCACCACCTGACGGGCCACCACCCGACCCCGGGCGCCACCGCCGCGATGGCGGTACGACACCACCCACCGCCCCTCCCGCCGTTCGGTCAGGGTCGCCTCGGTGTGGAGCAGCACCTCACCTCCGGCCCTGCACACGTGCTCCAGCAGACGCTCGGCTAGGCCCCGGCTGCCACCCAGGGGCAGGCCTGGCCCTCCCATGTGCCAGAAGGAGCGGTAGACGGCGCGGAAGTCGCGCCAGGCGAGCTGGTCGGGCCGCACGGAGAGCGCGAAGTCGACGCAGGACCGTAGCAGCTCCGCCAGCTCGCCGCCGATTCGGCGGCGTCGGAGCCAATCGGCCAGCGTGTCCCCGCGGTCGCGGTCCAGGTGGAGGTGAAGGAAGAAGCGGAGGGCCGTCCCCCACTCACCGGGTGACAGGACCCGGGTGAAGAGGTGGCGCGGGTGAGTGCAGACAACGTGATGGCGAGGGGTCCACACCGAACAGATCACGTCGGAATCGATGATCGGCTGCTCGATCCCGAGCTCGCGCAGCGCCCGCGCCAGTGGGCCACGGCTGCCGTGGGGGATGAGGTGCAAGGCGCCGGTGGAGAGCTGGGCCCCAGCCACGGTCTCGCCGCTGAAGCGGCCGCCTGGGATCCGACGGCGCTCCAGCACCAGGACGCTTCGACCCTGACGAAGCGCATAAGCGGCCACCAGCAGGCCGGCCACGCCAGCACCGATCACCAGCACATCCGCTTCTGGCGGCAGAGGGCGCTCCACTCACCCCATTCTGCGCGTCGATGCGGCAGCGACCGGAGAGCACCGCGGATGCGTTGTCCGGAGCGATGGACGCTCTCGAGACAGTGGTGGAGACGCATGGCCTGAGCAAGCGTTACGGCGGGAAAGCTCTGGCCGTAGACCGGCTCGACCTTCACGTGCACCGCGGGGAGATCTACGGGTTTCTGGGCCCCAACGGAGCAGGCAAGACCACGACGCTGCGCCTGCTGGTCGGCCTGATCCGGCCCAGCGCGGGCACCGCGACCGTACTGGGTCTGCCCCCCGGGCACCCCGAGGGCCTGCGCCGGATCGGCTGCATGGTCGAGGAGCCGACCTTCTACCCCTACCTCTCCGGCCGAGACAACCTGCGCGTGGTGGCCCGCTACTGCGGGCTCCCGGAGGCACGTATCGCGGCGGCCCTCGACCGGGTGGACCTGCTGGCTCGCGCCAACGACCGGTTCGGGACCTACTCCACCGGGATGAAGCAGCGCCTTGGAGTGGCCGCGGCCCTGCTCAAGGACCCCGAGCTGCTCATCCTGGACGAGCCCACCAATGGGCTCGACCCCCAGGGCATGGTGGAGATGCGGACGATGATCCGGGGGTTAGGCGAAGAGGGCCGCACGGTGCTCCTTTCCAGCCACTTGCTGGCCGAGGTGGAGCAGATCTGCCATCGGGTCGGCGTGATCCAGGGCGGCCACCTGGTGGCCGAGGGCCCGCTCCAGGACCTGCGCGGCTCGGCCGGGCTGGTGCTGCGGGCCACGCCCGAGGACCAGGCCGAGCGGCTTCTGCGCCAAGCCCTGGGGCCGGACGCCGTCGCCTGCCGCCAGGGGGCATTCGAGCTGGCGATCGACCCCGGGCGGTCGGCCGAGATCAGCAGCCTGCTCGCCCGCTCGGGGGTGGTGGTGACCGAGCTGCGGCCGCGGGAGCGATCCCTGGAGGAGGTCTTCCTCCAACTGACCGGCACCGAACCTGGAGAGGCGGCACCGGTGAGGGAGGCAGTGTCATGAGCGCTCTAGTGGGTTCCTTCGCGGCCGAGTGGCTGAAGCTCCGGAAGCGCACCTCGACCTGGGTCCTGGGCGGGATCTTGGTCCTGCTGGTCCTGGTGCTCGAATACGGATTCGCCCTCCTCGCCATCACCACCGTCCCCAAGGGCACCCACCTGGGGGGCGGGGTGACCCTGGCCGGGCTCCGGGAGGCGCTGTATCCGGCCCACTTCACCCAGATGACCCTGAGCGGGTTCGTCAGCGGGGTGGGCAGCGCTATCGCCCTGATCCTGGGGGTGCTGCTCTACGGCAGCGAGTACACGTGGTCGACGCTCAAGACCGTGTTCACCCAGCGCCCCCGCCGCAGCCAAGTCCTGGGGGGGAAGCTGGCAGCGCTGGCGCTGACCCTCCTCATCTACACGCTTGCCACCTTCGCTGCCACCGCCATCCTCTCCTCCGTCACGCAGGCGGCCTACGGTGGCACCTCGACCTGGCCCGGGGCCAGCGATATTGCACGGGCGGTGCTGGTGGCCTGGCTGATCTCGGGGCTGTGGGCGACGCTGGGCATGGTGCTGTCGGTCCTCTTCCGGCAATCGGCACTGGCGATCGGGCTCGGCCTGGTCTATGCGATCGCGGTCGAGACCATCATCTTCAACGTCCTGCGCGGCTTCAGCTGGATGCAAAACGTGGAGCGGGGGTTCCCCGGTGCCAACGCCCAGGCCCTGGCGCAGTCGTTCGGCAGTGCGGTCCGGGGCGCGACCGAACCGGCCGTCCTGGTCGGAGCCGGCCAGGCAGCAGCGGTGGTGGCCGCCTTCCTGGTTGCCTTCATCGTCCTGAGCGCACTCTTGCTCCGCCGCGACGTCACCTGAGTCACAAGGAGACGCCGAGCCCTCCTTCAAAAGGCTCGGATCAGCTCTCCCCGGTCGTCGTAGAGCAGGGTGCGGGCGGGGTCGGCCACTGCCCAGCCCCGCTCCCCTGCTCTCGGGGCCCGGTTCTCGGGCACCACCACCTGGAAGCTGATCCCCTCCCCCTCGAGCGTGACCAGCGAGGTCACCCCCAGGCTCTCGACCACCGCCACCCGGCCCGGGAGGCCATCGTGACGCTCGACGGTCGAGAGGTCCATGTACTCGGGCCGGACCCCCACCGTCACCCGGTCGCCCTCACGCAGGCGATAGGAGCCGCTCGGGAAGGGCAGTCGACGCCCCCCCACCGTCAGCGCGCCCTTGTCGACCCGGGCCGGCAGCAGGTTCATCGGCGTCGAACCCGTGAACTGGGCCACAAAGAGGTTGGCCGGGTACTGGAAGACCTCAACTGGGGTGCCCACCTGACGGACCACCCCGCGGTCCATGACCGCCATCCGATGGGCCATGGCCAGGGCCTCGGCCTGGTCGTGGGTGACGTAGACGGTGGTGATGCCCAGCTCCCCCTGCAAACGCTTCAGGAACGTGCGTGCCTCCAGTCGCAAGCGGGCGTCGAGGTTAGAGAGCGGTTCGTCCAGCAGGAACACGTCCGGCCTGGTGGCAATCGCCCGGGCCAGGGCGACCCGTTGCTGCTGGCCCCCGGAGAGCTGTGCCGGTCGCCGCTCCATCAGCTCCCCCAACCCCAGGCTGGCGCCGACCGAGAGCGCCATCTCCTGGCGGCGAGAGCGCTCCACTCGCCGCACTTTGAGCGGGTAGGCGATGTTCTCGGCCACCGTCATGTGCGGGTAGAGGGCGTAGTCCTGGAACACCATGGCCACGTTGCGATCGCCCGGCGGAAGGCGGGTCACGTCCCGGTCCCCGATCACCACGCGGCCGGCGCTGGGCAAGACCAGACCGGCGATGGTGCGCAGGAGTGTGGTCTTGCCGCAGCCGGAAGGACCGAGCAGGGCGAAGAACTCGCCGTCTTCGATGGCGAGGTCGAGGCGGTCCAGAGCCCTGGTGCCGCCGCTGAACTGCACGGTGAGGTCCTCGATCCTGACCTGGGCCATCAGGCCTTGATCCCTCCGTAGAAGCGGAAGCCGTATCGCCGCTGGACCACCAGATAGAGGACGACCGCGGGCAACGTGTAGAGCAGGGCGAAGGCGGCCGCCGTCCGCAGCACCGCCTGGCCCCCCGAGGTCTGGAACGAGAAGATCTGGACCGAGGCCGGGTCGAGGGCCGGGTTGCGCAGGATCACGAATGGGATCAAGAAGTTGCCCCAGGCATTGACGAAGATCCAGACCGCGATCACCGCCAGCCCGGGCCGAACCACAGGTGCGACCACGTCTCGCAGGATCTGCAGGGGGTTGGCGCCAAAGACCCGGGCCGACTCCTCGTAGCTGCCGGGAACGCCGTCCATGAAGTCCTTGAGGATGAAGATCGCAGCCGGCAGCAGCCCTCCGGACATGAGCAGGATCACGCCCGGCACGGTGTCGATCAGGTGCAGGTTGAAGGCGATGAAGTACAGGGGAACGATGGCAGCACTCCCGGTCACCACGGACGAGAGCAGCAGGAGCACGATCAGGATCAGGTTGCGGCCTGGCACCTCGACCCGGCTCAGCGCGTAGGCGGCAAAGCCCGCGCACCCCCCCACCAGCACCACCGACCCGAGCGAGTAGATGGCGGAGTTGAGCAAGGAGCTGGCCGAGTACGGGTTCTTGAACAGGTCGGGGAAGTTCTGGAGCGTGGGCTGGCTCAGCGAGACGGTGAAGCTAGGAGCTCGATTGAAGGGAGCTGTCAGCAACCACAGAACGGGCACGACGAAGAACACCGCCACCAGCACCAGGAAGAGATAGGTGAGCACCCGGTTTACCAGCCGGTGCGCACGGCGTGGCCCCGCGTCCAGTCGCGCCAGATCGCGGGTGCTCATCGGGCCGTTCTCCGCAGCACCCAGAGGTAGCCCAGGGCGATGATCAGGTTGATCAACAGCATGATAGTGGACATGGCCGAGCCCAGGCCGAAGAGGCTGAACTCGAACGCCTCGTGGTAGATGTAGATGGGGAGGGTGGTCGCCCCCGGGATAGCGCCACCGGTCAGATTGAAGGGAGTGAAGTCGTTGAACGTCCAGAGGGTGATCAAGAGCAGGTTGGTCAGCAACGTACCCCGGATCGAAGGGAAGACCACGTCCCGCAACTGTTGCCAGCCAGAGGCTCCGGCCAGGCGTGCTGTCTCCAGATACGAAGGCGGCAGCGTGTTCAGCGCCGCCCCTGAGAGCAGCATCGAGAACGCGGTTCCACGCCAGATGTTGAACACGATCAGAGCCGGGATGGGAAACTGGTAGAGCCAATTGACCTGGGTGTGGAGGACGGTGTTCAGGGTGCCGGTCTGGGGCGGAGGCCCATAGAACGTTGCCCACAGGAAGCCGACCACGGCCGCGGGGATGATCCAGGCGAAGAGGACCAGCGTCTCGATCGGCTGGCGCATCCACGCCGGGGCCTGGCGCAGCTTCCAGGCCAGAGCGAAGCCGAGCACCATCTGCCCGACGACGGCTGAACCAAATACATAGGCGACCGTGACCACGACCGCGGACAAGAAGAGCGGGTCGTGGAGTGCCTGGGCATAGTTGGCCAGTCCGACGAAGCTGGGATGGGAAGCCTGGGGGCCGAAGAGCGCATAGTTCGTCACCCCCAGATAGAGCGTCCAGGCAGCGGGCACGGCGAGGAAGACGACGATCAGGATCAAGCCGGGGGTGATGAACGCCAGCGCCCCCGGCCGGCTCAGGCCGGCCGGGTTCGCAGTGAGTCCCGCGCTCGGCAGCGCCGTCTCAGGAATTGGTGACGTTGCTTGGGCCAATGCCCGGGATGCTCTCGATCTCGCTGGCGAAGGTCTGCGCGGCCTGAGCGGGCGTCTGCTGGCCCATGGCCACGCTCTGGGTCATGGTCTGAATATCAGCCGACACTTGTGGGTACACGGCCAGGGAGGGCCTGTAGGCAGTGTACTTCAACACGTTGGTGGCGATGTAGTGGAGCAGCGGATCGGTGAGCGTGGCGTTGGCGTCCTTGCGGGGGCTGATGATGGGCTCATAGGTGAAGAACTTCTCGTAGGCTTGCTTGGAGTTGAGGAAGGTCAGGAAGTCCCAGGCGACCTGCGCGGTCCGGTGATCCATGAAGGGGCTGAGCACCCTGCCACCCCCTCCAGAGAGGCTGACGTAGTCCTGTCCGCGAATGCCCTTGCCCGGTGCCATAGCCGGGATCAGAGTCCAGCCCACGGCCGTAGCCCGATCGGCCATGGGCGCCAGACCGTCGGGGGCAAGCACGCTCTCGTACAGGTACTCGCTCTCCAGGTAGACGGCGATCTTGCCCTGGGCGAACTCCTGGAAGGAGACCGTGCGGCCCTCCGGATTGACCTGGATGGAACGGTCGGCCAGGCCCTCTGAGTAGATGGTCTGGAAGAAGCCCAGTGCTTCCCGCATGGCCGGGGTGTCGCCCTGCCACTTGTGCGTCTGTTCGTTGTAGATCAGCTGGCCCGCCCCGGCCAGAAACGGCAAGAACCCTTGCAGAGTAGTGGCCTCGCCGAAGTTGGCATTGGCCCCGGCGTCGAACTGGAGTGGGATCACGCCCGGCTCCCGTTCCTTGATCTGCTTTGCCGCGTTGATGATGTCGTTCCAACTCCTGGGGTGCCAGTTGGTCGGCAGCCCGGCCTGCTGGAACAGGTTCTTGTTGTAGAAGAGGACCCGGCCGTCGGTCCCCATGGGCAGCCCATAGAGCTTGCCGTCGAAGGACATGTTGGCCAGGACCGTCTTGGACATCTCGCTCCAGCCGCTCCAGCTGTTGACCACGTTGGCGCCGACCACCTGGTCAAGCGGCTTGATGTAGCCGGAAGTGGCGAACTCGCCCACGTACGGACCATCCAAGTCGTAGACATCAGGGCTGGTCTTCGACTGTGCATCCAGCGCCATCTGCTTGGCGTAGGAGTCACCCGAACCGCCGATGTACTCGACGTTGACAGTGACGTGGATGCCCGCCTTCGCCTCCTGCCGCTCGAAGGTCGGCACTGCCCAGTTGTGGATCCACTCAGCCCCCTGATCGTTCTTGCCCCCCAGGACCCCGTTGGTCGCATAGGTGATCGCGATGGGTCCCGTCACTTTGGGCGCGGCTGAACTGCTCTGGCCACACGCGGCTATGACCAGGCTGGCTGCAGCAGCAGGCCCGATCCACCGCAACCACCTCCCGTATCTCAACAGGTGCATTGTGCTCTCGTCTCCTCACCTCGCCGAAAACGCGCTTGATGCATCAGGGCGACCGACGGCCTTGATGCCCGAGCGGCCGAGACGGGGCGCCGACGAGAACGCCCGTCACTCCGATCCCGTCCGGTTCTCGACACAGGCCCACCTCGTTACCGTTCGGCCGCTCTCGCTGGGAACGTTCCCAACACCTAGCTGGATTATCGACGCCGACCAGCAGCGTTGTCAAGCCATTCCGTCCGACTCCGGTGCCACCGGGCACCATACCGGCGCGGGGGTGCGATGCGCGCCTGGAGTCTCCCCCGACGCCGTTTCTCTGCTTGAGCCCACGGTAGGCACCACATCCTGAACCGTTACGAGGGACGGGAACGTCGGCGGCGTGGACCTGCATGGATTGACCAGCGGGTCCACGGCGGCGACTCGGGCCCAGGCGAGTGAGCGCCGCACCCTCGATGGTGCCTCAACTCTCATAAGTTCATGGGCCGGAGAGGGGCCGAATCGTGACGATCTTCGCGTACAAGCTGATTGGGCCGCGACCAGGCGTCGCGCGCACCGCCACCGAGCAGGAAAGCGCTGCCGCGTGCAAGCGAGTCGGGCCCCCCGTCTCGAGCTCGGCACGGCCCGCCATGGATGAGGGCGGCCCGGTCTTGCCTGGTCGGGGACACCTCGTCGGCCATCTACGCCGGCCCCACTCGTTTCATGGGCGCTCTCATCTGAGTAGCTCGCGCCCGCTGGTGCCATGGCGCAGCTCCGTCCGCATGATGTCTGTCTTGTCAGCTGTTGGACCAGATCGGGGACCATGGTTAGGCCAGCCGCTTGACAGCAGCTCGACGAGCGACACCGGCGTGGCCCATGACGGAGGAGGTTGGTACCCACCTCGCCCGCAGCTCACTTCGCAATCCAGGGGTCGCGTGCCATCCAGAGGAAGGTCGCCATCCACTGCGCTGACACCGTCCCAATTCGGTTCGTGGGTAATCTCGGTCGTCAACTGATCTGCCGATTGCACTCCGCTGCTTGCAGTTCCGAGCGACCGTGTCTACTGGCGAACCTGACTCCGTGCGATTGGCGTACCGCGAACGTCGCTGGTGCGACGCGACGTAACGAATAACTGAACTCGATCAGGCTCAAGCTGTTGAGCTGGCTGGGGCGGGAGGATTCGAACCCCCGATTACCTGATCCAGAGTCAGGCGCCTTACCAGCTTGGCCACGCCCCAGTGCGGGTCAGCAGGCCGCGGCACACCCGACCATGTGGCCGCGGCAGCATTGTACCGCCGCGCCAGCGGAGCCGCGTCGGCGGTTCGTCGCCAAGGGCCAGTAGGCTGCAGGACATGACCTCCCTGCCTCCCGACCAACTCCTGAGCCTCGCACGCGCCCACCGACCCACGCCCGCGGCTGACGGCAGCCTCACCTTCGCCTCCGATCTGGCCGGCCTCGTCCAGACCTTTCGGCTGGCCGGCCCCGACCGCTTCCCCATCCGCCTGGCTCCGAGCCAGGAGCGCACATTGCCCCTGGCCGACACCCCGCTGGGCCTGCTGGTGCGGGCGGACCGCGGCGGCGACGAGACCTGGCAGCTCGGCCTGATCGACGGGGCTGGACTCCTCCGCCCCATCACCCGCGATGCCAGCGCCATCCACCGTAGCGTCCACCTGGCCCCGGATCGCCGCCGCGCGGGCATCGCCTTCAACCCCGGTGGACGGGCCGACTGGGCGCTCGGAGTGATCGACCTGGAGAGCGGCGAGATCGAGACCTGGATAGACCGAGGCGGCTACTGGGACTGGATGGCCTGGGGCGGCGACGGCAGCCTGGCGGCGGTGGCGGAAGCCACCCATACGCTGCGCAATCGGGCCTATCTGCTCGACGCTGCTTCAAGAGAGCTGCGCCCGCTGCTGCCTGCAGCGGAGCTGGTGGCCGGGGTGGCGTGGGCCGGCGGGCGCCTGTTCTGCGTCAGCGATCTGGACCGCGACTTCCCGGGCTTGGTCGAGGTCGATCCCTCCAGCCCGGACCACGTCCTTCGCCGGCTGGTGGACGAGGAGCACGAGGTCCTCGGCGCGGTCCCCGACCCGACCGGTCGCCGCATCGCGGTCATCGTCAACGAGGGGATCTACGACTCGCTCCGAATCCTCGACCTGGACACCGGGAGCGAGCGCTGGCACGGCTCGCTGCCGCCGGGCCTCGTCTACCACGACAACACCTCCGGCCCCTCAGACCACGTGGCCTGGAGCGCCGACGGCGGCCGCCTGTTCGTGGCCTGGGAGTCGGCGACCAGTCCCGCCGAGATCGTGGAGCTACCCAGCGGCGCCCGCTGGACCCGGGCGGCCGGAGACCCGCCCCCGGGACTTATCGAGCCGGTGGAGGTCAGCTTCCCCTCATTCGACGGCCTCGAAATCCCTGCCCTTCACTATCGCGTGGACGGTCGGCCGAGGCCCACCGTGGTGATGTTCCACGGCGGCCCCGAGTCCCAGTCACGAGGGCGCTTCCAGCCCGAGCTGCAGGTGTGGACCAGCGCCGGATTCGACGTGCTCGCCCCAAACGTTCGCGGGAGCACCGGCTACGGACGCCGTTTTGCCTCCCTCGACGACCGTGAGCGCCGCTGGGATTCGGTGCGCGACGGTTGCGAGGCCGGCCGCTGGCTGCGCCGCGAGGGGATGGCGACGCGGCTGGTGGCGATGGGAGGTTCCTACGGCGGGTTCATGACCCTGGCAGCGCTGGTCGAGGACCCCGACCTGTGGGACGCGGGGATCGAGATCTTCGGAATCGCCGACTGGGAGAGCTTCTTCCGGAACACCAGCAGCTGGCGGCGGGCGATCCGCGCCACCGAGTACGGAGACCCCGAGCACGACCCTTTCCTGGCCGATTTCAGCCCGCTGCGGCGCGCCTCCGCCATTCGGGCCCCTCTGCTCGTCGTCCATGGCCGCAACGACGTCCGTGTGCCCTTCTCGGAGGCAGAGCAGATCCACCGGGCTGTGCCCGGCTCCGAGCTCCTCGCCTTCGACGACGAAGGCCATGGCTTCACCCGGCACCGCAACCGTGTTCGGGCCTTCACCAGGGCGGTCGAGTTTTGCCGCGAGCGTCTCAGCTGAGCGGCACGACGGACCGGTGAACCGACCCTCAACCCTGGCGTCGGACGGCGATGCCGGTCGGGCGACCGCCGCCGAGCAGCCGGAAGCCGCGCTCCAGCAACTCTTCCACACGGTGGAGGTTCAGTGCCCAGCCGATGCCGAACACCCGATCCGTGAACAGCCTGGGATCGGCCGGGTTCCAATAGGCTTCACGGATGCGGGTCCAGCTCGGCGGCCGGAAATCGTATGGGATGACGCCGAGCAACCGCCCCTGCCAGGTACGCTGTTGGCGGGGCTTCCCCAGTTCCTCCAGCACCGCCATCGCGACCAGGCCGATCAGCACCAACCTAGCCACGCGTCGGGCGCGCCGCGGCGATGTCACCGCACGATTATGCTGTCCAGTAACGGTAATTCGAGCTTCGGCGTTGCCAGGTCAGAGGGACGGCGTTCGAGAGTGAGAGGCTCGTCGTGTCGCATCGCTGGTGTCACCGCTACGCGGACATGCGATCGCCCCGTCTCGGGAAGATATTCCCTCCCTCCGCCTTCGGGTTGCCGAAACACCGCCCGGGACGGCCGGCGTGATCGGCAGGGCGCCCCATGAGACCGAGGAGCTGGCTGGCCTGGCTGCGTCCGGGCTTGCAGGTGAAGCGGTGGGTGATCCTGATCGGGATCGCAATCCTGGTCATCGACCTGGGCGCCGCCTACCTCCTCAAGGAGATCTATCAGTTCGCCAGCCTGCCCGGCGCCTTCTACTACGTCACCCTGCAGTTCCTACCTCACTGGTTGCGGGGCTTGATCTTCGCACTGATCGGGGCGGGGCTCCTCGTCTTCTCGGTGGTCCAGCTGGAGCGATCGGTGCTGGGCCCGTTCCGCGGCACCGAGGAACGCCCCGTGGCCGACATCCTCTACTCATACCGCACCCGGAGTCGGGGCCCGCGGGTGGTCGCGGTCGGAGGCGGGACCGGGATGTCGACGTTGCTGCGTGGCTTGAAGGAGTACACAGCCAACCTGGCCGCGATCGTGACCGTCGCCGACGACGGCGGGTCCAGCGGGCGGCTGCGGGAGGAGTACCGGATCCTCCCTCCCGGCGACTTCCGTCAGTGCCTGGTCGCCCTGGCCGATGCCGAGCCGCTGGTCAAGGAGCTGTTCAACCACCGCTTCCAAAACGGCTCGCTCGACGGCCACTCGTTCGGGAACCTCTTCATCATGGCGATGGCCGAGGTGACCGGGAACTTCGAGCACGCCCTCCGGGAGTCAGCCCGGGTGCTGGCCGTGCGGGGTGCAATCATCCCATCCACCCTCCAGGACGTCACTCTCGTGGCCAGCGTCAACGGGAACATGGTCGAGGGCGAGTCGAAGATCCCCCAGCAGGAGGGCCCGATTAGCCGCGTCTTCCTCAAGCCTGAGGACCCTGTGCTGAACCCGGAAGCGGTGGCAGCGCTGATGAACGCCGAGGTAATTGTGGTCGGGCCCGGCTCCCTCTACACCTCGATCCTGCCCAACCTCCTAGTGCCGGGCATGGTCCGGGCAATTCGGGAGTCGCCCGCGCTCAAGGTCTTCATCTGCAACGTGGCCTCGCAGCATGGGGAAACCGACGGCTACAACGTCAGCGATTACCTGCGGGTCCTCCGCGACCACACCGGTGAGCTGCTCTTCGACTTCGCCATCGTCAACTCCAACCTCAGCCACGTCCCCACCGGGGGGCAGTCCCAAGTCATCTTCGACTTCCATGAGGTACAGCGCCACTTCCCCCAGGTCCGGGTCGTGTCCGCAGACGTGGTCAACGCAAGAATCCCCTCCCACCACGACCCCGCCAAGCTGGCACGGGTTTTGATCAAGCGGGTCTGGGAGGCCTGAAGATCAGGCCGGGACTCGCACCACCACGGTGGCATTGACCTCGCAGGTGACGCCCCGAGGCAAGGAACTGGTGCCGAGCGCGGTCCGCGTGTGCCGCCCAGCCTCGCCCAGCACCTCCACCAGGAGGTTGGAGCAAGCGTCCATCACCTGCGGCTGGTCGCGGAAATCGTCGCCGGACAGCACCCACCCGTTGACCTGGGCGACCTGGATCACATTGTCCAGGCCCACGGCCGCCTCGATCTGGGCCAGGATGTTGAGCGCACACCTCCGCGCAGCCTGACGCCCCCGTTCCACGTCCTCCGGCACCCGGCAGCGGCCGGTCATCAGCACGCCATCGCTGATCGGGACCTGACCGGCGATGAAGAGCAGAGCGCGGTCCGCCCCGATCGGAACCAGGCAGGAGGGGACGTAGGACGCCAGCGCTGCTGGGGCTGACGGCAGCTCCAGGCCGAGTGCATGCAACCGTTCGATGGGTCGGGTCATCGCGGCCACAGTTTGACATCCTCCCGGCCTTGAAGGGCGGGGATTCCCGTGTCGCGGGTGGTTCGCGTCACCCCGTCCTTTTGGTTCTCAGGAATGGGCTCCGCGCAGTCACGGCATGTCCTACCGCGACGAACAGCCGTACCACAATCCTGCGGACGGTGCCGCTTCGCCGCCGGCCTGAAGGCCGGTGTGCCGTGCCGCCTCCCGGTAGGGACCTGGGGGCGGACCGAAGCTTCGGACCGTCGGGCTTGACCAGAGCCATCCAGGCGGAAGTCCGACGTTCGAGGCCGACACCACTGGCCAGCCCGAGCGACGGCGGACGGTCCACCAGGTCCCCAGGACACGTCCTCTGTCCTCGATGTCCGGCCTCGGCGACCGCAGCGGAACCACACCGGGTCAGGGGACCAGACCCTCGGGCACCGAGGTGGCTGGAACCTGGAAATGACCTGGTGACTCGGGACTGGCGCCGCCGGAGAGCTGCCGCCTCTCTCCAAGGACTCCGCCTCAGAGCTGTCGCTCGCGCCGAACGTATGCCCCCACCGCTACCAGCACGACCAGCAAGGCAACCGCCCCCAGGCCGAGCCAAGGAGCCTGGGGACGGCGGAGCAGGGCGCCCAGCCGTTCTCGAGGTGGCGGCTCCGGGGTCGGACGCGAGTGCGGAGACAGCGAGGCCACCGGAGCGGATGCTGGAGCACCCCCGGTGTCCCGGTAGGACCACAGCCTCACGGCCTGGTCGCTGGGATCGAACGTCGCCGCGTACACCGTCGGCACCGACGTCTGCTCCGCCACCGCCAACGCGGTCACGGCAGGCACGGGTGGGGCGAGGGATTCGAAATGGGCGCCACCGTCCCGGGTCACCCAGAGCCCGCCCACCTCGGAGCCGCCACCGTCGCTGGCTACGTAGAACTGGTTCGGACCCGAGCCGAATGCGATCCGGTTGAAGTCCGTAGCCGGCAGGGCGCCACCGCCGATCAGTTGGCTCCAGGTTCGGCCTCCGTCCTCCGACCTGAAGAGCCCGGTGTTGGTTCCCATCAGCAGCCCGCCCTCGGAGGTCCCCAGTGGGGTGACGAGGGCAGCCACCATGCTCGCTCCGGCGAAGCTGGTGGGGCCGGCTGCCACCGGGGCCCAGCGGCCGCCGACGGCGCCGATGTAGAGGGGCATGCCATGCCCTCCCTGGGCGCTGTCACCTCCCGCGACCACGTCCGCCTGGTTCACCACCGCCAGCGCGCTGATCCGAACCCGTCCCAGGCCGACACCGCGCCAGGCTCCATGGGAGCCATGGACCAGGACGCCAGCATCGGTCCCGGCCAGCTCCACACCAGGGGCGAACGCCAGCGCTCGAACTGTAGCCCCGACCTCAGCTGGATCCCGCTGCCAGCTGAGCCCCCCGTCCAGGCTGCGCCAGATCCCGTCACCGCGGGTTCCGGCGAGCACCACCCCGGGCTGTGAGGGGTCGAAGTCAATGACCAGGACCCCGTCGCCGAGACCACCGGCCACTACCGACCAGCTCGCGCCCCCGTCGCTGCTGCGAAGGATCTGTCCCTGGCCGGTCCCGACCAGCACCACCTCTGGCTGGGCTGGATCGGCGGCGAGGGCGAATACGGGATCCCCAGCCCCCAGCTCCAGGGACGCCGCCACCCAGGTGTCGTCGGACAGGGCGGATCCGGGCCGGGCCAGCAAGGCCGACCCCAGGGCCAACGCCGTCGCCAGCATGGTCGCGAGATGACGTGTGCGGGGACGCGACACCACGGGGATTATGGTCCCCGGGTACCTGTTGAGGCCAGGATCGATCTGGGGGCGTCAGGCCGCCAGCGGCAGCCCCGGGCGCACCACGAACTGGTCCCGGCGCGGGCCCACCCCGATCAGGCCGACAGGGGCTCCACAGAGCTCCTCCACGCGCTCTACGTAGGCTCGGCAGTTGGCAGGCAGCTCCTCCCAGGTCCGGCAGCCACCGATCGGGGCCTGCCAGCCGGGCAGCGTTTCGTAGCGCGGCCGGCAGTGCTTGAGCCAGGAGATGTTGGCCATCGGGTGGTCGTAGTCCTGGCCGCGGAACTCGTATGCGGTGCACAGCCGCAGCTCGGGCAGAGCGTCGAGTACGTCCAGCTTCATCAGCGCGACCGACGTGGCCCCGTTGATGCGGGTCGCATAACGGGCGACGGCGCCATCGAACCAGCCCACCCGGCGCGGTCTTCCGGTCACGGTCCCGAACTCGTGCCCGCTCTCGCGGATCCGATCCCCGATCTCGTCCGACAGCTCGGTCGGGAAAGGCCCGTAGCCGACCCTGGTCGTGTACGCCTTCAGCACCACCACCACCGCATCGACCCGTGTGGGTGGGATGCCGGAACCGGCGCACGCCCCGCCGGCCGTGCAGCTGGAGCTGGTCACGTAGGGGTAGGTGCCGAAATCCAGGTCGAGCATGGTGGCCTGAGCGCCCTCGATCACGATCCCGGCACCGCGGTCCAGGGCGCCCTGGACCACCGGGTAGACGTCGGCAATGAAGGGATCGAGGACGCGGGCATAGTCGAGGTACTCCTCGACCATGCGTTCGCAGTCGAACACCTGCTGCCCGTAGAGGTGCGCGAGGGTGGGGTTCTTCAGCTGGCCAACCACGAACCCGACCTTCTTGCGAAAAAAGGTCTCCTTCTGGAGGTCGCCGACTCGGAAGCCGATGCGGCGCACCTTGTCGGCGTAGGCGGGACCAATCCCCCGCCAGGTGGTGCCGAGCCGGTCGTCGCCGCGCGCCTGCTCCTCGAGCTGGTCGAAGAGCGGGTGGTAGCTCATCACGAGGTGGGCTCGCTCGCTCACCACCAGGTTCCGAGGCTCATGACCCTGTTCGCGGAGCTGCTCGATCTCACGGATCAGGACCCTGGGGTCGACCACCACCCCGTGGCCGATGACGCACGTGACCTCGGGGTGGAGGATACCGCTTGGCATCAACTGGAACTTGAACTCACCATCCCGGGTGACCACCGTATGGCCGGCGTTGTTGCCACCCTGAGCGCGGATCACCAGCTCGGCGTCCCCGGCCAAAAAGTCGACGACCTTGCCCTTGCCCTCGTCCCCCCATTGCCCTCCGACCACGATCGTGACCACGGCGCCCCATTAAAGCAGGCCCGGGACCGCTCCGTCCCCCTCGCTCGAGCACCGCCAGCGCCGGTCGGATGGTGCCGCCGACCCCGCCAGCCCGATCGCGGCGCTGGCCGCCGATCGCGGTGCTGGTCCCTCAGGGGCTGGCGTTCGGCTCCGCCCGCCGTCGTTCCAGGTTCTCGAAGCGGGTCAACTCTTTCCGGAACATCAGCTCGATGGTGCCGGTGGGACCGTTTCGGTGCTTGGCGACGATGACCTCGGCAACCCCCGGCTTCTCCGACTTCTCCCGGTTGTAGTAGTCGTCCCGATAGAGGAACATCACGATGTCTGAGTCCTGCTCGATCGAGTTGTGGGCGACGATGCCGTTGGCGATGAAGTTGTGGGTACCGGCAACCGTTCCGTCGTACACCTCCATCTCACCCAGATCCTCGATCGCGACGATCGTGTCCCAGCGGACGTCCACGCCTGTGACGTCCTCCAGCCCGAGTCCGCCGATCTCCCCGATCGAGCTCCGGCGCACCGTCCATGAACGTGCTCCGCTTCGGTCTCTCCAGCCTGACCGAGCCGCTACGGTCGGGATCCACGGCTTCGACCGCTCCCTCTCCCAGCGCCCTGACCCCGCTTCTGCGACCCGATGCGTCGCACCGCCCGCCCGGACGCCTGCCCCTAGGGCGACCGGCCGTGCCCTCTCCACCCGACCGAGGCGGACCGATGCCCGGAGCCGGGCGAGCTGATCCGCCTCCCACACCCAAACCTGATACCGATCCCGGCCGGTGCCACCACCGTCCACGCAGCAGGTCCGGCTGGTGACACCGAGCCGCAGCAGCAGGAGAGCGATGTCCTCGGCCAGCTGCCGGCTCCCGGCCGGGAAGCAGGCGATGGCCTCGTCCGGAGCGGCCAGGAGCCGCTCCGGCACCCGCCTGCGCGGGCCAGCAGGGCCGAGTACCGCGCGCTCGTCGAGCCAGGCAACGAGAGGATTTCGCCTCCCGGGCCCCAGATCGAGGACGAGTCGGTTGCCGCGCACGCGCCGGCGTGGCCGGAGCCCGGGAAGCACACGGGCCCCGGCGATCAGGCGGGCGAGCAGGGCCAGGCGGTCCGGGCTCCAGGGGATCCCCCGGAGTGGCTCGGGGACCCGGCGGGGGATGGCGACCTGCTGACCTGGCCGCAGCTGCGCCAGCGACCGCCATCCGGTTGGAGCCAGGAAGCGGTGGTTGGCCGACGCCTTCACCTCGCGGCCGCTGGCCAGGCGTAGCCGGAAGACCCGCTTGATCCCGGACGGGAAGACCCTGGTCAGGGGAGCCGGGACAATCTGCCGGCGCTCGTCGAGGGACCAGACCAGCACGCCCTCGCAACCTCGCTCGAGCAGTTCCCGGATCGAGACCGGCGCCCCGGTATCGGCACGCCATAACCGGGTGTCGGCGGTCAGGCATCCGCTCTCCCGCAGATCGCTGAGGATCGGTCGCTTGTCCGGGCGCGCCTCGGGGGCGCGGGAGAGCTGGGAGATGGCGATCACGGGGATCTTGAGCTCGCGCGCAATCGACTTCAGGGCCCGGGAGATGGCCGACACCTCCTGGACGCGGTTGGCGTCGTCGCCCCCGCGTCCGTGCATGAGCTGCAGGTAGTCCACGATCACCATCTCGATCCCCTCTCGGCTGCGTGCCTGCCGAGCCTTGAGGCGGAGGGTGAGGTCGTCCAAGAGAGGGCTGTCGTCGATGAAGATGGGAGCGTCGCCGAGCGGTCCCAGTGAGCTGGCCAGACGCTCGTACTCGACGTCCGAGAGGAGGCCGCGATGCAGCCGCTGAGCGTCGATCCTGGCCTGCTCGCAGAGCATCCGCTCGACCAGCTGCTCCTTCGACATCTCCAGGCTGAAGATGGCCACCGCCCGCTTCTCCTCGACCGCCGCCTTGAGGGCGATGTTGAGGACGAATGAGGTGTTGTGAACCAGCACGTCCTGGGCCACGAAGTTGGCACCCTCGGGAACGGTCAGGTCATACACCCGCTGCGGCCCGAGCGACTCGATCTCGGCGATCTCGTCCCAGAGCACGTCCCGGGCTTCCGCTTCAAGTCGCCCTCGGCCGCCGGCGCGAGCCAGCAGCGGCTCCGGCAGCCGCGCCTCCAGGAGCAGGCGCCAGGCCCGCGGTAGGGGCTGCAGCCGGGAGTTGATTCCGAAGCGGATGAGCGCGTGCTGCAGGTCGCGGGCAAGCGCACGGGAGGGGGTAGTCAGCTCCATCCCGGTCGGGCCAGGGTCGGCCATCCGGTCGAGCAGTGCCTCGAGGAAGGCGGCCAGCCGGGGGGCATCGAAGCACCAGACCCGAGACGGCAACCCCCGAACCGACTCGGCCGCCACTGCCGCCAGCGCCCGTCCTAACCGACGTGCCTCCTCGAGGGTCAGCGAGCAATCGCGGCCGAAGCAGGGGACGGCCCGAGGCACCGCAATCCGGACGCCCACCCCCAGATCGCTCAGGGGCCGCCACCCCAGGCTGGTGAGGAAGGGGTGGTGGCCGGTGACGTCCACCTCCCGCCCGCTGCGAGTCCGGACCCGGAAGCAGGGTTGGACGCCGCTGTCCACCCAGTCACCCACTGAGGCGGGGTGCAGACGCCCGTCGACCGAAAGCGACATCACCCGGCGCAGCCGCCGCCGAACCGCCTCCTCGATCGGGATCCTCTCGCCAGTTTGAGGATCGTCGATCATGGTCCAGGCGGCCAGGCACTTGCCCATGCTGGGCCGACCGGCGACGATCACCAGATCTGAGGGTTTGAAGCCATTGGTCATCCGATCGAGGTCATGGAAGCCGCTGGGGATGCCGATCACGGCCCCGCCCGAGGCCATCTGGGCGTCGATCCTGTCCATGGCCGGCTTGAGCAGGTCGTAGAGGCGTTCCAGCCCGCTCCCGATCCGGTCGGCGGAGAGCGCGTAGACGTGGGCCTGGGCCTGGTTCACCGCCTCGTCGGCGTCTAGGCTCTCGTCATAGCCGAGTGCGGTGACCTGGGCGCCGGCAGCGATCAGGCGACGTTTGTAGGCCTTGGCCTTGACGATCCGGGCGTAGTACTCGGCGTTGGCAGCGGTTGGGACGCTGTCTTGGATGATGGCCAGCTGGGCCCGCCCGCCCAC
>CADDZO010000039.1 GCA_902812395.1 bacterium | reverse complement strand
AGATCCTCGGCCCGCCGCGACACGCCGACCCCGAACCGGCACCCCAAAATGTCACTGCCGCGTAACATCATGCCCAGATCGGAGCCCGCGCCCGGAGCCATTTACACCGGTCCTGAGACGCCACCGCGGCTTCCATCCGGGGCGTGGCGACCGCCGGACGGCCCGTGTCCCTGGAGGAGATGGAGCGGGTCGACCTGGTCGTCTGCGGGAGCGTGGCCGTCAACGCGGACGGAGTGCGGGTGGGCAAGGGCGGGGGTTTCGCCGATCTGGAGTTCGCGCTGCTGGCCGAGGCCGGCCTGATCGATCGGCGGACGCTGATCTGCATCACCGTCCACCCGCTCCAGGTCCTGGGCCAGGTGCTGCCCGAGACCGAGCACGACTTCCGGCTCGATCGCGTCGTCAGCCCCGCCGACGTGCTGGAGTCGCGGGGCGGGCGTCCCCCGGCATCCTGTGGGACCGCCTCGGTCCGGAGAAGCTGGCCCAGGTCCCGGTCCTGGCCCGGCTGGCCCGGTCCCGAGCCCTGCCGAACCGGCCGTCCTGGTAGTTCAATTGCCGATGAGCGGGCCCGAGGGGGCGCGCATTGGAGGAGGTGGCGTGAGATTCGACGGCAGGGTGGCGTTGGTCACCGGAGGCGGGCGCGGTATCGGGGCCGCGACCTGTGAGCTGCTGGCTCAGGAAGGGGCGGCGGTCGCGGTCTGCGATCTGGACGAGGAGCCGGCGCAGGCGGTCGCCGGGAGGCTGGAGCGAGGGCTGGCCGTTGCCTGCGATGTGACCCAGCGTCAGTCGGTGGAATCTACGGTTGCGCGTGTCACCGATGCCTTCGGGGCGCTGGACATCCTGGTCTGCTGCGCCGGCATCATCCGGGACAACTTGATCCACAAGATGACGGACGAGGACTGGACGGCGGTCATCGACACGCACCTGAAGGGCAGCTTCCTCTGTGCCCAGGCGGCCCAGCAGGTGATGGTCCCTCGCCGCTACGGCAAGATCGTGTTCCTCTCCTCGACCTCTGCTCTGGGCAACCGGGGCCAGACCAACTACTCGACCGCCAAGGCCGGCCTCCAGGGCATGGCCCGCACCCTGGCCATTGAGCTCGGTCCCTTCAACATCAACGTCAACGCGGTCGCTCCCGGCTTCATCGAGACCCGCATGACCGAGGCCACCGCCCGCCGAATGGGGGTGGACTGGGACGAGTTCAAGCGCCTGGCCGCGGAGCGGACACCGCTGCGCCGGATCGGCCAACCTGCCGACGTGGCCGGCGTCATCGCGTTTCTGTGCAGCGAGGAGGCTTCCTACGTCAGCGGCCAGACCATCTACGTGCGGGGAGGGCCGTAGATGGGCGGGATGGTCGTCTGCCCCCAGCCGGAGGCGGCGGAGGCGGGCCGGGAGGTGTTGCGGGCGGGCGGCAATGCCGTCGACGCCGCGGTGGCCACCGCTCTGGTCCAAGGTGTGATCGATCCGCACATGTGCGGGATCGGCGGCTGCGGGGTGATGCTCGTGCACCTAGCTGCCGAGGGGCGCCAGGAGCTGATCGAGTTCTATTCCCGGGCTGGGTCCGGCGTGCGCGAGGACCAGTGGCAGCACCTCTTCCTGCGCGAGGCCCAGGACCGCTACGGCTACGTGCTGGAGGGCTTCGTCAACGACTGCGGATACGGGTCGATCGGGGTGCCGGGCACGGTCGCCGGCCTGGCCGAGGCGCTGCGGCGACACGGCACCTGGAGCTGGGCGGAGGCCATCCGCCCGGGCCTGGAGGCGGCCCGTCGGGGAGCCACCGTCACCGGCAACGTCTATGCCTTCTGGGTCCACGATTACGGGCCCGACGTCGTCCCCGGGCCCCGGCGTATCGCCTGGACTCCGGAATCGCGCCGCATCTACACGCGTGACGGCGAGCTCTTCCAGCCCGGTGAGGTGATCACCAACCCCGATTTGGCCCGCACCTACGAACGTCTGGCCCAGGCCGGGCCGGACGATTTCTACCACGGTGAGCTGGCGGAGGCGATCGCCGACGACCTGGCCAGGGGAGGCTCGACCGTTACCCGGGCCGACCTGGCCGGCTACCGTCCTCGGGTGACCGAGCCCCTCCAGGGCAGCTACCGGGGGCGGCGGCTGGTGGTGGCAGGTGCCCCCGCGGGTGGCGTGACCTTGCTCCAGATGCTGAACTACCTGGAGGGGTTCGACCTGGCCGGTCTCCACTGGCCTTCGCCGGCGGCGGCGCGGCTCCGGGTCGCCGCCATGGCCTGGGCCTCGGCCGAGCGCGCCCGCCACCTGGCCGATCCCCTCTTCACCGACGTCCCGGTGGGGACGATGACCGCCAAGGAGCACGCGGCTGCGGCGCGAGCCGCGGACAGCCCCACCACCACGCAGGTCTGCGTGGTCGACGGTGGCGGTAATGCGGTCTCGCTCACCCACACCCTGGGTGCCTCCAGCGGCGTGGTCACCCCGGGGCTGGGCTTCAGCTACAACAACTACCTCAACTGCTTCGACCCCCGGCCCGGCCGCGCCAACTCGCTGGCGCCGGGCAAGACCCGGGTGACGATGATGGTCCCCACCCTGGCCTTCGGACCGTCTGGTCTGGAGCTGGTGGCTGGCGCCCCGGGAGGTACCCGGATCGTGACCGGGATGCTGCAGACCCTGCTCAACCTCTGGGACCACGGCATGGTCCCGGTGGAGGCGGTCAGCGCCCCCCGGATCGACTTTCAGGGCGAGGTGGTGCAGGCCGAGAACCGGATCCCGGCCGAGGTGGTGGACGAGCTGCGCCAGCTCGGCTATCGGGTGAACCGCCGTCCACACTCCTACGACAGCTACTTCGCCAAGCCGCAGCTCATCCAGGTGGGAGCCGATGGCAGCCTGCGCGGAGCCTCCGACCCGCGCGGCGACGGGGGGATGGCGCTGGCCGTCTGAACGCCCACGGGGTGGTGGGCCGCGGCCGCTCCGGGCTGGGATCCGACATCGTCGCGGCCTGGGGCGGCGCTCGGTCCCGCAATCCTGCGCCCGATGGAGCGACGATCGAGGCGGCGGTTACCATCCCGCGACCGTGGCCCGGTGCCTTCCGGAAGGCGCGCCGCTGTCGTCCTGAACCGTGCACTCCGGAAGGCGCCGGCGTCCTCCGGCGGCGTTGGCGCCAGCGCCGGACCCTGATCGCAGTGGTAGAGTGCCGATCATCGAGCAACAACAACTGCGAGAGGAGGTTGCCATGCAACGAAGACGGTTATGGCCTGCCGCCGTGGTCGCGGGGGCGCTGTTGCTGACGGCCTGCGGGGCCAGCAGCTCGACTCCATCCTCGGGCCCTGTGACCATCGTCTTCGCGACCCAGGGTCTCGGCAGCGAGGGCTCTGCCACCAAGCAAGCGATCCAGGAGTTCGAGAAGGCGAACCCCAACATCAAGGTCTCGATCCTGACGCTGTCGCCGACCGAGAACAACGCGTATCAACAGATCACCCAGCGTTTCATCGCGGGCAGCAGCACGCCGGACGTGGCCACGCTGGACGTCATCTGGCCGGCGACGTTCGCCAAGTCCGGGTGGATCATGCCCCTGGACCGCTTCCACCCCGATCTCTCCAACTTCTTCCAGGGACAGATCACGGCTGGCACCTACAACGGCAAGACTTACGCCATGCCCTGGTTCATCAACGCCGAGGGCATCTACTACCGCACCGACCTGATTCCTAGCGCACCGACCTCGCCCCAGCAGCTGGTCACCGATGCCCAGCAGGTGATGGCCAAGGACTCCTCGATCAAGTATGGCTTGGCGTTCGAAGGGGCCAAGTACGAGGGGGTCGTCACTGCCTTCATCAACTTCCTGGGGGGCTTCGGCGGCAGCCTGAACCTGAAGGACATCGACTCTTCGGCCAATGTCCAGGCGTTGGACTACATGCGCAGTCTCATCTACCAGGATCACGTGTCGCCGCCGGCGGTGACGTCGTGGCAGGAGTCGAACGTCCAGGACGCCTACCTATCGGGACAAGCGGCCTTCGCCATGAACTGGCCCTACATCTTCCAGCTGGCGGAGGCGTCGGGGTCGGCGGTGAAGGGCAAGACCGGATGGATCCCCTTTCCGTCGTCTATGGGCAGCCCGCAGGCGGCGCTGGGCGGGGACGAGCTGGCCATCAACGCCCACTCACAGCATCCTGAGCAGGCCTGGAAGCTGATCCAGTTCCTGACCTCAGACAAGGTCCAGATCCAGCGGGCGCTGGCGGCCGGCGACCCGCCAGCGGTGAAGTCGGCCTACACCTCCCAGCTCTACGACCAGGCGCCCTATTACAAGCAGGAGAAGGCGGTCTTCGAGTACGCCACCTCGCGGCCAGTGACCCCGCTCTATCCGCAGATCTCGCAGGTGCTGCAGACCGAGCTCAACGCCGCCTTGACCAACCAGACCACGGCCCAGGCAGCACTGGCCGCGGCCCAGCAGCAGATCACCTCGATCCTGAATGGCCACGGAGGCTAGCAGCGGGTTCGAGGTACTGGAGCTCAGGCGGCCTCCGCTGTGGTGGCGGCTGCGGTCCAGGACGATGGCCGGCGCCTTTCTGGCGCCGACCATCGTCCTGTTGCTTGCCATCGCCGGCTTCCCGCTTGCCTACAACCTCTTCAACTCCTTCCGCCACCTGGTCCTGACTGAGCCCGGGACCGAGCGCTTCGTCGCGCTCCAGAACTACGTGACCCTGGTCACCAGCGGCCAGTTCCAGCAGCCCTTCGTCCACACCTTCCTCTTCACAGTCGTCTCGGTCGCGATCGAGTTCGCACTCGGGCTGGGGATGGCGCTGATCATGCACCACCAGTTCCGCGGCCGTGGCTTGGTGCGGGCGGCCATCCTGGTGCCCTGGGCGGTCCCAACGGTCGTCTCGGGGATGCTCTGGAAGAACTTCTTCGATCCCTCGTCCGGCTTCATCGACTGGGCCGGTGCGGCCATCCACTTACCTACTGCCAACCTGGCCTGGCTCAACGGTGTCTGGACCTCGTGGGCGGTGATCCTGGTCGCCGACGCCTGGAAGAACACGCCCTTTCTGGCCCTGATCCTGCTGGCCGGTCTGCAGGTCATCCCGGACGACCTCTACGAGCAGGGTCGCATCGACGGGGCGGGCGTGCTGCGACGCTTCTGGTACGTCACGATGCCGCTACTCAAGCCCGCCATCCTGGTCGCCCTCATCTTCCGGACCCTTTCCTCCTTTCTCATCTTTGACGTCATCTACGTGATCACAGGAGGAGGTCCGGGCAACGCCACCGAGACCCTCTCCTACCTCAACTGGCAGGCCTTTTTGGTCGACACTGACTTCGGTTACGGGGGTGCGATCTCCGTGGCTCTGATCATCGTGGCGGTGATCATCGCGCTCATCTACATGCGGGTCCTGAGGGTGGAGACATGATCGCTGTCAAGGCGCGCCGTGCCACCGGGAATGGCTTCTTCTATTTCGCCGTGCTACTCATCATCGTGTTCTCGCTGTTTCCCTTCTACTGGGTCCTCGCCACCTCCTTCGAGAACAACCAGGAACTGAGCCTGGGGACGCGAGGTCTTTGGCCGGCGGTCTGGACCCTCCAGAGCTATGTCACGCTGTTCCATCAAGACAACTTCCTCATCCCGATTGCCAACAGCGCGCTGGTCGCCGCCTGCACCACCGTAATCTCGCTCTTTGCCGGGGTTCTCACCGCCTACGCGCTGGTCCGCCTGGTGCCGCGAGCACGGGTGGCGGTCCTCAGCTTCATCCTGGCGACCGCGTTCTTCCCGGTGATCGCGATGGTGGGTCCGTTGTTCTTCGCCTACAAGGACCTGGATCTCCTCAACAACTACCTGGCTCTGATCGTGACCTACCTCATCTACGCGCTTCCGATCGGGGTGTGGATGCTGGTCAGCATCTTCAGCCAGATCCCTAAGGATCTGGAGGAGGCGGGCATGGTCGACGGGGCCACCACCCGCCAGATCCTGTGGCGGATCCTGCTTCCGCTGGCGGTGCCGGGCGTGTTCACGGCCGCCATCCTCTCCTTCATCCTCTGCTGGAACGACTTCGTGTTCGCGCTCTCGTTCATGACCAGCCCCGACCGGTACACCGCGCCACTCGCCATCGTCAACCTGGGCCAAAGCCAGTACCAGGTCTTCTACAACATCATCGATGCTGGGGTGGTGGTGACCACCATCCCCATCGTCGTCCTGGTCCTGCTCGCCCAGCGCCGGATCGTGGCCGGGCTGTCGGCGGGGAGCCTCAAGGGGTAGGCCACCTCGAGACTGCCAGGGGCGGCCGCGGAGCATCGACCGCACCGGGACCTTTGCGCGGTGACGGGCCTCGCGCTAGCCTCTGAGGGAGGGCCCAAGGCATTCGGGCCCCGGCGGCTAACCCTTGGGAAGGGGCCGTAGAGAAGTAAGCGGAGGACCGTCTATCCTGGGCGGTCACCACCCGGGGCCGCCCATGGCGGCTGTAGTCGAAGAGGAGAGAGCCGTGTCTGCCTGTCCGACCTGGGTGAGGGGCGAGAAAGGCTGCGCCGGTCGGTGGCTGGGCCCTATGGGCCGCGGCGGTGCCTACCCATGGCAGTGATCCCCCTGCCCGGCGGGGAGACCGAGGAGGTGGTGCGGGATCGGGCGATCCGCCTGTTCACCTTCCTGCGCGAATACACCCAGCTGCGGGTCCGTAGCCTCCGGACCACCGAGTCGTACGAGCACGTGATCTGGCTGGCGGACGTGCCCTCGGGCCCGGGTTGCTTCTCGGCGGCCGCGGCCCGGGAGGAGAAGGACGCCGAGGTCTGGGTCGAGGTGCATCGGCCCGACCTGGAGGCTCCCCCGCCGCCGCCGGCTGACCTGGCCCCGTGGCTCGATCCGGACAGGCTCGCGGACTCGAGCGCTGCGACGCCGCCCCTGGTCGGGGCCTCGGCGGCCGCGGTGGCCGGGGACGGTGGCGCCTTCGTATCCCAGCCCTGGCTCCGCCGTGCCTACGACGAATACGTCGAGCGACACTGGCGACCCTGGGCCGAGCGAGACCGTGTCTGCCAGGAGCAGCAACGCATCTACACCGAGCTCTATCGCCTCCACCAGCTCCAGCAGCGCTTCGGCGAGGCCTACGAGGTGGTGGTCGGGATCGGGCTTTTGGCCTGGCGCACCCCGTCGGGGGCCATGATCGACCGCCATCTGGTGGTGGCCCAGACCGACGTCCGCTTCGATGCCGAGCGGGGGGTGATCACGGTCACTGCCGACGTCGAAGGCGCGCGCCCGACTCTGGAGCAGGACATGATCGAGCCCCAGGACCGGCCCTCGCCCGAGGAGCTGGGCCGGATGGCGCAGCTGCTGGAAGACGTCGGGGACGACATCTTTGCCGACCCAGCTATCCCCCAGTGCCTGCGGGCCTGGGTGGCGGCGGTCTCCCCCGACGGCGTCTACGAGGACGAGCTCGGGCCGGCGGTGGGGGTGACCGACCACCCGGTGGTCCGCTTCGCCCCTGCCCTGATCCTGCGTCGGCGCATGGAGCGGTCGCTGGTCCAGGCGCTGGATACGATCGTCCGCCAGCTCCAGCAGGGTGCGTACGTGCCCGACGGCGTGCGTCGGCTGGTGGATGTGGTCGAGGAGCCGCCAGAGGCCGAGCCGCAGGTCGAGGGCGAGATCCTCTTCCCGCTCCCGGCCAACGAGGAGCAGCTGGAGATCGTGCGCCGGCTGCGCCGCCGGCCGGCGGTGCTGGTCCAGGGGCCGCCCGGCACTGGCAAGTCCCACACCATCGCCAACCTGGTCACCCATCTGTTGGCCTCGGGCCAGCGGGTGCTGGTCACCAGCCACACCGCCCGCGCCCTCCAGGTGCTGCGCCAGATGATCCCGCCCGAGGTCAGGGAGCTGGCCGTGGTCGTCCTGGGCAACGACGTCCGCGGCCGGGAGGAGCTGCAGAACTCGGTCCAGGGCATCGTCCGCCGGCACAACGCCTGGGATGCGCGCCGGGCGGAGGAGCGGATCGCCCAGCTGCGCGAGGACCTGGCCGCGGGCCGCGAGCACGAGGCCGAGTTGCTGGCCCGGCTCAAGGCCGTGCGCCAGCGCGACTGCTTCCGCCATCCGCCCCTCTTCGGGGACTACGAGGGCACCACCCAGCAGATCGCCGAGGAGCTACGTCGGCGCGCCCCAACCCTGGGCTGGGTGGCAGGACTGGCAGATCCCGAGGTCGAGTGCCCGCTCACCGATGGCGAGGCGATGGAGCTGCTCGGGCTGCTCCGAGAGATCGACGTCGCGGTCGAGGAACAGCTGAGGATGGCGGTGCCAAAGCGCTCCGAGCTGCTCACGCCGGAGCGGTTCGGGGAGTTGGTCGAGGAGGAGCGGCAGGCGGCGGAGCGCAGCGGCCGCTTCGCCTCCTACCGAAAGCATCCCGCGTACGAGGCGCTGCGGCAGGCCTCCCCCGATGCCCGCCAGGCGGTCTGGTCGGCCCTCCACGACCTGATCCAGTACCGGGCCGATCTGAACCGCTCCTCGGAGCCCTGGCTGGCCGCTGCCTGCGAGCAGGTGCTGGCCGGCCAGACCAGCCGCTGGCAGGGTTTGGAGCGCCAGACGCGGGAGACGCTGGAGGTGGTCCGCTCGGCCCTGGAGAACGTGGGCAACCCCCGGGTGACCGGGATCGGCGACCCCAAGACCGTGCACGCGGATGCCACCGCGCTCCTCTACCACCTGCGGCAGGGTGGTGGGATGGGGTTCGGGCCCTTCCGCCCGGCGGTGGTGAAGCAGGCCAGCTACGTGATGGAGACGGTGCGGGTGGACGGCGTGCCCTGCCGGGACATCAACGTGCTCGAGCGTCTGGTGGTGTGGCTCGCCCTGCAGCAGCAGCTGGACCGCCTCGATGCCGAGTGGAACGGGCTCCGGCTGCCCCCGCCCGGGTCGCCGGCGGCGCGCGTGGCCGAATACGCGGACGTGCTCGCCACCTTGCAGGCGGTGCTGCAGCTGGAACCCCGCCGGGTGGCGGCAGAGGAGGCGATGGGCTGGCTACCGGCCCTGGAGAGCCCGCCCTGGCACGACGTGGAGGCACTCCGCCACCTGCTCAACACGGTCGAGGCCAGCCACTGGGACGCGGCCTGGGCCGAGGTCTCGAGCCGGTTCGGCCCCACCGAGCGGGCGATCGAGGCTGCCTCGCTGCACCAGAACCCGCACCCAGTGGTCCAGACCATGAGGGAGACCGTAAAGGCCCGTAGTCCGCAGCGCTACGGCCTCAGCTACGGGGCGCTGGAGCAACTGGAGGTGCAGCGGGAACGCCTGGAGCGGCGGGACGCGCTGATGGCGCGCCTGGCCCAGGCGGCCCCGGCGCTGGCCGCCCAGCTGTCGGAGCGACCCTGGGACCGCGACTGGGAGGGACGTCTGGCCCAGTTCGAGGCGGCCTGGGATTGGGCCCGGGCCGATGCCTGGCTGCGCGGGACCACCCACCCGGCCGAGGTGGGGCGGCTGCAGCGGGAGCTGGACGACGCCCGCTGGGAGATCGGCCTGGCCACGCGCAAGCTCTCTGCCGAGCTGGCCTGGTACCAGTGTCTGACTCGGCTGACCGAGCACGAGCGGGTCCACCTGATGGCCTGGGAGAACGCGGTCCGCCGGATCGGTAAGGGCACCGGCAAGCAGGCACCTCGGTACCGGCGCATGGCACGGGATGCCATGCAGGGCTGCCGCAGCGCGGTCCCGGCCTGGATCATGCCCATCTTCAAGGTGGCGGAGACGGTGGACATCGCTGCCGAGGTCTTCGATGTGGTGGTGGTGGACGAGGCCAGCCAGTCGGGCCCGGAGGCACTGTTCCTTCAGTACCTGGCCAAGAAGATCGTGGTGGTCGGAGATGACCAGCAGATCAGCCCGGACAACGCGGCCGTGGACCGGGAGAAGGTGGAGGAGCTGAACCAGCGCTACCTTCACGACGTCCCGCTCTACGAGCACTACGACGCCGAGAACAGCTTCTTCGACCACGCTCGGATCCGCTTCCGGGACCGGGTGGTGCTACGCGAGCACTTCCGCTGCGTTCCCGAGATCATCCAGTTCTCCAACGAGCTCTGCTACCGTGACTCCGCCCTGGTCCCACTCAAGCAGTTCGGATCCGGGCGCCTGTCGCCGGCGATCCAGGTCTGGCGGGTGCCCGGCGGCTACGTCCGTGACCGCCGGGTGAACGACCCGGAGGCCCGGGCGATCGTGGAGCAGCTGCTTCGCTGTCTGGAGGACCCCGCCTACGAGGGCAAGACCTTCGGCGTGATCAGCCTGGCCGATCACCACCAGGCCGAGCACATCGGCCAGCTGGTGGCCCAGCGCATCGATCCGTCGGAGATCGAGCGTCGCCAGATCGTCTGTGGTGATGCCTACGCCTTCCAGGGGGACGAGCGCGACGTGATGATGCTGAGCATGGTCCTGGCTCCTCCCGATGGTCGCCTGGGAGCCCTGACCACGGAGCGCGACCGCCGTCGCTTCAACGTCGCCGCCAGCCGTGCCCGGGAGCAGATGTGGCTGTTCCACACCGCCGGGCTGGAGGACCTGAACCCCGAGGGCCTGCCCCACCGGTTGCTCGAGTACTGCCTGCGCCCCCGGATCGAGCCCACCCCGCTCGACGACGTGGACCTCCAGCGGCTGCGCCGTCGTGCCGTCGAGCGGGAGGCGGGCGACCGACCGCCAGTGCCGTTCGACAGCTGGTTCGAGGTCGACGTGTTCCTGCGCCTGGCCGATCGTGGCTACCGCGTGATCCCCCAGTACGAGATGGGCGGCTACCGGATCGACCTCCTGGTCGAGGGTCGGCGCGGGCGGCTGGCGGTGGTCTGCGATGGGGACGACTGGAGCGACGCCGAGCGATTCGAGGAGGACGTCCTCCGGCAGCGTCAGCTGGAGCGGTGCGGTCTACCCTTCTGCCGGATCCGAGGGGCTGCCTACTACCGGGATCCCGAGACCGCGCTGGATGAGCTCTGGGCCGACCTGCGGGACAACGGCATCTTCCCCGAGGGCCAGGAGGCGGTGGCCGAACCGGAGCCGACGGCCCCGGTCGGCGCCGGTGTCGGACAGCCGGGCTGGGAGACAGGCTTGGTCGGTCTCGACGAGCCCTGAGCCGATCGGGGATGGCCTGGGCCCGGGATCCGTCGATCAGATGCGGCGGACGATCAGGGCGTCACCTTGCCCGCCGCCCCCGCAGAGAGCGGCCGCGCCCAGCTCGGCGCCCCGGCGCCGGAGCTCGTAGATGAGGGTCAGGACCAGGCGAGCCCCCGAGGCTCCGATCGGGTGGCCGAGGGCGACCGCCCCGCCGTTGACGTTGACCCGTTCCTCGTCCAGCCCCAGGCTGCGGGTGACGTTGAGGGCCACCGCGGCGAAGGCTTCGTTGATCTCCACCAGGTCGAGGTCCCCGACGGTCAGCCCGGCCCGCTGCAGGGCCCGGTCCAGGGCCAGGGCGGGCACCGTGTGCAGCCAGGCGTAGCGGTCGGCGCTCATGCCGTGGGCGACGATCTCGGCCAGCGGCCGGAGTCCCAGTGCCCGTGCCCGCTCGGCCGACATCACGACCACGGCAGCTGCCCCATCGGAGATCTGGGAGGCGTTTCCGGCAGTGATGGTGCCGTCCGGGCAGAAGGCGGGAGGGAGCTGGGCCAGCCGTTCGACGGTGGTGTCGGGTCGGATCCCCTCGTCGCGGGTGACCTGGACGGGACCGTCCCGGGTCTCTGTCTCGACCGATACTGTCTCCTCGGCCAGCCTGCCCTCGGCCCACGCCGCGGCCGCCCGCTGGTGGGAACGGGCCGCCCAGCGGTCCTGCTCCTCGCGTCCGATCTCCAGCTCTCGGTTGACCGCATCCGAGGACTCACCCATGGTCTGACCGGTGAAGGTCGACCAGAGTCCATCGTGGATCATGGAGTCGACCAGCTGGGCGTCGCCCATGCGAGCGCCGAAGCGCGCCTTGGGGACCAGGTAGGGGGCCTGGGACATCGACTCCATGCCGCCGGCTACCACGGTGGAGACCTCGCCAGCGCGGACCAGCTGGTCGGCGAGTGCGATCGCGTTCAAGCCGGAGAGGCAGACCTTGTTGATGGTGATGGCGGGCACGTGCTGGGGGATGCCGGCCTGGATGGCGGCCTGGCGGGCGGTGATCTGGCCGGTGCCGGCCTGCAACACCTGGCCCATGATCACGTAGTCGATCTGGTCGCCGGCGATGCCGGCGCGATCCAGTGCCCTCCGGATTGCAGTGGCGCCGAGCTCGACCGCCTTCACGTCCCGGAAGGCTCCCCCGAACTTTCCGATCGGGGTCCGGGCTCCGGCAACAATGACTGAGCTGCTCACCAGCCCATCCTACGTGGCCCCGGATCGCCCCTTGATCGGCTGGAGGGACAGCAAGATTGAACTACTCGCTCACAAGGAGCGGCCGCTGACCAGGAAGGAGGAGACCGCCGCTGCCGCCACCACCAGGGTCAGGCGGAACGCGAGCTTGAGGCTCCCAGCGACGGTGGCCGCAACCACGGCAGCGCTGAACCCGACTGCGGCCACAAGTGCGACCAGATCGACGAGACCGGGCTGGCCGGGTCCAAAGGCGATGATCAGGTTGGCGGCGAGGAGGAGGCCGGCGGCCACGAGCGCCGAGAGTCGCTCCCCGAGCAGCTGCGGAAGGCCCCCGATGCCCAGTGAGCGGTCACGGCCGATGTCGGGTAGCACCTGGGTGAAGTGGGCGCCAGCGCCAAGGAGGGCCGCGGCGGCCACCGCCCAGGCCGCGGGCCAAACGCCCCTGGCGGCCTGTGTGACCGCCACTGGCACCAGGCCGAAGGCGAAAGCGTAGGGGAGAACGCTCAGTGGGAGCAGCTTCAGTCGGGAGTTGTAGGCAAGGGCGGCCGCGATGGCGGCCAGGTGGGCAGCGGCAAAGCCGATCCCGGCGGCCAGCGAGAGCGGTAGGGTCAGGGTCAGGCCACCGATGGCCGCGTTCCGCACGGCTGCGGCGGAGATGCGCCCGCTCGGAATTGGCTTGTCGGTCCGGCCCGAAGCCCGATCCCGCACGCGGTCCAGGTAGTCGTTGGACCAGCCCACGCCGAGCTGGCCGCTGCCCACCGCGGCCGCAACCCACAGGGTCCTCAGGCCCGTACCTTCGGTGGCGGCAAGAACGGTGATCAGGAGCGTGACTGCAGCACATGGCTCGGGGTGGGAGGCAATAGCCAGCGCTCCCATCCAGCGCATCGACCGCCCCGGACGCTGGCCTTCTGCCTGCACAAGGTCAAGTGTCTCTCGGGGGGCGACTACCAGATTGCCGCGCAGTGCGTCGGCCTTTAGGCCCAGTGCTGAAGCACCGCACGGCCCGGAGGGCCGCCGCGATACACTTGTTCTGGTTCGTGACGGACTAGGCCGGGGCACCGGGTGGCTGGTCGCGTCCCGTGGCTGCTGATAGCTCAGGTGCACGCAGAGCGCTGGCAGATCAGCGGCCAGGCAGCCCGCCGCGCTTGGGTAGGAGCGCTCCAACTCGCCCACCAGATGTCGCAGATGATCCTCCCCCTCGGCCGCCGAACCGGCCTCGTCCAGCGCCGCCCAGTACGCCGCCTCGACTCGCTTGCCCAACTCGTCGTCCTTCTTGGGCAGCTCGGCCACGATGTTCCTGAGCACGTGCACGGTGCAGCGCTGGCGGTCGGCGTCGGGCCACAACTCCTCGATCGAGCGCACCAGGCCGGGCGCCCCATCAGTCACCACCAGCAGCAGCGAGCGCAAGCCGCGGCGGATCAGGGTGCGTCCCATCTCCAGCCAGTCGTCGTAGCGCTCGCGCTGGCCGAGGACGACGTCGAGCCGCACCCGGTGCCCGTCCTCGTCGTAGCCCCAGGTGACCAGCACACCCGCTTTGGGGCCGCTCGGAGGAGTCGCCAGGTAGGTCGCGTCCAGGTACCACACCAGCAGCCTGACCTCGCCCAGGCTCCGCGCCCGGAACGCCTGGTAGCGGGCCCGCAGCTGCTGCGTGATCTCGCTCACCGTGCGCTTCGAGACATGGCCCAGACCGGCCTCGGCGATCAGGCTCTCGATGTCGCGATCGCTCAACCCGCGCACCCAGCCGCCGATGATCAGCGTCTCCAGCGGACGCGTGCGCAGCGCCGTCCGGCCGGCGTTCGGCAGCACCTTGCTTACGAACCGCCCAGCCGCCCCCGAATCTGCGGCACCTGCACCTCCAGCTCGCCCTCCGCCGTCTGCACGCGCCGCCGTCGGTTCCCCCTCCGCGACCCGCGCGCCTCACCCGTCCGCTCGTACCGCGCACGCCCCAGGAAGGCGGTCACCTCGTCCTCGATCGCACGCTGCGACACCAGCCTGGCGCCCAGACCCCCGATCTCCCCCAGCCGCTCCACCTCACCCGCGTCGACGCTCTCGACCAGCATCGCGGCGATCGCCTCCTCAAGGGCGGCGCTCGGCGCTACTCTCTTCTCCACGGCGTAGTCCTCCAACACGGTGATTGGTTGTCACCGCGGAAGGCTATGCCGTCTTACCTTTCCAGCACTCCCCGGACGCGACCAGTGGCTGACGGCAGGACCGGAAGAACCAAGCGGTCCGAACGGCAACCGCTCGGCGGTCAGCGCACCGACCGGGAGTCCCCACCCTTCAGGGCGGGGAGGATGCCAAAGGGGCGCTCGCCCGGGGCGGCTTGGGTACCATTTGTCGCATCTTCGGGCTGGTCGGTGTGGGTCGGCAACGGGCACGTGGCGAGCCCAACGGTCTGTAAAACCGCCGCGAAAGCTGTGGGGGTTCGACTCCCTCCCGGCCCACCAGCCTCATGGCATCGAAACCGAATACGAATCTGTGGCCAAGCCGAGGGGATCTTGACAGCCAGCGGTGACGGATCAGAGACTCCGGTTGGCGTCAGGTTGGCGTCAGCCGGAGTGACCTGGGTGGGACCAAGGCCAAGCGGGTGAAGCGGCCCAACGGGGCCGGCAGCCTCTACCAGCGGCGTGACGGCCGCTGGCATGCGCGCTACACCATCACCGACCCCGAGACCTGCCAGCGGGTACGCCGCTCCCTCTACGGCGCCACCGAGGAGGAGACCCGGGCCAAGCTGATCAGCGCCCTGGACGCGCTGGAGCGCGGCACCTTCCCTTCCTTCGCGGCCGCACCCCGACCTTGGCCGAGTATGGGCAGCGCTGGCTCAGCCAGTGCCGGGTGCGCCCCAAGACCCTCCATCGCTACGAGGAGCTTCTGGGTGTGCGCTGCCCAGCCTGGGCCACCTGCAGCTGACCAGGCTGGAGCCTCACCACATCGGTACCCTGCTCACCCGGTTGCGGGAGAGCGGCCTCGGCGCTCGCACCTCTAACCACGTCCGGGCCGTGCTCCGGAACCTGCTCAACCAAGCGCGAGGGGCTCGTCAGCGCAACGTGGCCGAGCTGGTGCGGCCACTGTCCCTGGGGGATGCCCGGGAGGGCACCACGCTATCGGCCGAGCAGGTGCGGGCACTACTGGCTGCGGCCGAGCACCACCGTGATGGTCCCCTGTGGGTGCTGGCCCTGGCGACCGGCGCCCGCCAGTCGAAGCTGATCGGGTTGCGCTGGTCGGATGTGGACCTGGAGCGGGGCAGCCTGACCATCGCGCGCACCCTGCAGCGTGTCCCCAAGCCGAAGCGGGAACAGTACGGCGAGTGGCTGGAGCAGCCCACCAAGACCTGGCACTCCCGGCGCACCATCCCGCTGGCCAGCATCGCCGTGGAGGCGCTGCATCGCCAGCAGAGACGGCAGGCCGAGGAGCGGCTGAGGGCGGGGGGCAGCTGGCAAGATGACCATGGCGATCTCGTCTTCCGGGAGCCGGAAGGCACCCTCCTCGAGGGGATCTACGCGACTCAGCGGCTCCAGACTCAGCTCTCTCGTCTCGGGCTCCCCAAGATCCGCTTCCACGACCTCTGCCATTCGGCCGCCACCGTCATGGCCATGAGCGGGGGTGCCGGTGGCAACAGCGATGGTGGTGCTGGGGCACTCGACGGCCAGCACCACCTTGAACATCTACGCGCACGTGGCCCCGGAGCTGGCTCGCGAGGCCGCCGAGGCCCTGGACCGGGTGCTGCGGGGCGGCCTCAAGGCCGAGCCTGGGCCTCTGCCTCCCTGACCTAGTCGGTTCCCCCACCCGCCGACGCGTGGCTTGGCCACGAAGGTTCGCAGATGGCCGGGTTTCTCACATCGGCGCCCGACCGCCACGTCCTAGGCCCGGCCGGGCAGCTGCCAGGCCACGCCCTGGAACCGGGCGAAGTCGCGGTCGAAGCTCACGATCGTGGCACCGTATTCGAGCGCTAGGACCGCGAGGTGTGCGTCCGCGACCAGATTGCCCGCGGTGCCGCTGCGGGCCAGCAGGCCGCGCAACAGCGGCAGGTGCCGCCGGGTCGGCTCGACGATGACGGCCGGCGGGGAGGCAAGCCAGTGCTCGAGGACGCCAGCCGCCTGCTCCACCGTGAGAGGACGGGGGAAGACAGCCGGATGCGTGCTGAGGCGGAGGAAGGCGAGCAGTACCGTCCAGGCAAAGGCCAGTGCTTCGTTTCTCCGAAGCGCCTCTAGCAGCCATCGCCGCGCGGCCTCGTGCTCTCGTGCTCCGGTGTTCACCGCATGCAGGAGCACGTTCGCGTCCACGAGCAGCACGGAGCTACCTGCCCTGTGCGAGCTTCCGCGCGAACTCGTCGTCCTCCAGCTCTGCGGCCAGCCGCAGCGCCTTCGTGACATCGACCAGCGGCTCGCCCATGTCGTGGGTGGGGAAGGCCGTACGTCGGGCCGCGCGCCCAGCGCCGCCCAGGCCCGCGCGGATGGCGTCGTTGACCGCCTGCTTGAAGCTGAGGCCGCGCTCCCCCATCGCGCGCCTGATCAGCAGCTCCACATCGGGATCGAGCGTGATGGTCGTCCGCACTGGTTGCATCATAGCATCATCCTTGATGAGGATAAGATGCAGCCCGGGCAGGGGTGGGTCGACCGGGGCCAGGTGCGCCCCCCAGGGAGCGCTCTCCTCGCGTGCCCTGGGAAAGGCCAGCACCGAGCAGGCGGCCATCCGCCGGCGGCTGGGCCCGACTGACGGCGCTCGCCACCGTGGAGCCCTATCTCGGTCGACTGGGGGCAACTCCTGATGAGCTGGCCCCAGCTCACTCTCGACCAGCGGCGGGCGGTGCTCGCGGCGGTGTTCGAGCGAGTCCTGGTGTCCCGCCCTCCTGCCCGGGCGGCCGACGTTCGACCCTCAGCGCGTGGAGGTGTGCTGACGGGAGATGGACCCGGCGGTTGCTCGAGTACATTCGCCGCAGCATCGATCAGGTGGAGCGATACCGGTCCCGCCGCAGCGGCTTCGGCGCCGATGACATGGCCGAGGACGCCATTCTGCGCTGGCTGGAGACCCTGTCGGACGCGGCCGGTCGGCTCTCGGACGACCTGAGGGCCAGGCACGCGGAGATCCCGTGGCGCCGCGTGATCGGGTTCCGCAACGTCCTCGCCCACGGCTACCTGGGCATCGACCCAGACCGCATCGACGATGTGATCGAGCGGGACCTGCCGCCGCTGCGTGCGGTCGTCGATGAGGAGCTGGGCGAGTAGATCGTCCGCCATCCTCCGTTCGGCGCTGGGTTGGGGCGAGCGCGAGGGGAGTCGGTGGGAAGCCGAGCCCTCGCCCGTCTCGACGAGGTCGACGTTGCCTGTGCGGCCTTCATGGAGTCGCTCGACTTCGCGGACGAGACCGGGGCTGCGGTCCACGCCCAGCGGGTCGCCGGTGCGGCGCTCGATGAAGGGCTGAGGCACATGCTGTGACTCGGCTCGACCACCGGCGTCACGCGGGTCCTGGCCGCCTCCGACCATCGGATGCGGTCAGGGGTCTCTCGTCTCTCGAACCGTGACAGACTTCACCCGCTGCCGCCGCACCCCCAGCGGCTGACCGGCACCGGGCCGCGACCCCCATCGCATCCGCGTTCAGTCCAGCACCCGCGCGCGCCGGACCTCAACCAGGCCGCCCTCTTCCCGCACCTCGAACACCGGCTGGCCAAAGGTGGCCGGTCCCCGCCGGACGCCACCGTCCCGGATGCAGAAGCGTGACCCGTGCCAGGGGCAGATGACGACGTCTCCCTTCAGCTCTCCCTCGTGGAGGGGTCCTCCGGCGTGCGAGCAGGTATCGGAGATCCCGAAGAGCCGGCCCTGCCGGCGGACGATGAGGACGGCGAGGCCGGCCACCGGCACCGCCCGCGCCTGCCCCTCGGGAAAGTCCTCCGGACGACCCACCGGAAGGTACTCGTCCGGGCCCTCGCCGAAGGCGTTGCGGTTGACCGCGGTGCCAATGCCGAAGGAGAGGTGACCGCCCAGGTAGGCCCCGGCCAGCGCGAGCAGGAGCCCGCAGATGGCGAGGGCCACGGCCAGCCCGTGGAACCCGATCCCTGCGAACCAGCGGAGCAGGAGCGAGGCGAACATGACCGCCATGACCACGACCATCAGCGAGCCGTGTGCCGTGGCCACCCGGAGCTCGTGGCCGTAGGTCTCGTGATGGTCGGTAAGCCCGGTCGCCAGCGCAGCCAGGCCGACCACCAGGCCGACTGCCAGGGCCAGGTCGCCGGCCTGGGTGGGGAAGGCGTGGTCGGCGAGAGCGACGATGTCGGCGACGACACCGACAAACCAGGCGCCCAGGGGCACGTCGCTGAGGGCGGGATGGAGGGGGTGCCCGAGGCCACGGCTGCCATGGGCGACGTCCTTCAGCACTCGGCCGGGAGCGCGGAGCGCCGAGTAGGCACCGCCGACTGCCCGTTGCAGGAGGGCGCCCCAGGGGTCAAGCCACGACTGGTGGCGGATCAGCCGATCGATCATCGTTTCGTTCATGCCCTCGTCGCGACAAATTTCTGGTACGGTTCATCTAGATGAGCTATATACGCGACCTGGAGGAGCTTGTCAACGTCCTGGCGGACGAGACACGGCGCGCTATCCTCCTGGCTTTCTACGCCCAGCCCCGGCCCCGAACGGCCGCCGAGGTAAGTGCGGAGGTCGGGGTCCATCGCACGGTGGCCTTCTCCCACCTGGAACGGCTGGTCCGGGCGGGACTCCTCAGCGTGGAGCGGCGCCGGGGTCTGCTGGGCCGGCCGGCCAAGCTGTACAACCTCGGCGAGCGCGTCGTCGGGCTCTGGTACCCGCCCCGGCGGTTCCTGGAGCTGGCCCAGCTGCTGGCCGGGGCCCTGGCTCAGCTGGGCGCGGCCGGCGCCGAGGCCGCGTACCGCGCCGGCCGCCAGTGGGGAGCGTCGGTCGGGAGCCTGGAGGCGGTCGGTGACCGGGTGGACCGTCAGGGCGACCGCCTTGTGGTCACGAACTGCGTGTTCCAGGAGGCCTGCCGAGGCGGCAGTGAGGTGGCGTGCTGGCTGCACGCGGGCGTGCTCGAGGAGCTGCTGGCGGAGCCGGTGCGTCCCCTGGGTCCCTCGGGCCCGGGCTGTGCGTTCAGGATCGGCCTTGCCCTGAGGCCGGTACCGGGGTGATGGATCGGTCCGCCCTGCCGGAAGGGGTGCCGACGGCGGATCGGGGTTCGGGGCAGGCTGAGGCGGTTTCCCGACCCGGACCGGGGAGCTGGCTCCGGCTGGCCGCTCCGAGGCGCATCTCACCGGAGCAGTGGCAGCGCTTCGAGGGCTACGTGGCCGAGATCCTGCAGGCCCTAGGTATGGACCTGGGTACGCCGGGGACGGCCCGGACGCCGGCGCGCTTCCTCCGGGCACTGTACGAGGCCACGGACGGGTACGAGAGCGACGCCAACCTGCTGGCGGCGTTTCCCACCGAATGCCGTGGCGGCTCCGACTGCAGGCTGCGCCAGGTGGTGGAGGGACCGATCCCGTACCAGGCGCTCTGCGAGCACCATGTGCTCCCGTTCGTGGGCAGGGCCTGGGTCGGCTACATCGCCCGCGAGACCATTCTGGGGTTGTCCAAGCTGACCCGGCTGGTGCGCGTGTTCGCCCGGCGCTTCACGGTCCAGGAACGGCTGGGTCACCAGGTCGTGGAGGCGCTGGACGGTATCCTGGCCGCCCACGGGGTGGCCCTTTATCTCGAGGGCACGCACCTCTGCATGCAGATCCGCGGGGTCAGGGAGACACAGGCCGAGACCCGCACCACGTTCTGGCGCGGCGCCTACGAGCGCGACCCGGCGCTCCGGGCGGAGTTCCTGCAGCTGTGCCGGGACCGGGTCCTGAGCGCTGCCGCGTACCCTCAATTGGAGGTACGAGATTGAGCCAGCATCCTGACGAGCTGCCCGAGGCCAGGCGGTTCGAGATCGACGAGGGATTCCGGGCCTGGTACCGGGCCTGTCCGTGCTGCCTGAGCGAGGCCCATCCCGAGGTGAAGCGCGCGCTCGACGAGGAGGCGGCTCGCGCCGCCGAGGCATCGGCTGAGCGAGGGTGAAGAGTGGGCGTGGGGGCCGGCGCCGCACCGGCTGCCCGCTCCCTGGCGGCGCCTGGGCGATGATGGGGCGATGATCCAGACACGCTTCACCGAGGTCGCAGGTGTCCGGCACCCGGTGGTGCTCGGTGGCATGGCGGGCGGGACCTCACCGGCCCAGGTGGCCGCGGTGTCCTCAGCCGGGGGGCTGGGTGTCCAGGGCGCGAGCGGCCAGACCCCGGACCACGTGCACGCGCTGGCCGCCGACATCCGTGCCTGGACGGATGCGCCGTTCGGGATGAACCTGCTCCTGTTCCGGAGCGGGGAGCTGGCGGACCCGGTCCTGGAGGCGCGGCCGGCATGGCTCTCCACGGCCTGGCCCGCCCCTGGGCAGCGGCTGGGCCCGATCTTCGAGGCGGCCCACGCGGCGGGCTGCCTGATCATGCACATGGCCTCCACCTCCCGGAGGCGCTCGACGCCGAGGCCGCTGGCGCCGATGTGATCGTGGCGCAGGGCAGCGAAGGTGGGGGGCACCTGGGCATCATGGCCAGTAGCGTCCTGGCCCCCATGGTGGCCTCGCGGGTCAGGACGCCGGTGCTGGCGGCGGGTGCCTTCGCCACCGGGGCTGGCCTGGCCGCGGCGCTCGCGCTCGGTGCCGAGGGCGTCCTGCTGGGCACGCGGTTCCTGGCCACGCCTGAGGCCCCCCTCCATCCCCGCTTCAAGCAGGTGATCCTGGACAGCGACGGTCACGACACCATCGCTACCGAGATCACCGACGTCGCCAGCGGGGTGGTCTGGCCGGGCGCCTACCCCCGCGTCCAGCGCAACCGGCTGGTCGGGGACTGGGTAGGTCGCGAGGGCGAGCTGCGGCGGCGCCAGCCGGAGGTGGCGGCCCGCATCGCCGCTGCCCGCGCTGCCGGCGATCCCTCCTACGCGATCCTCTATCTCGGTCAGACTGCCGGCCTCATCGACGGCCTGCGCCCGGCCGCCGAGATCGTGACCGGGTAGGGACGCGATAACAACGGGGGACGCACCCGCTCATCGACGGCCTGCGCCCGGCCGCCGAGATCGTGACCTCGATGGTGGCCGAGGCCGAGGACACCATCGCTCAGCGGCCGGCCTGGTCCAACGCTGACTGGCACCTGATCGCCACCTCCACCTGCGGGCACCGGGGGCCCCGCCCCGGGGGCAGGCCGCGGGGCGTGGGTCGGGGAGACGGAGATGGCCCGGACGAGCTGGCCGAGGCCAACCGGCCGACTTGCGGGCGGATCGCGAGCCAGAGCTCGCCAGCCAGCCCGCTGCCGGG